>JBKQRH010000055.1:0-3472 GCA_052326045.1 Occallatibacter sp. | reverse complement strand
TGGACGCCGGACTCGGCGGAGAGGCGCGTGAGCCCGGAGCCGTCGCTTTTCACGCGGTAGAGATTGCGCTCGATGGAAGAATCCTTGAGCGCGGTGAAGTACACCCAATCATTTTCAGAGTCAATGCCGGCAACCGCCTGGCGGACCCAGTAGACGTCGCCAGAGGAGGCCATGGCCCAGTTGCCATTGGTGATTTGGTTGACAAGGGTGCCATTCATGGTGAAGCGATAGAGATGCATGAAGCCGTCGCGCTCGGAAGCCCACAGAAAGTAACGGCCGCCGGGAAGGAAGTAGAGGTCGTCGGTAACATTGACCCAGGCGGGATCGCTTTCCGTGAAGACGTGCTTGCGCTCGCCGGTCTTGACGTTGATGAAGTCCAGGCGACTCTCTTTCTGTGAACGGAGCATGGTTTGAATGCTCAGGCGCTCGGAATCAGGCAGCCACTTCAGTCGCAAAATCCACTCGAAAGGCTCCGCGCCAAGATTTACCCAACGGGTCTGCGGATTGGAGACTTCGGTAACGCCGACGCGGACTCGAGGATTTTTCTCGCCGGACTTCGGATAACGCTGATGAACGATGCGTTCATCGACGGGCTGAAAATCGACGAAGGTGCTATCGGAGACTTCGGCTTGGTCCGTCTGTAGAAAGGCGATAGAACGGGAGTCGGGCGACCACCAGCAGCCGATATCGCGGCGGCCGAAGATTTCTTCCCAGTAGACCCAGGTAAGAGTGCCATTCAGAAGCGTTTCCGAGCCGTCAGAGGTGAGACGCGTCTCCTTTTTTGCGGCGATGTCGTAGACATACAGGTCATTGGAACGCACAAAGGAAAGGAGGCGCCCGTCGGGAGAGAATTGGACGTCTTTTTCCTCCGCGGGGGTATTGGTGACGCGCGTGAAGGAAGAGCCCGAGAGATCAAGAAGAAAAATGTCGCCAAGAAAGATGTACAGGGCCTGCTGGCCATTGCCGTCGAACGAGTCCGGCCAGGGAAGTGCTTCCTTGATTTCCGTGGACGGATCCAGGGACTTGAGGGAAGCGACCGTTTTGGCCATGTCGAGAGCCGGGTGACGTTCGCGAGTGATGGGGTCAAACCGCTCAAATGTGCGCTGCGCTTCGGGTTGGCGGGTGTCGTAAAGTATGGCGGAATTGTCGGCCAGCCATTTGAAGTCTGGGACTTCCGCGACGCTGGAGCCTTCTTTGCCAAAGATCCATTCCGCAGTGAGTGGAGGCCGTTGCACCTGAGCCCTCGCAGAGAAGGCTGCAAAGAAGAACACAAGAAGGGACGTGAGAAAAAGAATGGCTGCACGGATGTGCTTGGAAAACATAAGGTTTCCTGCTCCTGGCCAGAGAAAGTGCATGTGGATGTCCGGCTTTTGATAATAGACGACGCCTTTGACCGTAGCAAAGTGTTCGGTCCATTCGAGAAACGTACCACTCCCATTGTTCATTGACCCTTCGGTTGCAATGTCCTGCACTTCGGACCAGTAGGCTGCGCTGTCGCATTGCAATAGGCTTTGTGGGCTTGCGGGGTGTCGTCACTAGGGAACGAAGCGAGGTCGCCGTGTATTGCGAGCATTGCGGATTAAGGATCTTCCCCGAGCGGCCCGTATGCACTCGGTGTGGCCGGGCGCCGCTGCACGAGTGGATTCAACTGTTCAGTCTGGCCGTGCTCCTCCTGGCGGCGATCGGCAATTCTGTTGCCAGCCTGTTTCTGTTGCCGAGACTGTCTGCCATGCACCCGTCGTTTCTTTTTTTCCGTGGCTGGCTGTGGGCCGACCGGGAGAGTTCCTTGTACGGGTGGATGCCGCTGGCCGCCGCCCTGCTGCTTTGGGAGTTCTTTGTCTGGCGCAAGATTCGCAAGGCCAAACCCGTAACCAAGATAAAGGGCTGGGTCAGCCGTAAGATTCTCGCTTTTGTGCTTGCGGCAGGTTTTGCGCCGATCCTTCCCTGGTGGATTCCCGCTAATCAGCCGTCGGACAAGACCCTTGCCGCGCTCTCGCAGTACCCCGGCTTGCCAAGCGCCATTTCCTGGGGCGGTGTGCTGATCGTGGTAGTCGTGCTCTGTATCAAGGCCGAGACCCGCGACTCCCTCCTTGGCAAGGGGAAAACCCTCGCCATCGTAAGCCTGGCTTCGCTCACCTTGTTTCTTGCATTCACATTGTTTGGCTGGTCGCTGAGCTGAGTGAGAGCAAGAAAATCGTTCTTACTAAAAAAGCTCATAAGGGTCAGATGAAAAGAGTGACGCGCTTGCTCATCGAGCAATAGGGCGCGTGCCTTCCGGTGCCGGGGAAGGGGCATAATGGAGCACCGCAGCGGTCATATCATCCCACTGGCGGCAATGCTTGGAGTACTCCTGGATTGCCGAGAAGACGTGGTTCAACAATTCAATCGGGGCTTCGCCCGCATGTCTGCGGCAGACGTCCTGGAGCCCCTCCAGATCAAATTCCTGCCCATGGACGTTCCGGGCATCGGTCAGTCCGTCGGTACAAAACAATATGGAATCGCCCGGCTCGAGGTCCAGCGTGAATTCGTCGTAAGTCACTCCGCTGAAGAAACCTGGGGGAATGCCTGCAAGTTGCAGCACGCGGCATTCTCCACTCCGGATGAGCAGGGGGCCGGGCATGCCGGCGCTCACGATGCGCATCTGCGCGCGAAACGAATCAATAATGGCGTACTGAATCGCGCTGTGGCGTCCCGGTATGCCTCTGAGTAGCAGCCTCTCGTTCAGGACGGAGAGGACCCGGGCGGGGGGCTGGCCAGTCTTGTGAACGCCGCGCAGCGTCCCAACCGCCAGCGCGGCATAGAGCGCCGCCGGAAGGCCTTTTCCGGATACATCGCCAAGGTACAGGCCGATCAAACCGTCAGGAAGAAGGAAATAGTCCAGGTAATCCCCGCCTACCTCCGCGGCAGGCTGGAACTCATGCGAAATCGTCACGCAATCGGTGCGCAAAGGCTGCCCAGGCAGCATGACGCCTTGAATGGCACGCGCTTCCTCGAGTTCCTGCTCACGCAACTTCTCGATCGAATGTGGTTCGGCTGGTTGGGAGAGAACAGACATGGTTCTGTCCGGAGGGGAGGGTTTACCCGGAGAGGGGCGGCGTCAATTTGAGCTTAGCACACGCTGGGTTTGGCCCAGCCGAAATCTCCAGGGGGTGTTACCAATTGCACGCCAGGTCACGGAATCGCTTGAACCGGCACGAACAGGGGGAAACAATAAAGTCATGAAAGCCCTAGCTGGTCTCCTTGTTACCGCCGCCTTGGCCATCGGCATCTACTACCTCTATTTGAAGCAAATGCCTAGCAGCGATCCCGGCACCTCGCCCACCCAGGCTATCAGCCTTACCGGCGTGCGCAGCGATTTGCTGTCCATCGCGCAGGCTGAGCGCGGGAACATCGCCCTGAACAGCCGGTGTGCCTCGCTGGACGAAATGGCTACCGCCGGAACGATGAACATGGCCCGCCGGGAACGCGACGG
>JBKQRH010000054.1:0-54304 GCA_052326045.1 Occallatibacter sp. | reverse complement strand
CCGAAAAAGCGCTTGGGTGCCGGTGCGCCTAGCTGACCCTCAGCAGCATGAGAGTGATGTCATCGTGTTGCGGAGCGCCGGCGGTAAAGCGATCGGTATCCAACATGATGGCGTTCAACAGCGCCTGCGGCGCCGCCGCCAGGTTGGCATACAGCATAGCCATCAGACGCGCTTCCCCATATTCTTCGGCGCGGCCATTTTCCGCCTCGGTGACTCCATCGGTGAAGATGACCAGCCAATCGCCGCTCCCGAGCGTGACCATCCCCGATTCGTAAGGTGCGTCCTCCAGGATTCCGAGCGGAATGCCGCCCGCATGCAAGCGCTCGATGGCTCCTGTCTGGCGGCGCAGGATCGGCGGGTTGTGTCCGGCGTTGACGTAGATCAAGCCGCGGGAGGCGGGGTCGTACTCGGCGATGAATGTGGTGGTGAACCGGCGTCCATTCTGGCTGTTGCCGCACGCGTATTTGTTCATGCGGACGACCAGATCGATTAACGAGCTGGAGATGCCTGCAAGGGTCTTGAGGCTGGCCTGGAAGGTCGCCATGAGCATGGCTGCGGGCACGCTCTTGCCGGCAACATCGGCGATGACGATTAGATATGTGCCGCTAGGCGAACACGAGGCTGGACGAGGAAAAACGTCGTAGTAATCCCCGGCCACGGTATTGGCGGGGCGAGTGGCAAACGCGATCTCCAGGCCCGGCACCTGCGGCGGGCCGGGCGGCAACAGCCACGCCTGGATCTCCTTGGCGATCTGCAGGTCGCGCTTCATCACCACGCGGTCTGAGACTTCCAGCACCAGCAGCACAAGCAGCAGCATGCCGCCCCAGAAGGAGCCGTTGAAACTGAAGTTGATCAATTCGCCATTGTTGTTGTGCCACGCCGTTTGCATGTTCAAAAAGATGAGCACCAGCGCAATCAACAGCAGGACGCGGCGCGCCGGAGTCAGCTTTTCAATCACAGCCCACAAAAACCGGGAGACCACGTTGAAAAAGTGTTTGACCCTTCCCATTCCGGGCGTCCGCGTGGAATCGATTTCCCGCGAATACAGCCGGTAGCTGGAACGAGCGTCGGCCCAGAACTGCTTCCCGAGCTGGCTGAGTGCTATGCCCTCGGTGACGCGCAGCCAAAATTTCCCGGCGCGCGTCATGATGGGCCAGCCCCGGGCAGTCGATTTCTCGCGCTCCTGCGGCAAACGTCCGGCGTTTTGGGCGAGCTCATGCGAGACATGGCGGGATTATACGTGAAACCAGTAGCGGAGAACGAAGACAGATGAGGTATTTTCATCCGGGACAGGCCTTCCCAGGTGCCGAAACCGGGTATAACGCTGTAGACTGCCAACTACGGCGCACTGGACGGAATCGATGGCCCGAACCACACAAAAACAGAAGCTATTCAACGGCCGGGACCACTCCTGGATGCAGTTCAACCGGCGTGTCCTTGAAGAAGCCGAGGACCCTTCCAATCCGCTGCTGGAGCGCGTCAAGTTCCTGGCCATCACCGCCAACAACCTGGACGAATACGTTGAGGTGCGCCAGGCCGGCCTCATGCAGCGCATTGAGGACGGCTACCGCGAACCCGGCTATGACGGCCTCCGCCCCCATGAGTCCCTCGCCGTCCTCACCGCCGACATTCACGAATTCGTCGCCGATCAGTACCGCTGCTGGAACCAGCAACTGCTCCCCGAGCTGCGCAAGCAGCATGTCCGCCTGCTGGGGTGGAAGGAACTCGACGACGACGCCCGCGCCTTTGCCCAGAGCTACTTCCTGCGCGAAGTCGATCCGCTCCTGACCCCCATCTCCATCGACCCGGCCCACCCTTTTCCGCGCGTTCTCAACAAGGCTCTCTGTCTGGCGTTGCTGCTCCGCGCCAAACGCCGCAGCTCCGGCCCGCAGGTGCTGGGCGTGGTCACCGTGCCCCGCGCCTTGGCCCGCTTCGTCCGCCTGCCCAGCTGCGACGGTTGCTTCGATTACCTGCTGCTGCAGGACCTCATCGCCCAGAACCTGGCCGGCATGTACCGCGGCTACGAGGTCCTGGCCCACGCCGCCTTCCGCGTCACGCGCAACTCCAACCTCTACTTTGAGGAGGAGGAAGCGCGCTCCTTGCTTGAAACCATCCGCGTCGAGCTCCACAATCGCCGCAAGGGCGATGCGGTGCGCCTCGAAATCGAGACCGGAGCCGATGCGGAGATCGTCGAGCGCCTGCGCGTCAACTTTGAACTGGAAGAGGATCAGGTCTTCAGCGGCGAGGGCCCGGTGAATCTATCGCGGCTCATGTTCTTCTATAGCGACGTGCGGCGTCCGGACCTCAAGTTCCCGCCCTTCACGCCCAAATCCCTCAAACTGAGCCGCAAGTCCGTCAATATCTTCGACGAGCTGCGCCTGCACGACGTCCTGCTCCACCACCCCTACGACTCCTACGATCCGGTGGTCGACTTCATCCAGCAGGGCGCCGAGGACCCCAACGTCGTCTCCATGAAGCAGACCCTCTATCGCACCAGCGAGGACTCGCCCATGCTCGAGGCGCTCACTGAGGCCGCCGCCACCAAGGAAACCACGCTGGTCGTCGAGCTCATGGCCCGCTTCGACGAGGCATCCAACATCCGCTGGGCGCGCAGCATGGAGGACGCCGGCGTGCAGGTCTTCCATGGCGTCGTCGGCCTCAAAACCCATTGCAAGCTGGCCATGCTCGTCCGCCGCGACGAGGACGGCCAAACCCGCCGCTATTGCCATCTCGGCACCGGCAACTACAACCCCGTCACCGCCCGCTTTTACACCGACCTCAGCCTGCTCACCTCCGATCCGCAGATCACCGAGCGCGTGCACATGGTCTTCAACTACCTAACCGCCCATGCCGAGATCGACGACTACCGCCCCCTGATGGTCGCCCCGCTCACCATGGCCGAAAGCTTCCTGCGCCTCATCCGCCGCGAGCAGGAACACGCCCAGGCCGGCCGTCCCGCCCACATCGTCGCCAAGATGAACTCCCTGCTCGAGCCTTCCGTCATCGAAGCCCTCTACCAGGCATCGCAGGCTGGCGTCGAAATCGACCTCATCGTCCGCGGCCTCTCCATCCTGCGTCCCGGTGTCAAGGGCCTCTCCGACCGCATTCGCGTCCGCTCCATCGTCGGCCGTTTTCTGGAGCACTCCCGCATCTTCCACTTCGCCAACGGCGGCAACGACGAAATCTATCTCGGCTCCGCCGATTGGATGCCACGCAACCTCTTCGAGCGCTGCGAGGTCGCCTTCCCGGTCCGAGACGCGGCCGCCCTGGCCCGCATCCACGACGAAATCCTCCCCGCTTATCTCGCCGACACCGTCAAGGCCCGCCTCCAGCAGCCTGACGGCAGCTACATCCGCGCCGGCAAGCTGCTCAAGGACGCAAAACCCTTCTCCAGCCAGGATTTCCTGATGCAACTGGCCGAGGGCAAAGTGGACCTCGACGCCATCCCCAAACCCGCCGCAAGGCCGCCCGCAAAGGCCGCCGCAAAAAAAGCCAACGCCGCCGACTGAGCGCACGCAACCGCCGGCCAACCCCGCGCCAGGCTGGGCGACCTTCCCATTAGCGGACTTTGCTCCACAAGCTTTGCCGATTCAGCACCAGACCCGCTAAAAAACCTCGCGGATATTCCCATTTGGATGCTACTAAAACGTGTTATTATCATCCCTCAAGGAGCCGGCAGACCCCGCCTGACTTCGCCGGACCGTCCCCCATGAACCTCTACCTCATGCGTCATGCCAGTGCCGGACTTCGCCGTGGAAATGCACTTCTCGACGAGAAAAGAGCCCTCATCAAGGAGGGCAAGGAGCAGTGCATCCTCATGGCGCGGGTGCTCAGCGCGCTCGACGTGCAGATTGATGTGATTGTCTCCAGCCCCTTGAAGCGCGCCCTGCAAACCGCGCAGTTTGTGGGCACCGAGCTGGGTTACGACGCCAAGGTCGAGATCAGTCCGGCCCTCGGGCCCGGCGCCGATTACGCCGCCTTCCAGAACCTTCTGGCCAAATACGCCGATCGCGAGGGCGTGCTGGCCGTAGGCCACAACCCCAACGTCTTCCAGTTCCTCGGCCGCCTGGTCTCCGGCAACGGAGGCGCCGCCATCCGCATGAGAAAGGGCTCCATTGCCCGCATCGACTTGGACCGCCATCCGCCCCTGCTCCAGTGGCTCATCGATCCCCGCACGGCCCGCTCCATCTACTTGAGCGCCGCAAAAAGCTCCCGCCCAAAGACCTCGCGGAAGTAGCCCGCCTCCTTGCGCACACTCCACAGCTCCAGCTCCGCCCCTGTCCGCCCCGGCTCCAACTCCAGGTAAACCCGCTTTGGATACACCTTCGCCGCCACCCGCAGCACGTCGCTGGCCCGGTCCTGGTTCAGCGCCACCGCCAGCCGCAGCAGCACCACCGCCCGGTGTACGTGCTTGTGTTCCTCGGCCGGAATATTCCTCAGAGCCCTGTCCCCCGGCTGCGGTCGGCTCTTGCCCAGGTAGCGCGCAAGCGCTGAAACCGTCGTCCGCTGCACCTGCGTATACCCATAGATTTCCGAACTCGACACAATGTACTGCGTGTGCCGGTGGTGTCCCTGGTGGTTGATGAACTTGCCCGTGTCCTGCAGCATCGCCGCCGCCGCCAGCCAGCTCTCATACTCCGCCGGCAGCTCGTGC
The DNA here is from genome assembly GCA_052326045.1 of Occallatibacter sp. Classification (GTDB taxonomy): domain Bacteria; phylum Acidobacteriota; class Terriglobia; order Terriglobales; family Acidobacteriaceae; genus Telmatobacter. The sequence goes on along the minus strand of JBKQRH010000054.1, from coordinate 49,650 downwards.
AGCGCCTTCAGCTCCCGGAACAGTTGCACCGCGTGCGCCCGCACCGGCTCGGCTTGCCGGGGATCGACCCCGTACCGCCGCGCCGTCGCCAGCACGCTCTCCCACCGCTCGTGTTCAAACTCCCGGTGCGCCGTGGTCCGCGCGTCCTGCTCGGCCAGCATCTGCGCCAGAATCCCGTCCTTGAGCCCCAGCGGCGAGTAGCGAAACCCCGCCAGTCCAAAGCTCTCCAGCAGTTCCGCGAAAACCTCCGCCCCGGCCACGATGATCTCCGCCCGCCGCGGTCCAATCCCCTCCACCGCCTCGCGCTCCGGCAGCGTCATCTTGGCCAACTTGGTAGCCAGCTTGCGCACCTCGCGCGTCGCCGCCATCCCTGCTGACCTGCTCACCCGCTGGCTCGCTGACTTGCCTCCGTTCGTCTTTCCTCCGGCCGCGCAAGCCACGCTCAGTGCCGCCGCCGTCCCGGACGTTCCGATCGCCAGCCCCACGCCCGCCGGCTGAATCCTCCGCTGCGCCCGCCTCAGTTCCCGCCCAATCCACCGCCGCATCCGCGCCAGTCCCTCCGCGGGCGCCGGGTCCTCGGTCAGAAACTCCTCCGTCAGCCGCACCGCCCCCAGCGGCACGCTGATCGTCTCCTTGATCCGCTTGTGCTCGCTCAGCGTAATCTCGCAGCTCCCTCCGCCCAGGTCCACCAGCAGCACTCGCCCGCCCACGCCCGGCTCCCAACCCATCACCCCCAGGTGGACCAGCCGTCCCTCTTCCAGGCCCGAGATCACCTCCATCGTCCAGCCCGTCTCCGCCTTCACCCACGCCTGAAACGCCGCCGCGTTGCGCGCATCCCGCATCGCCGAGGTCGCCACCACCCGAATCTTGTCCACACCATGCGCCTGCGCCGCTCGCTGAAACCGCTTCAGCACCCTGAGCGTCGCCGCCATCGCCTCCGGCGACGCCAGCCCCGACTCGAACACGCTGGCCCCCAGCCGCGTCACCTCCCGTTCCTCGTGCACCGTCCGCAACTGGTGCGCCACCACCTTCGCAATCTTCAACCTGCAGGAATTGGAACCGACATCGATAGCGGCAAAAGTAGGCATGGTCTAAAGCACTCTCCGTGAGCAGGAATCTATCTCTCCGGCCAAGATACACGACCACCCCTCGAAGCCCCGGCGCTGTGCGTTCTCCGGGTGCCCCATCTTCGGCGCGTTCCTGTCTTTGCGCCTAAGGTGGGATAGCTTCACCTATCTATGTTTTGGCGATTATGCACTTGACAACACCAACGATTAGGTCTATTCTAAAAGCATGATGAGCCAAACACAAGTCGGCAAAGACCTTACGCTTCTCTCGGTCACATCCCGTTTCTCAACGGAAGAGGCGGCTATTCGGTATTTTGAGCAAATTCGCTGGCCCGATGGCCCTTTCTGCCCTCATTGCGGCAACGCAGACGCCAAGCGCCTTTACTCACTGACGGCGAACAAGGCGAAGAAGATTCGCCTTGGGCTGTACAAGTGCGCGGAGTGCCGGGAGTCGTTTACTGTGCGCGTCGGAACCGTCATGGAGGATTCCCACGTCCCCCTCAACAAATGGCTGATCGGGTTCTACATGATGTGCGCCAGCAAGACGCAGGTGTCGGCTCTCCAGTTGCAACGGCAGCTTGAGATCGGTTCCTACAACACGGCGCTGTTCCTCTGCCAACGCATCCGATTCGCCCTGATGGACCTGTTCCCTCATAGTAAACTCGGCGGCACAATCGAAGCCGATGAGACGTACATCGGGGGTAGAATACATGGCAAGGGCCGCGCCTACAAAGGGAACAAGACCCCGGTCGTATCGCTCGTTGAACGGGGTGGTCGTGTGCGTTCGCGTGTAGTGGATTCGGTGACGGGCAGGGCCATCACACAACTGCTCAAGGATAATGCGGCGGCAACGGGACACCTGAATACCGATGAATCGCCGCTCTATGTGGAGGCTGGACGCGAGTTCACTTCGCATGATAGGGTAAACCACAGCGAAGAGGAGTATGCTCGTTTTGACCGCAAAACCGGAAGGCTGGCCAGCACGAATACGGTTGAGGGATTTTTCGGGAACAGCAAGCGCAGCATTGACGGAACCCACCACCACATCAGCCGCAAGCACACAGCTCTCTACTTCGCGGAACTGGACCACAAGTACAACACCCGCAAGCTGACGGATGGGGAACGTACAGTGCAAGGCATCAAGGGCATGGAAGGCAAGCGGCTGATGTTGAGAACGCCGAAAAGCGGAGATGCGACCGTATTAAGCGAAGGGGTTTAGCAATGTCGCTGCTAAACGTTGAACGCGATACTGAGGTCTTGATCGACAACCAGCTAAACAATCTTGGCTGGCATCGTGATCCACATTCTGCGCTTCGGAATGTGTTCCAGCAGCGCGTTAAGACGGAAGAGCAACGCCACATGCTCCAAGGCAAGATTCCAGATTATGTTCTCTACCCCACGAACTCAAACACGCCGTTAGCTGTTATTGAGGCTAAGCGAAGGGGCCGGAACATTTACGATGCTCTGATACAGGGCGTGGGCTATGCAGAGAAGCTGGATGCCCCTATTGTGTTCGCAACGGATGGCGTTTTTACCAAGACTATCCATACCAAGTTTGCCAAGCCGCTCATGGTCAATGGCGAAGAGTTAGACGAGTTAATCAGGGAAGCGTTGGCCCTGAAATTCCTTGCGACAAATGAAATCAGCACGCTGGGCAAACGTGTAATCAAGTCCAGAGCCGAACTGATCTCGATATTCTCTACAGTCAATGATCTGTTGCGGGAAGAGGGCTTGCAAAAGGGACTAGAGCGGTTCACTGAATTTGCGAATATCCTCTTCCTAAAAGTGCTGAGCGAGATCGAAGACATCAAGGAACAGCAGGGCGAAAAGTCTAGCATCGATCCCGCCTATAGATGGGATTACTTTAAGAACAAAAAAGGCAAGGAACTCCTGAGCTATGTTAGTGACACAGTGCTGAAATGGTTCGCTGGTGCATATAAGGATGAGAACATATTCCAGCCATTGCAGATCAAGCATCCTGACAATCTAAAACAGATTGTTGACCTGCTGGATGGGTTGCAGTTGACGGATATAAACGCCGACATTAAAGGGGATGCTTTTGAGTATTTCATCCGCTCGTACAGCGCCCACAATCCGACCGATTTAGGAGAGATATTCACGCCGCGCCATATCGTCAAGACAATGGTGAGACTCGTCAGACCGGAAATCGGGGAGAGGATATTCGACCCATTTTGCGGAACGGGCGGGATGCTCATTGTTGCGTTTAAGTACCTCATGGATACGATGCCTCGCAACGCTGGCAACATTCGGACCCTTCGTCGGAACACTGTCTATGGGAGCGACCTCACCAAAGCCGCGAGCATTGCCAAGATGAACATGATCCTTGCTGGCGATGGGCATAATAACGTCCAGCGCCGTGACAGCTTGGCGAGCCCGATAGATGATGAGTTTGAGATCGTTCTCACGAATATGCCCTTCGCTCAAAAGACAAGGTATGGCGACAAATATGCGATTCCAAGCAGGAATGGCGACATCATTTGCCCACAGAATTGTTTCCGCTCGCTCAAAGATGGTGGGCGCATGGCAATCATTGTTCCCGAAGGCTTTTTGTCTAATACGAATGATGGCGCATACGAAGCAGTGAGGAAGTATCTGCTTGATAACGCAACCCTGAAGAGCGTTGTATCGCTGCCGCGCGGTGCGTTTGAGCCGTACAACCGCGCCAAGGCCGACATACTGTATTTCACTGACGCGAAGGCATCTCGCACCAAGGGGCACTTTTGGTTTTTCGACGTTCGCAACGATGGCTACACATTAGACAAACGTCGCCGGAGAATAGCAGGCGCGAACGACTTGGAGCTGATCTTGTCCGAGAACAATTTAGACCATCAGGCTAGTGATTACTTGATGTCGCTCGGCATCACGAAGATTGATGTGAACAAGGTGAAGGCCAACGAATACAAACTCAGCGCCGCATATTATCGAGATCAGCAGTCGGCACTCAAGTACCCTACGATAAAACTGGGCGAACTGCTGGAGAAATCGGGCACCGATAAAATAGGTGTCGTAATGGATGCCCCCATCATGTCCTGCACGATGGAGCATGGCCTAATCGATCAAACGGAGAAATTCAATAAGCGGGTTGCCAGCCTAGACATTTCCAAGTACCGGAAGGTCTATCGGAACGAACTTGTTATAGGCGTCCCGATAGACGAAGGTCCACTCGGATTCCAGACGAAATACGACTTTGCCGCTGTCAGTCCGTACTACGCTGTTTGGAAACTTAAACGGGCAGATATTGAGGTTGCGTTCTTAGACCTTCTGCTTCGGTCGCCCATGATGCGAGAGGTTTACAAATCTAAGATGGATGGAAGCCCCGCCGATAGACGCAGGAGCATTGACGATGATGTGTTTCTTGACATCGAAGTACCGATTCCTCCACCTAATGTACGAAAAGCCATCATCAAGCAGCATGAAGAAATCGAAAACGCAACTGCTAGCGTAAAAACGATGGAGGATAACTTGGGCGAGAGTTTCAGGGAATTATGGGAGGAGGATGACAACAAGGAAGATAAGCGGGACATCCAAGTAGCTAAAACGAGGCTCAAGCAGATTGACGCTGATCCGGGCATGTTGGTATCCGGGGCCGCACTAGACGAAGAGTTGAACAAGTTGCTGGCCTGAGAGCCTATGTCAAAATACTGTGGATTTGCCTACGCTCCGCACTCTCTCGATTATCTACGGAAGATTCCGCAGAAAGTACGGAAGCAGATCGTTAACAAGATTAAGCAGCTTGCATTTGATCCATACCCGCCGACTTCAAAACTGATTCAGGGTATGATGAACGGCGAGGAGCGGGTATACCGGATACGATCCGGTGATTATCGGATTTTGTATGTAGTTCGAGGTGATCTCGTGGTTGTACTCGACATCGACCATAGAAAGGACGTGTACAGGTGAAGACGGAAGAGAGCGAGTTGAGAATGTCATCGGTTAAATTCAACCGGATGATGCGCCGAGCACTTCAGACCAAGCCGCCAGACAAAGAAGCAAAGGCGGTTCCGGTGAAGAAAACCCAGAAGAAATAGCCCTGGCAGACCGTTCCCAATCCTTTCGCTAATCGCCCGCCTTCAAGGTGTTGTCAAGTGCATAATCGCCTATGTTTTTTTATCGCCCCTGAGGGAGGTGGGGGTTTCAACCCCCGCATAAAGTCAACAAAATCAACGCGGGCTGGCAGGGATGAGTTTTAACCCATCCATTCATCCACGGCGGGAGCTGCTGTCCTGGTGTTCCGCTGCTGGCGGTGGTTTTGTGCGTTTGCGGTGGTGATCCTGGGCGATCCACTTGCGTTCAATATGAGATTCAAAACGCGGAGCGCCAGTGCTCAACGTGCACTTTTCTTTAGGCTGCGCTTGGCAAACAGGGCAAGCATAATCCAGGGAGAAATCGGGCATTGCAATCTTTTACCGCTGCTTAACAAATAAAGATGTCCAATTTTGAACACTCCGCGCCCCATACCGGCAACGCACAAATAGGACACTACCCGCAGGGACGCTTTCCGCCCACTTCACCCGAAATCCCGAGTCTTTCCGCAGCCTCTTTAACCCCGGCAGAATCCGCGCCCAGCTACCTGCATAGCTCTCACGAGGCCACAGAACCGGGAAAATTAGTCAAGAAAGCGTTCTCGTCGACCAACGCCACCACCGAATACCCATCCCCCAACGCTCCATTGTCCACTTTCAGGCTTCCGGGCACATAAGTAAGGGCATACTGCACACGCACAGCGACACTGTTCGAGACCTCGGCGTCCGGAGCAATTGCGCGCAGACGCGGCGGCCCATCCTTCGGAGTCCATGTCTCCCGAATCGCGTCGAGAGCAACTTCCGCAGGAAATGTCCCATACTGCGCAACGATTGCAGGGCCAATCGTCACACCTAGCGCCCGCGCCTTGGCCAACATCCACCCCAGCGTAATGTCGCACAGCCGGGTCCCCGCATCCACACCTGCGCCCTGTGCCGTTCCTCCGCCTACGTCGCCGTGGCAACCGGAAAACCATACCTGCTCCATCGTCTGGCCGGCCACTGGGGCCGAGGTCCACAGCGTCGCTGGAAACTGCATCCGCTTTTCGTCCACTGCGAGGCACTGGTAAGCATTCTTAATGTCCGGATGCAGCTGCGTATCGAGGAAACCATAGGTTTTGTAGTCCACTTCTCCGAAGATCGCAGGGATTCCCAGTGAACCCACCGTGTCCCACACCCCGACCATCTGGATCGTCGCCGCTCCAAGGCCGCACGCCCCCAACCCGGCAAGGATCGAAGCCCTCTTCACCGGATCACGTTCGCGGTAGGCCGCGAACGCCTGCGTGACGCAATTGTCGCTGAAAGTCCCTGTCGGCAGGCCGCAAATTGCGATCATCCCGGCAAGGCTCCGGGCCGTATACGCTCCTCGGCTGAACCCAAAGAGGAATATCTCGTCGCCCGGTTCATACACATGGGCTATTTTCGTGTAGCCGTCCTGTATCTTCTGGAGAATCCCTTGACCAAATGCACCGTCGAGGAGCCGGTCAAGCCCCGTGGCGTCTGCGCCTACGCCATCGTCGTAAAAAGTCACCTGGTCCGCAGCAACTGTCAACGCCTTATAGAGCCGGTAAACATTGGTGTTGTTCACAGGGGCCTGCCAAGTCCCATCCGCACAAAACACGATCCGCTTTGACATGGAAATCCTCCTCTTGCTCCACATAACTTGTACCACGCCTCTGCCGTCGGGAGCAGACAAACATTCAATACAAAGAGCAGATTTTGTCTTGACAAAACATTAGCCTGGGTTTCCCATGCAACCATGAATAGCAAGCTGGACCATAGCTCATCCATGCTTTCCAGCCACCATTCGCGCCTCGGCGCAATGGCGCTGATCTTGTTTTTGACCCTCTCCACGTCCGGTTGTCTTTCGCCCCTCGCCAAGCACAGCACCGCCCTTTCAGCCGCCATCGCTCCTGTCGTCGACCAATCGGCTGCCGCATATCGCGACGCCGTGGCCCTTGATGATCTGCGCGCCGATTACGAAGCGGTTATTGCGTACAAAAACAAGGACGCCACTTACAATCCGCGCAACACCCCGGAGCTGCTCTCGCAGAAAGATATTCAATCAAGGCTTGCGGTACTGGCGGCTCTCCAGGTTTACTCCAAGTCCCTGATCGAAATCACCAAGGGCACCGACTCCCCGGAACTGGACGCGGCTTCAAAGTCCGTGGGAAGCAACTTGACATCCCTTGGCAATTACCTGGCGCCGTCGATTGAAAACGTCCTCGGAATCGCCGCAGCCACAGCCTCCACAACCGAAACCACCGTCACCACAGTCTCGGGCTCGACCAGCACGACTACTTCGTCCACAGCGTCCACTGCCGCTCCACTCCTTTCGCCGGAAGTCAGGAACGGCATCAGCACCGGTATCAACGCGCTCGGACAGTTTCTGGTGAACCGGGCGGTTGAGAAGGAGCTGCCGGGAAAAATCGAGGAGATGGACCCACATGTTCAGGCCCTCTGCAAGGCTCTTGCTGACGACATTCAAACGCTTCAAGGCCTTGAAAAACGCGACTACGACCGAATTCTCAACCTTGAAAAGCAGTTCATCCTCGAGGACGAACAGCCTGGTAAGAATGTGAATCCGCAGGAGCACCGCGCGGAGATCATGAGACTGCCCGAGATTGCCCGGCAGCAGCGGGAAGCCAATGAGAAGCTCACATCTCTTCGCGGGGCCATCGACAAGCTGGCACTGACCCATCATGCCGTAGCCGCCGAGGCGCAACATAACAATCCCGAAACCTTGAAAGACAAGCTGGCAGAGCTCGCCGAGGTGGGAAGCAACCTCGGCAAGTTCTACTCATCGCTGCCGACAAATTGATCTCGAAGGAGCAAAACCGTGACCACACCGCCTGTAGGCAACCTCCCTGCCAACCCCTCCATCCCGCTTACCCCCGATGTAAGAGCGGCCTATGAGGACTTGTATAAAAAGATTCAGGCAGAACTCGACAGCACGATGGATGCGACAGCTATCGAGGCATTGAACGCATGGCAGCCGGAGGTGGACCAGGTGTTGAGGAAGGACGATTTGTATAAACTCACACAGGATACTGCGGTCTTCGACGCGCTGCTAAAGCAGATCAACTACACCAATCAGGGCCTCAAGACCTTCCAAGGCCAGATTTCGTCGACCGCTTCCCATTTCGCGATGGCCGGCGACATCATTGCAGCGATCGCTAAAGTCCTCACGCTCGTCCCGGGAGTATGAAGCCCTCAGCTTTTGCCCGCAAGCACCGGGGATCAGTATTTGGAACGCCCCTGCGTTAACCGAATTGCCGAAGCACCCGCAGTTCGCCAACCCGGAAACTCATCCCATCCCAATACCCGGTTCAGGATACCCAGCCCTGCCCTGCCAGCCCCCGGCCTGCCGCCGTACCCCGCATTCCGCCAATTCTGCACGCAAAATTGTGTACAAAAACCACGCCAAAAGGGCGCAAAATACGCCTATTTTCGACCTATTTCGCCGACTTTTGCTCTCTTTTGCCGACTTCCAGGTGTCCGTTCTTCATTGTTCCGTCCATCCCCAGGCCGACTTTCTCTCGAATTGGTAGGGAATCGGGCTCTTTGTCGTACTGCACGCCGACACTTTTGTCGCCCTCCAGACCGACTTTTCAACTTCCACCGGATCCCTGTTTCCTAGTCCCTAGTCCCTAGTCCCTGCGGGGCGCAAGCCCCGCTGTTATCCTTGTTGCAATGCCATCTTCCGTGACGACAATCCGGACCCGGACGCACGATCGCCCACGATCCGCGCCCTCCACGCTGGCCACGTGGCTGCTCTTCGCGGCCATCTTCATCGCTGTGCAGTTTGCCTCGCTCTTCTCGCCCCCGCTCATGGACGATGTCGACGCCTCCCATGCCCAGGCCTCCCAGCGCATGGCCGAGACCGGCAACCTGATCACCTCCTACATCAACGGCATCCGCTATATCGAGAAGCCGCCGCTGCCCTACTGGCTGGTCGCCGGAACCTACGAGATCTTCGGCGAAAACGTCTTTGCCACCCACCTGCCCAACACCCTGGCCATGCTCGGCCTCACCTGGCTGGCCTGGCTCTGGGCGCGCCGCGCCTGGGGACCCCGCGCCGGACTCTATGCCGGCCTCGGCGTGCTTACCTCCATAGGACCGTTCCTCTTCACACGCTTCATCATTCCCGAGGCGGAACTCGCCTTCTTTCTGCTCCTTGCCCTCTACTGCCTCATCACCGGCATGGAGTCGGGCCGTCCGGACACAAGTACCCGCTTTTACTGGATGTGGGCCTGCATCGCCCTGGCTCTGCTCACCAAGGGCCTCATCGCTCCCGTCTTCTTTGCCGGAGCGGCCATTCCCTACCTGCTCCTTACCGGCCAATGGCGCCGCTGGCGCGCCTTGAAGCCCGTCTCCGGCTTCCTTCTCTTTCTTTTGATCGCCGCCCCCTGGCACATCCTCGTCGGCCTCGCCAATCCCGACCAGGGACACCCGGTCGGCAACCACCCCACCATCGGCAACGTCCACGGTTTCTGGTACTTCTACTTCATCAACGAGCACGTCTTCCGCTTCCTCAACCTGCGCTACCCCCACGACTACAACAAGCAGCCTTTTGTCTGGTACTGGCTGGCGCAGTTGGTCTGGCTCTTCCCCTGGAGCCTGTTTCTGCCTGCCCTGCTGGCCGCCGCATGGAAGACCCGCCGCCGCTGGCTCCAGCACCTGCGGCCCGACGCCGGCCAGACGGTGGACTTCTACCTGGACCATGCCGCCCGCCAGGATGCCGCCGGCTCCGTCCTCCGGCTCAAGTTCCGTGTGCGCTCCACCTGGCTGCTGAGCCTCTTCGCGGCCTTCTCTCTCGTGTTCTTCTCCATCTCCAGCAACCTGGAGTACTACACCTTCCCGGCCTGGCCGCCGCTGCTGATCCTCATCGCCGGCGTGGTGGCCGGTATCGAGGAAAAACGCGGGCTGGAAGGAACTCAGGATGGCGGCTCCGGCACTCCCAGGCCGTTGCTTTCCACCGCCTGGCTCACCGGCGCTCAGGCGGTCTTTGCCATGGCCGGCGCGTTGGCCGCGGGCATCTTGTGTTGGGGCCTGTGGGAGTCGCGCCACCTGCCCTATGTGGCCGACGTCGGCACCCTTCTGGCGCACCGCAACCAGGCCGGCTACACCATGGCCATGTCCCACTTCTTCGACCTCACCTTCGCCTCCTTCGCGGCGCTCCGGCTGCCCGCCGCTCTGGCCGCCGTCACCCTGCTCGTCGGGCCGGCCGTGGGCTGGTTTCTGCGCCTCAAAGGCAGAAATCTGGCCGCCACCGTCAGCATAGCCCTCACCTCGGCGGTCTTTCTGGTGGCCGCGCACATCGCCTTCGTCCGCTTCGAGCCCATGCTCGGCTCCAAGCAATTTGCTGACACCATCATGCAAAAAGGCTCGCCCGCCGACTCATTCATCATCTACGGCGAGCATTCTGAGGCCTCCTCGGTCGTCTTTTATACCCACGCCTTCTTCCACGGCAAGCCGGCCCTGATGGTCCTCCCCCGCTGCGGCCAGCATGGCGAGGGCACACCGCTGCTGTGGGGCTCCTGCTACCCTGACGTGCCAGATATTTTCCTCAGTGAAGATCAGCTCTCAAAAGTCTGGGGCACGGGCGAGCGCAAGTGGCTCTTCGCCCAGGATCTTAACCAACTCAAAGCTGAAAGTCTGCTGTCTGGACGCCTATACGTCGTCCAATCGATCGCGGATAAGGCCCTATGGACCGACAGACCGCTGAATTAGCAAGATAGCCGCGTCTTCTTCCCTTATGGCCGAAACGGGTACTCTGCCCAGCGCGATATCGCTTCTTCGACATCCTCGCGGCGAACTACGCTGGATGCAGAATCATCAAGTTGGTGCTTTTCCCGGAGCGCACGGAGGTTCTCCCTTTCCTTGCGCTCCTCTTCCGAAAAAACTTTGCCTTGACGAATTCATGGTTGGCGATGGCGCTATCCATTCGGTGGACAATAAACTTGATGCGCTTTTGGACTTCGGTCACTTCCTCGGGCGGCGACGCTTGGCGCAACTTCACTCGCGCCCCGGCCGCATCCAGCAGCTCAAGCGCTTTGCCGAGAAGTTGGCTTTCTGGAAGGTAGCGACCAGAGTTGAGCGCAGCACAATCAAGAGCTTCATCGGTATAAGTTACCCCGTGGAACTTCTCATACCGGTGCTTGCGAGCCTGCAACACGCGCAGAGTGCTGTCCTCGTCCATGGGACACACGTGAACGGCTCGGAAGCAATCTCCAAGCCAAGGAATCGCCTGCGTCAACGCCACATAGTCGCTTGGGGAACACGCGCCGATGCACTGAATCTCCCCTCGCAAGAGCGCGGGCTTGAGAACTTCGACGGCTTTCGGCGATCCAGGGATGGAAGCCGCTGCCAAAAGCGTCTCCAAATCGTCGAGGAACAGGATGACATCGAGAGCATCCGCTAGCGTTTTCACAAAGTCATTCAATTTCTCTCGACCAGCCAGCAACCTGGCGATGGGTTCGACTGATTCTTTGACAACCCGACAATCCGTTGTGGGGCAAAAGCCACTATTCGCTTCTCCGCAAGGAACGGCGGGGCCACCCCATCCGCGATGCGCTGCGCAAGGCCCTCGACGATTGCGGTCTTACCTGCGCCGCGCTCGCCGATGAGAACCGGATTCTTATGGTCGCGGCTCGAAAGAACATCGATGACTCCCTCGAGTTCCTGGTCGCGGCCAATCACCGGGTCAAGTTCGCCGTCCATCGCAGCTTGGGTTAGGTCACGGGAAAACTCGCTGAGCTGTGGGGATTCCGGGGAGCCTTCCGCAGCAGTCTTTTCCTCGGCAGTCTTGTGAGGTACGCGGGCCAATTCATCGCGAACGGCCTCCAATTTCACGCCGCGCTCCTTCAATATCGCCGCGGCGAAACACTTTTCCTCGCGCAACAGGCCCAGCAGCAGGTGCTCGGTGCCGATGTGCTTGTGCCCCAGCCGCTCCGCCTCCTCCGCTGCATAGGCCAGCACCCGCTTGCTATCGTTCGAAAGCGGCAGGTCCACGCTGGTCGAGACCTTTTCGTGGACGATGGTGAGCGACTCAATCTGCTTGCGTATCGACTCCACTGGGGTGAGCGAGCGCAGGAAGCGATGAGTCAACGCCTTGTCCTCGCGCAACAGGCCGAGCAGGTGCTCGGTCTCGATATAAGGCGAGCCGAACTGGCTAGCCTCATACCGCGCGAAAAAGATGACGCGCCGCGCCTTCTCGGTGTACCTTTCGAACATTCCGGACGCTCCTCTCTTGAAGCCGACTCACAATACCACCGGAACAGGTTACAACTGGGTCTAATTTCACAACGATTTCTCACTCGATAGTTATGTAGTTTGCATGATCACTTCACCAGCATCCTACTTTGCCGCCCGCATCTTGCCCCCCGGCAGCAGCTCATACCCCCCCCCCCGCCACAGAATCCGGCTCCCAAAATAGCTAGCAACCCAGAAGCCGAAGCCCATCAAATCGCGCAGCGGGTAAAGCGCCAGCAGCCCAAACCAACTCCTGTCGCGCACCACCAGCCCGCCCACCGCAATCGCCAGCGCCAGCCGCGTAGCCACGCTCCAACCCAGCAGCCCCAACCCCCACCACGGATGCCCCATCAAAACCGCAGCCCCGCAAGCCAGCAGCCCGAAAGGCAAACTAAAGGTCAGCGCGGTCCCAACATGCCCTTTGGGACGCGAAAATCGCGTAGACCGCATCCACCGCACCTGATGCTTCATCGACGGCCGGAAGCTCGCGTTGATCACCATGTGATCGATCGCGTGGTGGCTCAGCGTCACCGTCTGCCCCAGCTTGAATATCTCGTTGCCCAGCACAAAGTCGTCCGCGCAGTAGTCCGCCGTCACCCTGAAGCCGCCCATGCGCCAGATCGTCTCCCGCCGGAAGGCCATCGTCGGCCCGAGCACGAACTTCATCCCCTCCATCGACCGCGCTGCCAGCACTCCGGAGGTCATCTCCACGCTCATGCCCACAGCCTCAAGCCGCGCCCACAGCCCACCCTCAACCGCCACGCCACGATACGGGCAGCACATCGCGCCCACCCGTTGGTCGGCAAAGGGCAGGGCCACGGCGCGCAGGTAATCGGGCGTCACCCGCACGTCGCTGTCGCTGATGACCAGAATCTTGTGCGCGGCCACGGCTTCCATGGTCTCCATCGAGGCCACCTTGGCGTTGATGTAGTCGGGCTGCCCGTCCGTCCATAAGAACTTGGCCGTAATCCGCGGATAGCGCATGGCAACCCGGCGCGCCGTCTCCAACCCGGCGTCCCGCGCTGAGCGCGCACAGAAAAGAATCTCGTACTCCGGATAATCCTGTTCGAAGAAGGTCGCCAGGCGCGCCTCGAGCCCCGGCTCATCCCCATGCAAGGGCTTCAGCAGGGTTAAGGGCGGCGTAAACCCTGGCCGGGCCTTCGTCTGAGCCAGCGCCGCACGCCGCTCGCGCAGGTAGCCGGACACGGCCACGAGCACCATCCCCGCAAAGACCGTAGAGGTCACCAGCCCGAAGACGCCCAATCCTAGAAGAACGTACAACATACAGGTTCCAGCATACCCGGCTCAGAGCAAGTCCGCGAGGAAGATTCCGCGTACTCAAACTGGGAGCCGCCAACCAGGAAAGCCGGCGCGAGACTACGGCTTCCGCGGCGGCGCCGGCTTCGTCGCCACCGCCGGCCTACGCAGAGGCACAATCGCCGCCCCGCCCGCCGGCGAATTCTGCTGGAAGCGCGCCAGCATCTCCGTCCGCACATATTCCACAAAGCTCTGCATCTGCCGGTTCATCTCCTCCATCCGCTCCCGCATTTGCAGGATGATGGCGATGCCGGCGATGTTCACCCCCAGGTCCCGCGCCAGGTTCAGGATGAACTCCAGCCGCTCCAGGTCCTCGTCGGTATAGAGGCGCGTGTTGCCCTCCGTGCGCGACGGCTTCAGCAGCCCCTCGCGCTCGTAGAGGCGCAGCGTCTGCGGATGAATCTCGTACATCTCGGCCACTGCCGAGATCATGTACGCGCCCTTCGATTTCCGTTTTGCCGCCATCGTCTCTTCCCGAACCAGATTACCGGAACTCGTTTGCGAAGTACTCCTGGTTCCGTCAACAAGTCCTACAGCTTGTCGAACAGCGCCACACGCGGGTCCTGCGGGTTCAGCCTGGCCATCTCGCGCATGATCTCCTTGCTGCGCTCATCATGCAGCGTCGGCACCACCACCTCCACGGTGACAATCTGGTCGCCGCGCTGCTCCGGCCGTTGCGCGTTCTCCACGCCCCGCTCCCGCATGCGCAGCTTTTGCCCGCTCTGCGTCCCCGGAGGAATCTTCAACTGCGCCCGCCCGTCGATGGTCGGCACGTCCACCTTGGCTCCTAGAGAGGCCTCGGCCACGGTCACGGGAACGGTCAACTGAATGTCGTCGCCCACCCGCGTAAACACCGGGTGCGTCCCGGTGCGGACGATGACGAACAGGTCCCCTGGCGGCCCGCCGTTCAACCCGGCGTTCCCCTTGCCTTGCAGCCGGATGCGCTGCCCATCGCGCGTCCCCGGCTTCATGCGGAACTCCACCGTCTCCGTCCGGCCCACCACTCCCTCGCCGCGGCAGGTGCCGCAGTCGTTCGAGATGCGTCCCGTCCCGTTGCAGCGCGGGCAGGAGATGTTGAACTTCATCCGCCCGCCCATCTGCGTCACCTGTCCCGTGCCGTTGCACTCCGGGCACAGCGCCGGTCCGCCTGTGTGCGCCTGCCCGTGACATGTCGGGCACGTCTCCTGCCGGCTCACCTGGATGCGAGCCTGCCCACCGCGAATCCCGGTCCAGAAATCCACCGTCGCCTGGTACTCCAGGTCCGTCCCCGGCTGCGGTCCCCGCGGCCGCTGGGGATGCTGTGCCCCCGAGAAGATGCCTGAAAAAATGTCCTTGAAGCTGCCCCACGAAGCCGAGCCCGCGCCTGCCTGCTGCCCCGGACCGCCCTGAAAGCCGGAGAAGTCGAATCCGCCGAAGTCCACCGGGATGCCGCCGCCCGCGCCCGCCTGCCGCGCATAGGCTTCGGCCGTCGCCGGGTCGATCTGGTCGGAGTAGAAGCCCACCTGGTCGTAGATTTTCCGCTTCTTCTCGTCGCTCAGAACGTCGTGGGCTTCGGAGATCTCCTTGAACTTCTCCTCGGCTCGCTTGTCCCCCGGATTCACGTCCGGATGATACCGCCGCGCAGCTTTCCGGAAGGCCTTGCGAATCTCCTCCGCCGTCGCCGTCTTCTTCACGCCAAGCGTGCCGTAGTAGTCCTTGTTCTGGGTCGTGGGCATATTTTGTTTGAACTCGTTCTCCGGTTAAACCAAATTGCAGGTCCTCTGTTTCCTTGCAATTTCACTGTTCATCGCGTGCATTTCCATCATAGAGACTGCTAATCCTGTCGGGCCTCAAAAGCAAGACATGCCTGAATGTCCGTCTCGGTCAGGTCGGGAAAGTCAACCAGAATCTCCTCCTGGCTCATTCCTGAGGTCATGTAGTCCAAAACGTCGTAGACGGTGATGCGTAGGTCGCGAATGCAAGGCTTCCCGCTCCGCTTGCCGGGTTCGATGGTCATGATCTGCGAGTAGTCCATCCGTGTCTCCATGTCTCCGCCGCCTGCCGCAATGGGTCTAGTATAGGCGCGGTTCGTACTGCGAGCAATTATTACCTCATTGTGAAACTGCGATTTCCTGCAAGCGTTCGTAGAATTTTGCGCCGTCTTCAAGAAGCAAATAAGGTTCTCGCCCAACCTCGGAATTACTAATTGTGACTTGTTGAATCATTCCATGTGATTGCAATCTAGCAAAAGAACCTCGATATACAAGCTGTTCGGCTGGATTCAACAAACGACCAAATTTATGCCACATATTTTGGATTTCTCCATGTAAATTTGGTAACGACGCAGGTAAACCTTGCTTAACTCGCTCCATCCTATCCAACAGAGGCTTTCCAAGAGGGTAGAGCCTACCGAGCATGGATATATCTGCATCTTTTAGCTCAATCGCGGCCCGCATCATGTCGTCGAGACTCTCAGGCTCAAGATCGTCTTCCTTCACGCCATTGGTGATGATATGGGCCAGAAGCTTTAGCCGGCTCTCGACGTTCGTCCGTGTAATATGCAGAGTTGCATTTGCAACCACAGCATCGAACGCCGGTGAATTGATACGTTCATCGAACCGACGTTTCAGCTCTTCGTAAAGCCGATACAAGCGCCGAATATCATCAATGAGTGCGTCCCCGAAGTAGATGAGGTTAGCCTCGTCTTTGCTTGCTGCAAGGCTCTTAAGTGTAGAGAAAAATCTGACTCCTCCAGAAGCGCCACTGAAACCTATCGCTTCCAGAATAATTCCGCCGAGACCTGAGACTCTATCTACCGCACCATCAACCGAAGGCGACGAAAGGGCCTCACTCCTGAGGCGAGCAAGTGCAGCTTCACTCGGCGAATCGAATTGTCCCATCTTCAACCTCTTCCTAACGATTCCTCTCGCTTAATAACTCGGGGTGGGCAACAAACCGTCGCCCACCCCTAAGTTTTTCCGCCGCAAAGCGGGCCCGCCTGGACGGCAAGTCCCGGCTAGTTCTTCTTGTCGTCTACGTCCACGTACTCGGCATCGATCACGCCTTCGTCCTTCTTCTGTCCCGTCACCGGCTCCCCGGCCACTGGGGGCGTCGGAGCATTGGCGGCAGCCGCATTGGCCTTGTACAGCACCTCCGCCAATTTGTGGCTGGCGTGGGTCAGCTTCTCGTGCGCGGCCTTTAACTCGCTTGAAGTCGGCGTTCCCTCCAACACCTTCTTCGCCTCGGCCAGCGCCTCCTCGACCTCGGTCTTGTCGGCGGCCTGCACCTTCTCGCCGGAATCCTTCAGCATCTTTTCGATGTTGTAGACCAGCGAATCCAGGTGATTCCGCGCCTCGATCTCCTCGCGCTTCTCCTTGTCCTCGGCGGAGTGAGCCTCGGCCTCCTTGGCCATCTTCTCCACCTCGTCCTTGCTCAGGCCCGAGCTCGAAGTAATCGTGATGCGCGTGTCCTTGCCCGTCGCGTTGTCCTTCGCCGTCACGTTCAAAATTCCGTTGGCGTCGATGTCGAAGGTCACCTCGATCTGCGGAATGCCACGCTGCGCCGGCATGATCCCGCCCAGTTTGAACTTGCCCAGCGTCCGGTTCTGCGCCGCCAGCGGCCGTTCGCCCTGCAGCACGTGCACCTCGACCTCGGTCTGATTGTCCGCGGCCGTCGAGAACGTCTCCGTCTTCTTGGTCGGAATCGTCGTGTTGCGCTGGATCATCGTCGTCGCCACGCCGCCCAGCGTCTCGATCGACAGCGTCAGCGGCGTCACGTCCAGCAGCAGCAGGTCCTTGACCTCGCCGCCCAGCACGCCGGCCTGCACCGCCGCGCCGATGGCCACCACTTCGTCGGGATTTACGCCGCGATGGGGCTCACGGCCGAAGAGCTTCTTCACCAGCTCCTGAATCCTGGGCATGCGCGTCTGCCCGCCCACCAGCACCACTTCGTCGATCTGGCTGGTGGTCACGCCCGCGTCAGTCATCGCCTGCTTGCAGGGGCCGATCGACCTGTCGAGCAAGTCTTCGACCAATTGTTCCAGCTTGGCCCGCGTGAGCTTCCGCACCAGGTGCTTCGGCCCGGTCGCGTCCGCGGTCACAAACGGCAGATTGATCTCCGTCTCCACCGTCGTCGACAGCTCGATCTTTGCCTTTTCCCCGGCGTCTTTGAGCCGCTGCAGCGCCATCTCGTTGCCCTTCGAACTGAGGTCCAGCCCCTGCTCCTGCTTAAACTCTGCAATCAGCCAATCAACAATCCGCTGGTCCAGATTGTCGCCGCCCAGATGGGTATCGCCGTTGGTCGACTTGACCTCGATCACCCCCTCGCCCACTTCCAGGATGGAAATGTCGAAGGTGCCGCCGCCAAAGTCGTACACGGCAATCGTCTCGTTCTTCTTCTTGTCCAGCCCATAGGCCAGGGCAGCTGCGGTGGGCTCGTTCACAATGCGCTTCACGTCAAGCCCGGCAATCCTGCCCGCGTCCTTGGTCGCCTGCCGCTGCGCGTCGTTGAAGTAGGCCGGCACCGTGATGACCGCTTCGGTCACCGTCTCGCCCAGGTAGGCCTCGGCGCTCTTCTTCAGCTTTTGCAGGATCATGGCCGAAATCTCCGGCGGCGTGTACTCCTTGCCCTGGGCAATGACGCCCACGTGATCGCCCTGCTGCACCACCTTGAAGGGCACCATCTTCATCTCGTCGGTCACCTCGTTGTAGCGCCGGCCCATGAATCGCTTGATGGAGAAAATGGTGTTCTCCGGGTTAGTGATCGCCTGCCGTTTGGCCACCTGCCCCACCAACCGTTCCCCGCTCTTCGAGAAGGCCACAATCGAGGGCGTCGTCCGCGAACCCTCTTCATTTGCAATCACTTTGGGCTCTCCGCCCTCCAGAACGGCGACGCACGAATTCGTGGTGCCGAGGTCAATGCCGATCATCTTTGCCATGCTTGATTTCCCCGCCTGTTCAATAAATTGCTGACTCTATCAGGATGCCAAATTGAGTGGACCTTTGTCAAGTTTATATGATGCAATCTCCATAAACTTTATTTTCCGCCAATCCCGCACCCTGGCCAAAGCAATATCTCTTTCGTTTTCAATTGCATCTTGCCGATGTTTATGTCATTGTTGTGTGCAATTTTGCTCACTAAATAGCCGCTCATCCGGAGCGAAGTCAAGCGCGGTCCTTGTCCCAGGACAACACACGGTGTTCAAAATTGCACATTCAGCCGATACCTCAACTGCCGCCGGAATCGTGGCACAAGCAAGTAGAAGGTGATTATGAAAAGAGCAGCAACGCTTCAAGCCCTCGCCGTCATCATTGCCTTCTCTGCCGCACAGATGGCCGCCTCCACAGGTTCAACGTCGCCCCTCAAGGCTGCTCCGGCCGGTAATGTCAACACCGCGCCTCCCCACGCTGCCCACCCCAACACCATATTGAACTTCACGGTGACCGATGTGCATGGCGTGCTATTGACCTGCGCCAAACAGCAGCTCGATACCGACACCTTCAGCGGCTGCGCCCTGGCGCCGGGCCGCACCCTCGACGATCTGATGACAACCATCGTCCAGGCAATCCGCGCGGAGCAACAGAAAAACAACGCCGAAGAGAAGTAGCGCAGCGCTTCGGCGTGGAATTCTCGCGCGATCCTGCTGCATGGAAGAGCGTACCGTAGTTGGGGGCAAAGGCAGGGCTGACTGCCTCACCCTAGCTGTCATCCTGGCGGAGCGCAGCGAAGTCGAAGGACATGCATTATGCCATCTTGAGGTTAGGGTGGGCATAGATTTGCCAGCTGGCCAATGAGAGAGATCTGTTGCAATTTATATCGGACCGATTTAGTCTTATTTTCAAATATGCGACTATTTTAGTCGTATTTCCCCGGAGGATTCAACTTTGCTCTTCAAATCGCTGAGAAATTTCTGGCGCGGCGCTTCTTTGGCTGCCAGTCTCGTGATTGTCATGCCGCTTATTGGAGAGGCGCAGGACAAGCCCTACTTTGTGACCTACTCGCACGACCTGGAGGAGCCCGGCAACCTCGAAATCGAAACCAAGTCAGCCGTTGCCCAGACCAAAGGCGGCAACCCATTCGGCGCCACGGCGATGGAGCTGGAGTACGGCACCCGCGCCTGGTGGACAACCGAGTTCTATCTTGACGGTCAAGCCACCGGCAGCGACTCCACCGTCTTCACCGGCTGGCGGCTGGAGAACCGCATCCGCCCGCTGATGCGCGATCACGCCGTTAATCCGGTCCTTTATATCGAGTACGAGAACACCTCCGGCGCCGACAAGACCATCCTGGAAGTCGTCGGCCACGACGGCCAGACGGATCTGGCCGCGCTCAACGCTACGCTGCGCCGCGACCATCAGCACGAAGCCGAACTGAAGCTGATTCTCTCTTCCAACGTGAAGGACTGGAACGTCTCGGAGAACTTCATCTCGGAAAAAAACCTCGGTCATGACCCGTGGGAGTACGGTTACGCGGTGGGAGCCACCCGTCCGCTGCGCAGCGCGGCCAGCAGCCGGGAATGTACCTTTTGCGCGGAGAAGTTCATCGCCGGCGTCGAGGGCTACGGCGGCCTGGGAGATACCTTCGCGCTCACCCTGCGCGATACCTCCCACTACATCGCCCCGCTTCTCGGCTGGCAACTGCCCAAGGGCGTCCGTTTCAGCTTCTCGCCCGGCTTCGGCCTCACCGGCACGAGCCTTGCCAGGGTCTACCGCGTGGGCCTGGCCTTTGAATTCGAGCAGGTTGGCGGGTGGTTCCATGGATCTCAAGGGGGTGGGGAATGATGCGGCGAACCTCTACAATTCTCTCCCTCCTGCTGAGCGCAACGCTCGCCCTTGCCGCAGTTTCAAATTCCAGGTGGGAGCAAGTCCCGCCGAAGGATCACGCGCGCTCCAATCCTCTTGCCGGCAATCCGCAGGCGGTTGTGGCTGGCAGGCTGGTGTATCGCGACCACTGCCAACAGTGCCACAAGGCGAATGCGCAGGGCGACGGACATAAGCGGCCCGCGCTTCGCAGCGTACGGATTCGCAACGCGAGCAACGGCGATATCGAATGGTTCCTTCGCCAGGGCGACCTGGGACACGGGATGCCATCGTGGTCCAGCCTGCCTGAGGCGCAGCGCTGGCAGGTTGTGGCCTACCTCCGGTCCATCCAATAGCTGGATACAGGGCGCACCCACCCTCGCCGTCCGCCGCGGCGGACTCAGGATGCCCGGAATGACAGCTTTGTGGTGGCTCGATCCATTGGATCAATCAATAGAAGCCGATTGGCTGTATTCTAGGGCTCAGACAGTATGTATTACGGCAGCGGCACTCGCGAAGAAAAACTATCCACCCTCAAGTTGACGGTGGTGCAATACGGCATTCTCTTCATGATGCTGGCCCTGGGGGCGGGGTTATGGCGGCTGCAGGTGCTGGGTGCTGACAACTTCCGCCTGCTGGCCGAGCAGAACCGCGTCCGCAAGGTTCCCGTGATGGCCGGCCGGGGCAAGCTGTTCGACCGCGAGAACCGGCTGGTGGTGGACAACTACCCATCGGTCTCCTGCTTTCTGGTCCGGGAGCAGAACCGCAACGTGGACAACGATCTGCCGCTGATCGCGCGCGGGCTAAACCTGGATCTGGACCAGTTGCGCGCCACCCTGCGCCGCTATCGGGCCGCGCCGGGCTACCAGCCCATCCCCATCAAGCTGGACATCACCGCCGACGAGCAGGCCTTCATCGAAGCCCACCGCAACGAATTGCCCGAGTTGGAAACCATCGACGAGGAGCGGCGGCTCTATCCCCGCGACGGCTTCGCCGCCCACCTGATCGGGTATGTGGGCGAGGTGAGCGAGGAAGATCTTAACAACCAGCGATTTTCGGGCTACGAGCCCGGCGACGTGGTGGGCAAGGCGGGCGTGGAAGAGACCTACGACGAGTTGCTGCGCGGCCAGGACGGGTCGCGGGACGTAATTGTGGACAGCCACGGCCGCGAAGTAGGCTACCTGCGGACCCAGCACGCCATTCCCGGCCAGGACCTGAAGTTGACCATCGACATCGACATCCAGCGCGCCGCAGAGCTGGCCCTGGGCGACCGCGACGGAGCCGTGGTGGCCATGGACCCGCGCAACGGCGAGATTCTGGCCATGGTCTCCCACCCCAGCTACGATCCCAACGCTTTCGCCGTGCGCATCAATCGCGCCGACTGGAACCAACTCGTCGCCGATCCCAACCACCCGCTGATGAACAAGGCCATCCAGGACCAGCTTGCGCCCGGCTCAACCTTCAAGATTCTTATGTCCGTCGCCGGACTTGAGGAAGGAGTCGCGCAGAATATGCACGTCTTCTGCAACGGCGGCGCTTACTTCTACGGCCAGTTCCACGCCTGCGACCATCACCACGGCGATGTGGACATCGAGCGCGCCATTCCCTGGTCATGCGACACCTTCTATTACACGCTGGCCGACAAGCTGGGCATCGACACCATCGCCCGCTACTCTCATAGCGTGGGCCTGGGCCAGCGCACCGGCGTCGATCTGCCCAACGAGGCCGCAGGCATCGTGCCCTCCTCGGAGTGGAAGCTGAAGAACTACCATGAGAAGTGGTATGCGGGCGAAACAGTTTCGGTGGGCATCGGCCAGGGTCCGGTCACGGTGACGCCGATACAGTTGGCGCGCATGATCGGCGGCATCGCCTCGGGCGGGCATTTTGTCCGGCCCCACGTGGTGGACACCGGCCAGCTCCCCGACCAGTTCAGGCAGGCGCTCAAGGACAGCTTTCCCGGCTCCGGCGAGGCCACTATCCCCCTCGATCCGGCCAACTGGGAGATCATCACCAACGGCATGGCCGAGGCCACCTCGCCCGGCGTTTACAACACAGCCTACGCCTCGCATCTTGACGGGATCGACTTTGCCGGCAAAACCGGCACCGCGCAGGTGGCTAGCCACGAGGCCATCAAACGCCTGGGCGGCGGCAAGGAATTCCTGCCTAACGGCTGGTTTGTCGGCGTGATCCCGCGCAGAAACCCGGAGTTCGTGGTCGCGGTGCTGTGGGAGCACGGCGACTGGGGCTCAAACGCGGCCAGACTCGCCGCCCAGGTGGCCACCGTCTACGTGAACAAGAAGCGGACGCAGGACAAGAACGTCGTAGCGCAGGCGGGGGCGGCCAAGCCGGTCGAGATGGGCGCCATCTGGTCAGGGCCCGCGCAACCGGGGCGGAAGCAGAGCGAGGGTGGCATCCACGCCGGACATTTTTGGGTCGATCCAGCCCCGATGGCCGGAACCAAGGCCCTGGCCACCGGCCAGCTCCCCGGACCCGCCTGGCTGCCAGCTTGGCTTCTGGCCATGCCCTTCCGCATTAAGGAAAGGCTGCCCCGATGAGGCGTTTTCTGAGCTTTCGGGACTTCGACTGGACGCTGCTGTGCATGGTGCTTCTGCTGTGCACGGTTTCGGTCCTTGAGATCTACTCGGCCACGCTGCACACCAAGTACATCGGCTCCCACACCAAGCAATTCTTCTGGATCGCTGCTGGCCTGGCGGCCATGTTTCTTTTCGCCAAGATCGATTATCACCGACTGCTCGATTGGGTTCCCTGGGCCTATGGCGCCGGTCTGCTGGCCTTGGTGGCGGTGCAACTGGTGGGGGTCACAGTATTGCACGCGCGCCGCTGGATCAAACTCGGTCCCATGCACTTTCAGCCCTCGGAATGGGTCAAGCTGGTGCTGATTCTCATTGTGGCCCGCTACTTTGCCAATCTGGGCGGGCGCAGCCTTACCTGGAAAGATATCTTCAAGGCCTTCGTGCTGGTCGGCGTTCCCATGCTGCTGGTGATTCGGCAGCCCGACCTGGGAACCACACTCACCTACACGCCGATCCTGGTCGCCGGCCTCTTTCTGGGCGGCATCAACCTTCGCCAGACGCTGGTTCTGCTCGCCGCAGGCGCCGTGCTGGTAGCCGGCGCCTGGAGCAGCGGCAAGTTGCTCAAGCCCTATCAAAAGGCCCGGCTGACCAGCTTCATCAACCCCGACAACGACCCCAGGGGCACAGGCTATCAACTCCTGCAATCCAAGATCGCGGTCGGCTCCGGCGGGGTGTGGGGCAAAGGCGCGGCCAAAGGCACACAAACCCAGGGCGACTTTCTGCCCATCCCCCACGCCGACTTCATCTTTGCCGCTTTCGGCGAGGAGCACGGCTTCGTCGGCGCGCTTTTTGTGCTGCTGTTATACTTTCTCATATTGATGCGTTTGATTCAGAACGCACAAACAGCCGCGGACCTGTCCGGATCCCTGATTATTATGGGGATAGTGGCTGTGTTGACCTTTCAGATTGCGGTCAACGTGGGCATGGTCATTGGCTTTATGCCGGTCACCGGAATTCCTTTACCGTTAATGAGTTACGGCGGATCTTCGGTGTTGTTTACGTTCCTGGCGCTGGGCGTGGCGATGAATGTCCGCATGCGCCGGTTCGTCAACTGAACGTCGCGGGGGTGGCCTGTAGCCCCGGACAGAGTTTCACAAGTTTAGGCTCTTTTGTTCCCCGGAACTGTCCGGGCCGCAAGAGAAAGAATGAAGCATTTAGCCGGCCAGGTCCGGATGGATCTCGAGCCCGGCAGGACAAGGGTTCATGAGCACGCAGAGACGGGAAAGCCGTTGGCAGCGTATTAGTTGCACGCAAAGCGCGGGAACATCGGGGCAGGCTAATCTCGCTCCGGCCGCGTGGCACGGCCGTGCATGCGCCAACGGTGGAACGGCCCCGCCGGCAACGCCGGCTAGGTTGGCCACAAACTCTCTGCAATTGGATCACCGCACCACACAGCTCGTTCGGTTTGTCCGGATTGTCCATAATGACATCCGCCACAGTTTGCGCAGTTCGCCGCCCCCTGGGGCAGGCAGCCGCGCGGCAACCGGCACACCAGCGACTCGAAGGTCATCCCTCCCGCACATCCCCTTCCCTCCCGGGTTCGCGCGTCTCCATCCAACCTTGCCGCAGATCCCAGCAGGCCAATGCCGCTGGACGGAAAGGTACGATGGCAAAAGAGATTTGCATCTCCAGCACGCCGCATGAAACGCGGCTTGCGATTCTTGAAGACGATCAACTCGCGGAAATCTACTACGAACGCGAAAACGAGTACACCCTGGCCGGCTCGGTTTACAACGGCCGCGTTACCCGCGTGCTGCCTGGCATGCAGTCCGCCTTTGTGGACGTGGGCCTGGAGCGCGACGCCTTCCTGTATGTAACCGACTTCCTGGAGCTGGAAGACCAGGAAGAGACCGACGAGCTGGAAAGAGCTGCGGCCAACGGCGGCAACCAGCCTCCCCGCGAGATCCGGCATAGTCCCGCACCAGACAGCAGTGACGGTCGCAGCGAAGCTCACCTCCCGCGCTCCGGCCAAAAGGCCGATCAAGGATCCGAGCAAAAGCAAGAACCGCGGCCGGAACGTCCCGCAAGAAGCCGCCGTCTGACGGTCGAAGCCATACCCGAGGCTGGCGAAGCTGCCGTGGCCGCTCCCGAATCCTCGTTCATTTCCGGCCCATCCAGCAGCGCCCATGATGATTCCACCGAACCAGGCGCAAAGCGCTGGCGTGGACGCCGCCGCCGTCGTGGTGGCCGTGGTCCCGCCGGTTCGCCTGAAGGCCAGGCAGAGTCAGAAGAGTCCACGGAGATTCATCCCCGGACACCGGCGGAAACTGAGGTGGCCCCGGTGATTCACGCCGAAGCCGGGGTCCCCAGCGATGCGCCACCACGTCGGGGAGCTGCCCCCGCACCCCCCGCAGGCCACGCGCCGGCGCCTTTCGTTCTGCCCGGCGAGTCGCTCTCGAAGTACGGCAGTGCGGCAGCCGACGATGCTCCCCAATCCGCGCCCACCGCGCCGGCTCGTCCGGCCAGCACCTCCAGGCCTTCGACGCTGATCGAAGCGCCCCTCCAATGGGACGGCAGCGGCCTGCTGCCCGGTGAGTCGCTCTCGAAGCATCGCACCCGCCGCTCCGAGCCCGCTGTTGAATTCGAGTCCGCCAACGCGGTCCAGGACAACGGCGCCGCTCCCGACGAGATTGAAGAGGAAGGCCTCGTCTCGGAGCGGATCGAGCCCAGCCCCGCGTCCGCCGTTGAGCAAGCGACTGAAGCAACGCCGGAAAAACTTGTTCCTGAAGCCGCGGAAGAGCGCCTGGCCGGGGAAGAATCCATCGAAGATGACCAGTTTGAGGAATCCACCGAATCCGCGCCCGAACCTCCCGCAGCCAAGTCGGAAGATTATGAAGTCGAGACGGTAATCGCAGAGCCATTGGCGGATGAGCAAGTGGGAGACCCGGTGATCAGGCAGGATGAGACGACAACCGGCCTGGGTGCGGACAAGCCTGCCGCTACTGAACCCACGGGGACCGAAACGGCGCCACCGGAGACCGGGGTCCCGGACGATGCCTCCGCATCCCACCGCGTGGACCCAATGCTGCCTGCCGGGTTTAAGCTCCCCTTCGGACTTGGCGGCAAGAAGAAGAAGGAAGAAACTCCGGCGAAACCGGCTTCCGTAGCCCCGGTCTCGGCCTATGCCCCCGGCAGCGGCCTCCTCGAGGAAGAGGTCATCGAGGGGGAGGAGTTCGACGCTCCCCGCCATCCTCATCGCCACGGCAAAGCCGAAGATCACGACCTGGACGACTTTGAAGAGGAGACACTGCCCAACCAGCTTCGCACCGGTGACCTGGGCGAAATGCTCCAGGAGGCCCACCTCGATCACCGCATCCAGTTGAACTTCGACGGCAAGACCGGCGGGGACGAGGACGGCTTCGACGAAGACGAGGACCAGACCGCAACCGAAGGTCAACCCGCAGCCGGCGAAGGCCAGGTCCAGCAGCGCCGCGACCGCAGTGGCAGGGCACGCCGTGGCCGTGGAGCGCTAGGAGCGCCAGGTGGCCCCGGCAAAGGCCGCATATCCTCGCGCCGCTCCGCGCAGATGTCCGACCTGCCCATCATCAGCGACCTGCTCAAGCCGGGCCAGGAGATTCTGGTCCAGATCGCCAAGGAGCCCATCGCCAAAAAGGGCGCCCGCATCACATCGCATATCGCCCTGCCCGGACGCTTCCTGGTCTTCATGCCCACCGTCTCCCACATCGGCGTGAGCCGCAAGATCGCCTCCGACGAGGAGCGCCAGCGCCTCAAGCGGATTCTGGTCCACGAGCGCGGCGAGACCTCGGGCGGCTTTATCGTGCGCACCGCCGCCGAAGGCGCCTCCGAAGAAGACCTCCGCGCTGATCTCCGCATGCTCATCAATCTGTGGAAAGAGATCAAGCAGCGCTCCGAAAGCTCCAAGTCCCCTGCGCTCATCTATCACGATCTGTCGCTCATCGAGCGGATTCTGCGCGACCAGGTCAGCTCCAACTTCTCCCACATCTGGGTCGATTCGGAAGCCGACTACGAGCGCATCGTGCGCTTCCTCAACCGCTTTTCGCCCTCCCTCGTCCGCCGCGTCAAGCTCTACACCAAGGAGACTCCGCTCTTCGAGCACTTCGGCATTCAGGACGAAATCTCCAAGGCACTCCGCTCCAAGGTCTGGCTCAAGAGCGGCGGCTCCATCGTCATCAACCAGACCGAGGCCCTGGTGGCCATCGACATCAACACCGGCAAGTACGTGGGCAAGTCGGCGCGCCTTGAAGACACCATCGTCAAGACCAACCTTGACGCGGTTCCCGAGATCGTGCGACAGATTCGCCTCCGCGACCTGGGCGGCATCATCGTCATCGACTTCATCGACATGGACGACCGAAAGAACCGCTTCAAGGTTCTGGCCGCTCTCGAAGAAGCCCTCAAATCCGACCGCGCCCCCACCAAGGTCCTCCAGTTCAACGATTTCGGCCTGGTCGCCATCACCCGCAAGCGCGTCAAGCAGTCCCTGGAGCGCACCCTCAGCGTCCCGTGCCCCACCTGCCAGGCCACCGGTATGGTCAAGAGCCCCACCACCGTCTGCAACGAGATCTACACCGAACTGCGCAAGATGAAGAAGCACTTCGAGGGCGCCGACGTTCTCCTCCGCGTCAACCCGGAGACGGTGAAGGTGCTCAAGGGCAACAGCGGTAGCTGGCTCACCGAATTCGAGGAGTTAGTGGGCAAGAACATCCTAGTCAAAAGCGACGCCACGCTGCACCCCGAGCAGTTCGACATACAAGGCTAGCCCGACGCGTTGACAGTCGTTGGGGCTAAATGACAAGAAGGCGAGTATGAGGAACCTCTGCGATTTCCCGGAGACGTCCCCTGAGGTGAAGCAGCTTGCGCTAGATTTAGTTGCGCACCCCAAGGGCGACATCGAGGACACGTTCACACAAATTGGTTGGACATCGAAAAACATCCGTCTGCTGGACGAGTTCTTCCGCCCGCGCGGGCTCGATTGTTCCTTCCATGGGTCGGATCAGGGCGGGGAGTTTCTGTGGGACTTTATTGGTTACATCAAGCGGCGCGGCATTTTGATTGCGGCCGAATCTGAGTATTTAACAAATCTCAGCGAGATAGAACGGGATTTCGATAAGCTGCTCTATTCAAGTTCGCCGATCAAGCTGATGATTTGCAGGATCGACACGAAATACCGCGTTGAGGAGGAAGCCCGGAAGGAGGCGGAAAGAATTCAGTCAGCTCTTCAAAAACACATCGCTGAAAACTGTGCTCATTACCCTCCTGGGTCGGTCTTCATTCTTTATTGCGTATGGTGGGCCAATGAAGGCACCAATAGGGATTTCCCTTTCATCCTCCAAATTGACGGAGAGCCATGCTACGAAGGCGCAAATAATAGGCGATTCGAGCCTGCCTGAGATCAGTAGGGCGGGCACATTCCGCAACTACGGCTTCACCGAATCACATGAATCGGAACCCCAACCTTCAGGTTTCTCCAAGCCTGTTCGGTGGTATAGACCGGAGCCTTGAGCGCAATCGCCAGCGCCAGGCAGGATCGATCTCCCAGCGACAAACCATACCTCTCTGTTGCTGTGATCAGATCGCCCGCGATCCTCGCGTGGTCCGGGGTGAACGGTTCCACGGCAACCACAAGATGAACGGCAGCCCACCATGCCTCTTCGGATTCAAAGCCCTTCTTGATGAGCTTGGTTTGCACTTCTGCCAGGTTCACTGTGCTAACCACCGAAACATCAAGAATCTCGGCTGTCAGCCTCTCTTTACCAGGCTCATCGAAGACAATCGCCAAGATCGCTGAGGCATCGAGCACAACCTCATTCATGTATTGCCGCCTCACGCCTCTCCGCGCTCAACTCGTCTGAAACCAAGGTTCCTGGTTTGACATATCGCCTAGCCCGCTCCTGCACGCGCCGGATTGTCTCTCGCAGTGTGACTATGTGCAACTCTCCATCCACCACGCGCAGGTCAATGACTTCGTTCTCCGCTATCCCCAGCGCCTCCCGCATCGCCGCCGGTATCACAAGACGCCCTTTCGCCCCTATGCGCATCCGGACTCGAAGCTCCTCAACAGATTTGGGACGCTCCCAAACGGCCTCTTGCTCTTGACGTTCCAAAACTTCCATAACGCCCACCTCCTGCCATTCGTGTCACCATTATGTACTGGTGGCACAACTTATGCAAGTGGCACGAATTACAGAATTCCCACCACCCGCAGCCGCACCAGCCCTCCGGCGATTACGCCCAGCGGCGTAATCGCCACCAGCGCCAGCACCACGATCCCCAGCGCCAGCACATGGACGAGCAGATTGGCGGCCGAGGCCCAGGCGGTCACATAGCCGCCCGCCGCGGCCGCCAGAAACGAGTAGCCGAGGTTCACGAAGACGTAGCCCGGCTGCGGTTTTCCCTGCTCACCCACCCATCTCGGCATTAGGCGTGTCAGCAACGCCGTCAGCGCAATCACCAGCAAGGCCATGGTGGCAAAACCGGCCAGCAGCGCAAGAAATGCATGCAGGATTACCACGGCCTTCTCTCTCCTTCCTGCTGCGTGCCCACCTCGCCCTTCTCGATCCGCTCCAGAAACGCCCGCGCCAGCTTTCGTTCTCCGGGATTGCTTTCACCATGGATCGAGCACAGGTCGAGGAACTCATCGCAGAGCGCGTTCCGCTCTTCCTGCTGAGCCAAAATCGTTTGCAAGGCCAGCGCCAGTTCGCGCAGCCGCGCCGCCTCCGGCCAGTCGTGGCCTCCGCCCTCCTCGCCCAGCAACTCGACGTCCGAAAACAGCCCTTTGCGTCCGCGTGCGCACTCATCCAGGCAGGCCAGGAGTTGCTCCGCAAATACGCGGGCCAGCGTCTCCAACTCGCCGGGTTCCATTTCGTCGCGCGGGTCCATGAAACTCCTTGCTGGCGTCCTCGTTCCCTACTTCCCCCGCATGGCCGCTTTCACATCGTCGGCGGTGTGCGGCAGGGCGGCGTCGAGATCGATGCATGCCGTTGACGCCTCTCACGCCGCATCCGCGGGGATGAGCATCTTCTTCTCGTCTGCGGCTAACAAGGCATGAAACTCGTCGGCCAGGACGGGGTATCCGAAGAACCATCCCTGGGCAAATAAGGGCTGTGCCGCCGCGGCAAAATAGTCGGCCTGCAACTCCGTTTCCACCCCTTCCACAATCACTTGTAGCTTGAGCGTCTCGGCCATGGCAAGGATCTGCGGAAGAATACTCACCGTCACTGCCTCCGTGCCGATCGCCCGGGTGAAAGATTGGTCGATCTTGATCGTATCCACCGAAAAAGAGTGCAAATAGGACAGGCTCGAATAGCCGGTGCCGAAGTCGTCGATATGCACGCTAAGGCCTCTCTGGCGAAGACGGCAAATCGTCTCTAGAGCCACGTCAGACCCGGCGGTGAATCTTTCGGTGATCTCGGTCGCCAGGCTCTGCGCCAATACCCCCGAAGACCCCAGGGCATCCTCCAGCATGGGCAGAAACTGTTGATCGCTCAGGTCCGCGGCGGCCACGTTGATGCTGAGCCGGAAATCGGGATGACTGCGGAGTGTCTCTTCAAAATCGCGCAGAGCGTGCCGCACAACCAGCTTGGTGATGGCCCCCACAAAGCCTCGCTGCTCGGCGATCCGCACAAACACGTCGGGACCGACCGCGAAGCCCTCTTCATCGGTCCAGCGCGCCAAGGCTTCGGCCCCTACAATCCGCCGGCTCGCCAGATTCACGATCGGCTGATAGACCACCCGCAACTTGTCCCTGGCAATCGCGCGGCGAAGCTGATGCTCCATGCTGCGATTGCGCCGGTAGAGGAGAGACGAAAGCAGGCCGGCGACGGCGCCGATCAGGCCTCCCAGCGCGGCGCTCGACATTGTGTAGACGCGGTCGTTCGCCATCGCCTCCGCTACTGAGATGGTTGCCGTAGAACATCTGAAATAGCGCGCGGAGCAGCGCGTGACGTAGAGGTTGTCTCCCTGGCGGGCCTGACCGTTCTCAGTGAATATCTTTGCGCTTGCCGGGGACAACCCGCTGCCGATTTGCCCGTTTCGCGGGAAAGAGGAGGCGGTTGGGGTATAGATGATGCGCGAAGAGATTGCACCCTGGTTCTCCAGCAAGTGTGGGCTGTACACGACGTAAGAGTCACCTAGCTGAAGAAGGAAGCCCTGCGAATTCCCGACCCGAAACAGAGGCAGGTTACCAAAGACTAGGGTGCCATCCGGCTGGGAACGATCGGGCTTGAACTGCTCAAGGGGCAAATCCGCGCGGCTCATCGTCGCCGAGCAGTCAATGGTTCCGTCGCGCATGCGCCCGACGTCTCTGAGGTACTTCGATTGAAAGAGGAGTTTGCGGAACCAGGCGATCTCCGCCTCCGAACAGAAGGGGTAGGGCGATGCGTTCAAGGTGGCCAGCAGGGCGCGCGACTCGCTGCTGAATGCATCCCCCTGCTCTGAGGCGAAGGTTGCGTCCCGCAGCAGCTTGGCTTCAGCCATCCGGAGCGTAATGGCGCGTCCCAACATAATGCCCACAACCGCAAAACACGCCGCCGCGACAGTTGTTGCCACAAGGGGCGAAAGAACGCGTTGCTTGAGTGTGCGCATCATCAATTTGCGGTCACGGACTCCAGCCGAATCACCTCAGAACAAAGCACACTGTGGTACTGGTACTCTTCTCCATCGGAGCAGGAACGCACCATCTTTACGGTATTTCAGGAATCTCCAAGAACCGGCAGTAACCCCAGCCGCAATCCATCTGTTCTATTCCTCCGCCGCTTTCAGCATCGCCGCCAGGCTGCGGTCTACGTCTTCTTTGGTCGTGGCCCAGGACGAAACGCTGATCCGCATCGCGGTGTGCCCTTGCCATACAGTCGAGCCGCACCAGCAGGTTCCCTCGGCCTGCAGCCGTTCAATCGCGCGCAGCGTCTTCTCCGCCGAGCCGAAAGACACCAGCACCTGATTGATGACCACATCGTTAAGCACCTGGTAGCCGGCGGCGCGCAGCCCCTGCGCAAACCGGCGGGCATGGCTCGAGGTCCGCTCCACAATCTCCGCCATCCCGGACCGCCCCAGCGAGCGCAACCCGGCCCACAACTCCACCGCGCGCGCCCTCCGCGAAAGTTCCGGGTTGTAGTCCGACGGCTCGCGGTGTCCTCCAAGAGCCAGATACGACGCCTGAACGGACATCGCCGCCCGCAGATGATCCGGATCGCGCACCAGGGCGATGCCGCAGTCGTAGCCGATGTTGGGCCACTTGTGGGCGTCGGTGGCCCAGGAGTCGGCCTGCTCAAAACCCTTGGTCCAACGACGGTATTCCGGCGAAGCCGCCGCCCACAGCCCGAAGGCACCATCCACATGAATCCACGCCCCGGCTGCCCGCGCCGCCGGACAGATGGCTGGCGCGGGATCGAAGGCGCCGGTGTTCACATTGCCCGCCTGCAAACAGAGGATGGTCCGGGCGTCCAGATGGGGCACGGCATCGGCCCTCATCCGTCCCTGGCCGTCCACGGGCACGCGGATCACCCGGTTCCGGCCCAGGCCCAACAGGCTAAGCGACTTAAACACTGAGGCATGAGCCTCTTCGCCCACCACCACGGTAATCGGCGGCGCACCTAACAAGCCGTCGCCCTCCGCGTCCCATCCGGCGCGGGCCAGTAGGGCGTGCCGGGCCGCTGCCAGGGCGGTGAAGTTGGCCATGGTGGCTCCGGTCACCACTGCGCCGCCGGTTCCCTCCGGCAAGCCGAGCAACTGTCGCACCCATTCCAGCGCAACCTCCTCCAGCACGATGGCCGTGGGCGACTGTACAAAGAAGGCCGCATTCTGGTCCCAGGTGCTCACCAGCCACGACGCCGCCAGCGCCGCCGGCAGACAGCCGCCGTTTACAAACCCAAAGTTCCGCCCGCCCGTCTTGGCCACCGTAGCCGGCGAACCGTACTCATGCAGCAGATGCAGAACCGCCTCCGCGCTGGTTGGTCCCGGCGGCAGCGGCCCGCGCAACGCGCTCAGCGCGGCAACGGCCTCCGGGCGCGGCGCAACCGGGCGCGTATCCTCGCCCTCCAGATAATCCATGGCGTCGCGGGCAGCGCGCTTCAGCAGAGCCGTACGGGCATCGGCGACGGAAGCGGCAGGCAAAGACGAATGGGGCGAATGGGGAGGATGAGAAGCAGCCATAGCATGAGCATATCCGGTTTTGGAGGAAACCCATGAAAGTTGAAATCGACCCCATTCCCTCCTTGCGCAAATGGGAATAGAATTCTGAGCAATTCAACTCGAAGCCTGAGCCGACGATGACAGCTTGGATACAAAGAATCGCCCTTACCCTGATCCTCCTGATGATTCCCCCTCTTGTATGCGCACAGCAATCGAAGGAGCCCGAATGGAGACCGTCGCTAGCCTCTGGGGGAGCACCTGGTTGTCCAGAACACGTTGGGAGCCGGACCCTCCAAAGCGAAACGGTTGGCATGGGCGGTGTGAAGGTGCTGATTGTTGGGACCACAGTTCGTGGGCAAGGAAAGAGTTGCAAGTACAAAGCCGAGATCGAATTCTCTGGAAAGATAAACAGGACACTTCATTTGCCTGATCCTGGGAAACAAGAATTTGCGCTTGTAGACTTCTCCGCCGACGGCAAAAATCTGTTGATTTCAACTGAAAAAGAAATGGATTTTCCGAACATGTACCGCCGGTATGTTGAAGTGGCGAGCGTAGAGTTGGCGAATGATCAGGCGCACTGGGTCAATGTATGGGATATCTTTGGCTGGCATGAGTGTGATGCAACGGTTGAACCGCAGGGGTTCACCCACGATGGTTTTATCATTCTCCGAGCGCGTCCCTCAGTGTGGGCCGGTCCAAGAAACAGCCGCCCTGACTGCGTCTCAAACGTAGGGCTGTACAAGACTAATTTGGCGAGCTCTCCGGTTCGTCTTCCCGACGATGCCAAGGTTCCGCGCTATGGGGAATTGATCTCCGAAGCGTCGCAGGCGTGCAAGACCGACCCGGATATCATTGACGCCTGTTTCATGGTGCATGGCAGGTTGTCCGCCTGGAATGGAACCCCCACCATGAGGATCTGGCGCGTGGGCACAAAACGTATTCTTGGAGTACGGGACGACCCCTTGCCTAAGAACTTAGAAAGCGAAATGAATTGGGGCGTTGAAGCCTGGGGCGACTTTGAGGTTTGCCCATTTACGAAGGAACGCCCTGGCGTGATGCAGACGGTCTGCATTGAATCGGCTGAACACGTTTTCTTCAAGAAGCCCTAGTAATAAACGGGGGCCCGCGATCTCGCCTTTGGGACCTGGGAATCCGCGAAAGTCAATCCGCCCGTCTCCAAACCGGGCGAAATTCGACCTTTTTACCCCATATGCCCATTGAATTTCCCGGCATTTTGGCCTATTCTAAGGATGCAGACGCGTTTGTCCGCTTGAGTTGCCGTGAGTCAGCCGGCTGGCGGAGAGATGAGTGGGCTTACAGCCCACTTTTTATTTGGGGCAAAGGCCTCGGGTTTTTGGGGCGAATTTTTCAGGTAATAGCCGTCGTTGGAGCGGCGTGGAAACGGGTCTCCGGCGAGCGATTTTTTACTCGCTGGGGTTGTAGAGAACGATGGCAGTCAAGCTGGACGAAATCCGATCGGCGGCCTCGCGAGTGGCCGCCTCGCATGGGCTGGACGTGGTGGACGTGGAACTCACCGGCCCGTCGAAAAAGCGCATTCTTCGCGTTTTCCTCGAAAAGAACGCCGAGGGACGGGCGCAACTAAAGGCGGCGATTGCGGCCGGGGCGGAGGGACTTCCGGAACGGCTGGTGCAGCAGGTCCAGGAAGGCACGCTGAGCCCGGATCGTCTGGAACAGCTTTCCGGCATCACACATGAGGATTGCGCCGCCTTCAGCCGGGATTTTGGCGTGCTGCTGGATGTAGAAGACCAGGTTCCTGGCGCGGAGTACACGCTGGAGGCAAGTTCACCGGGGCTGGACCGCAAGCTGAGCCGGCCGGAGGAGTTTCAACGGTTTTTAGGAAGCCTGGTGAAGGTGCAGACCTTTAAGCCGATCCGCAACAACCGGCACTGGCAGGGACGGCTGGCAGCCGGCGCGGAAGCGGGAAATGAAGCCGGAACGTCCGGCACGATCACGCTGGACCTGGCCGCTGTGAAGCAGAACAGCAAGACGAAGAAGACAGGCGGCAGCACGGTGGAGATTGCGATCGGCAACATCGAAAAGGCACAGTTAGTGCCGGAGATCTGAGAATTTCGCCCGGAGCCGTCAAGAGTCCGGACACGGAAAATACGAAGGGTGCAAGCTTTACACCCTTCTTGAAACGCAACTGAACCGGCGCGGCCGCAAAGAGTCCCGCCGCACGCGCAGTACCGAGAGAGCAACCAGAGTATGGCCACCAGCGTTTTGTACCAGAGCATTGAGGCCCTGAGCCAGGAGAAGGGCATTGACCCCGGCATCGTTGTTGGCGCCGTCGAGGAGGCCATAGCCCTGGCCACGCGCAAGTTCTACAAGACCCAGGAGAACATGCGCGGCGAGTTGAACAAGGAAACCGGCGAGATTACAGCCTACATCTATAAGACGGTGGTGGCCGACGATGATCCCCTCGAGGATCCGCTGAACCAGATCACGCTGACCGAGGCCAAGGGACTGGCGCCGGACGTGGAGGTGGGCAGCGAAATCCGGCTCTACCGCGACACCAGTTCGCTGGGCCGCATCGCCGCGCAACTGGCCAAGCAGGTGATCTTCCAGAAGGTGCGCGAGGCCGAGCGCGACACGGTCTTCCAAGAATACGCCCACCGCGAAAAAGAAGTGCTGAACGCGACCGTTAAGAGGATCGAGGGCCAGGACATTATCTACGACCTGGGCAAGGCCGAAGCCCGCTGCCCCAAGCGCGAGCAGTCGCGGCTGGAGCAGTTCTCCATCGGCGAACGGGTGCGCGTGGTGCTGCTCAAGGTGGACCGCGCCGCCAAGGGACCGCAGGTGATCGTTTCCCGCGCGGCGCCGGAGCTGGTGCAGAACCTGTTCCAGTCCGAAGTCCCCGAGATCTACGACAACACGGTGGTCATCCGCGCCATTGCCCGCGAGGCCGGCGAGCGCACCAAGATCGCCGTGCAGAGCCGCGACAAGGACGTTGACCCGGTGGGCGCCTGCGTGGGCATGAAGGGCATGCGCGTGCAGTCCATCATCCGCGAACTGCGCGGCGAAAAGATCGACATCATCGAGTTCAGCGACGAGATCACCACCTTCGCCGAGAAGGCGCTGCAGCCGGCCAAAGTCAGCCGCGTGTCGATTTCCGATCTTACCGACAAGCAACTGGAAGTCATCGTGGACGACACGCAACTTTCCCTGGCCATCGGCAAGAAGGGCCAGAACGTGCGCCTGGCGGCCAAGCTGTTGGGTTGGAAGATCGACATCAAGAGCGAAGAGGAAAAGCGCCAGGAGGTGGAGCAGCAGATGCAGGCCCTAGCCGGCGGACCCTCCACACCAATCGAGCAAGTCACCGAGCTGGGTGACGGCATCCTCCAGAAGCTGGTCGCTGCCGGCATCACAACGGTTGAGGCCCTGGCCGACATGACCCCCGAGCAGTTGGAGGAGATTCCGGGCATCGGCGAAAAAACACTGGAGCGGATCAGCGTGGCCGTGCGCAACTACTTCGGCCGCTTTGAAGGGGGCGAAGAAGGCCGCGAGCCGGAAACAGGCGAAGCAGAGCCCGCGGAACCAGTCGCCGAACAAGAAGCCGGCGAAGCGGAAGTGGAGAATGCGCCCGCGGTTGTGGCTGATTCGGAAGCGGAGGCGGAAAACGCAGCCGCGGTTCTGGAAGAAGCTGAAAGCGTCAGTGCGGCTGAAGCGGACACGGAGACACTCCCCGCGGCTGAAGCGGCGATTGAGAACGTCCCCGATGCCGATGAGGCGCCGGAGTTGGAAGCGGACGAGACAGCAAACGGGATTGAGCAACAGCAGGCGGCCAAAGAGGACGGCGCGTAACATGCGCCCCACTCTTCAAGGCCAATCGGGCGATAACGGAACTTTGATAAGCAGCCATTGCCGTGTGGTAGCTATGAGCGACTAACGGCTTTGGGTAACAGATTTTGAAAAGAGGCGGATGAGTAAGGTTCGAATCAACGATCTCGCGCGCGAGTTAGAAGTTAAGCCTCGCGCGATTATCGACATTCTTCCGGAACTCGGCGTGGCCAGCGTCAAAACCCACTCCAGTTCGCTGGAGGCCGATGAAGCTGAGAAGGTGCGCGCTCATTTTGAGCATGTATCGCGGCCGGCCAGTCATGTGAGTTCGGCGGCCCCCCGCGCTCCCCAGGCCATCGCGCCCAAAATCGATCTCTCGCATATTTCCAAGCCGGGCGACGTGCTGAAGGCCATTCAGGCCAAGCAAAAGGAAGAGCAAGAGGCGCGCCAGATTCATGCGCCTGTGCGCCCGAAAGCCGCGCCGGCCGAGCCTGCCAAACCCGCAACCCCCGCGGCCGCGCCCGTTGCGCCTCCGCCGCAACCTGGCCGCCCGGAACCGCGCAAGGTTGTTCCTCAGCCCCGCCCCGCGCCGCCCATCGTCGCCGCCCCACCCGCTCCGCCGGCCATTGCATCCCGCCCACCGGCCGGTCCGGTGGTCGCCAAGGCTCGAGCAGGCACTGTTGTCGCGCCGCGTCCGGCGGTCGTGGTGGCGGCGCCTCCTGCAGCCGTGGTAGTCAAGCCGCCAGTGGCCCCGAGCGTTGCATCCCTCCACGAAGAGCAGCCGCGCGCAGGCAAAAAGCCAGCTGCCGCAGCCAAGCCAGCCGCTGCTCCTGCCGGCCAGCCTCCGGCCGCCGGTACAGCGGCTGCGCCTTCCGCCGTTGCGGTTGAGCCGGCGCCGGCTGCCGCTCCGCCTGCCTCAGAAGCACTCGCAGCCGCAGCGGAGACAGACACGCCAGCCATCTCTGTTGCGCCGGAACCCACGGCCACTGCCGCTCCGGCGCATCATCGCGCGCAGGGCCAAACGCGCACCGCATCGCCAACCCGTGCGCTGCCCGTCCGTCGCATGGTTATGCCCCAAACCGGGCCCCGCCCGGTTTACAAGGCGCCCCTCGCGGATCCAACCGCCCCGGTCGAAGGCGCGGGAAACCAGGCCGCCGGCAGCGGCATTCAGCGCGGCAAGCCGATTTTCGACCGCCATCCCTCCGGCGGTCCCGGCGGCCATCCGCAGCGTACCTCCGGCGGCCCTTCAGGACCAGGTCAAGTCCCAGCAGGCGGTCCCCGCCCCAAGCATCCTACCCGCACAACGCCCAGCGGTTATGCCGGGCCCGGTGGACCTGGTGCGGCTGGTGGCTCCGACGCGCGTCCCGGTTCTGGCGCGCGGCCTGGCTTTGGAGCACCCCGTCCGGGTAGCTTCGGCGGCCCGCGACCCGGCCCCGGCGGCGCTCCGCCAACCGGCGAGGCGCCCCGCCCGCAGCGCGCCCCCTCCCGTGGCCGTGGCGGCCGCCAGACGCAGTACCCCAAGACCAAGGAAGGCCCCATGAAGGGCTTTGTGCCGCCGCCGCGCTATGCCGGCGTGCAATACGGCAATGAGACGCTTCCCATCACCCGCGCCATCACCGTCACCGAAGGCATCAGCGTAAAGGACCTGGCCGAGAAACTCGAAGTACGCGCCAAGGACCTCATCGCCACGCTGCTCATGAGCGGCATCTTCGTCACCGTCAACCAGTCCCTCGACGCTGAGATGGTCAAGGACGTGGCCGCCAAGTTCGGCGCCGCCGCCACCGTCATCAGCTACGAGGAAGAGATAGCCAACCAGGCCATTGAAGAGGTCCTGGAAGCCGAAAACACCGGTGAGCTCGAAGTCTCCCGTTCGCCTGTGGTCACCGTCATGGGCCACGTCGATCACGGCAAGACCTCGCTGCTCGACGCCATCCGCGAAACCGACGTCGCCGCAGGCGAGGCCGGCGGCATTACCCAGCACATCGGTGCCTACAAGGTTAAATTTGCCAAGGAAGGCTCCCCAGCCTCAGGCCGCGAAATCGTCTTCCTCGACACCCCGGGCCACGAAGCCTTCACCCGCATGAGAGCCCGCGGCGCCAAGGTCACTGACATCGTGGTCATCGTGGTTGCCGCGGACGACGGCGTTATGCCCCAGACCCTGGAGGCCATCGACCACGCCAAGGCTGCCGATGTGCCCATCATCGTGGCGGTCAACAAGATCGACAAGCCCGAAGCCAACCCCGAGCGGGTCAAGAAGCAGTTGGCCGACCGCGGCCTCATTCCCGAGGAGTGGGCTGGCGGCGGCGAGGGCACTGTCTTCGTCGAAGTCTCGGCCAAGAAGCGTGTCAACCTCGACCTGCTGCTGGAAATGATCTGCCTGGTCTCCGATATCAAGGCCCCCAAAGCCACTCCCGGACGCAAGGCTGTCGGCAGCGTCCTCGAAGCCAAGCTCGACCGCGGACGCGGCGCCGTGGCCACTGTGCTGGTGCAGGACGGCACCCTTCACCTCAACGACAGCTACATCGTGGGCAACACCTTCGGCAAGGTCCGCGCCATGTTCGACGATCGCGGACGCGCCCTCGAAGTTGCCGGACCCTCGACCCCAGTCGAAGTCCTCGGTTTGGAAGCCATGCCCGACGCCGGCGACACCTTCCTGGTCGTCGCCGACCGCGACAAGGCCAAGGGAATCGCCCAGTACCGCAAGATGAAGGAGCGCGACGCCCAACTGGCCAAGAGCTCCCGCGTCTCTCTGGAAGGCCTTGCCGAGCAGATTCGCACCGCCGGCGTCAAAGACCTGCCCCTCATCATCAAGGGCGACGTCACCGGCTCGGTCGAAGTGCTGGCCGATTCGCTGGTCCTCATGTCCACTGAGAAGGTGCGCGTCAAGGTCATTCACTCCGGCGTCGGTTCCATTACGGAAAGTGACGTCCTTCTGGCCACGGCCTCCAACGCCATCATCATCGGCTTCAACGTGCGCCCCGAGCGCAAGGCCGCCGAGCTGGCAAATCAGGAAGGCGTCCAGATTCGCCTCCACTCCATCATCTACGAGCTGCAGGACGAGATGCGCCTGGCCATGATGGGCCTGCTCGAACCCGTCTTCAAGGAGAACTACCTGGGCCGCGCCGAAGTCCTCAACGTCTTCCGCATTCCCAAGGTCGGCGCCATCGCCGGCTGCCGCGTGCAGGACGGCGTCATTCGCCGCGATGCCGAGGTCAAGGTCATGCGCGGCGACGAACAACTCTTCAAGGGCAAGATCAGCTCCCTCAAGCGCTTCAAGGACGACGCCCGCGAAGTCACCAGCGGCGTGGAGTGCGGCATCGGCCTATCCGGCTTCAGCGACCTCAAGCAAGGCGACCTGATCGAAGCCTTCTCCACCGAAAAGCTGGCTGCCGACCTGGGGGCGCTGACCACCGCCAAGGCGTAGCCCCACTCAGCCAAAACCAGAAGAAACGGCCCGCTCCTCACGGTGAAGAGCGGGCCGTTTCTTCTGTGAGGCGATTCTTGAAAGGTACCGCGGAACCAGAATAGATGTATCCCGAAAGCAAGCCCGCCAAGTGGCTTTTTCCTTAACCGGGATCCCCACGGACAGGTCTCCGTCCGTGGGGTGGAAGTAAAAGCCACCCAGAAGACTCTCTGCAAGGGCACGTTTACTCTGGTTCCGCTCTAGTGCGCCACCGCTTCCTATGGTACTGGATTGGTACTCAGGATATTGCCGACCAGTTGCTGAAGCTGAGTTGAGTCAGCCCAGGAGAGCCTGCACTCCACGGGGCTGCCGCCCGATAGCGCCGGCGAAAGCGTGAACTTGAGCCTAGTCACGGAATTGGCCGGGGTGACCTTCTGCTCCACGCCGAACTCGACATCGATCGCTCCGCCATCCGGCTTTCCGGTCGCGTCCACCGTGCTAAACGTCATGATTACTTTTTTCATGGTTCCTCCTTGGGTGTTTCGAACAGCGTCCGGAGCATAACACATCCGCAAAGCAACTGAATAGGCCCACACCCGACCTACGCGGCGGCCCTTCAGACGATTTTTTGCTGTACTTAGCCGGCCTTTATCCCCCAGCCGTTGCTGAAAAGGCCTGTTACTTCAGGGCCTTCTTGATCAGGTAGCACACCCTCATTGCCATGCCTTTCGCCAGCTGATCATCCGTCCAGCCAGGCGTGGTGCTATCGCTGCTTGGGACATTTGTGATCAGCGAGTGATCGCTTTTGCGATGCAAGTTGATATCCCAGCCCATCTTCCCGGGCGACGCCATGGTATGGCCGGCTTCCGAGATTACCACGTGGCGAAGGACGGAAGAAACCACGAACCGGCTGCTCGTCGAAATCGTTTCATTCTTGCCGTAAGTCTCCTGTATGAATATCCGGTGAAATCGAAATCGTAAGTAATTGATATATTGACCATAATAAAAAATTGTTGACAACCGTACTTTGGTAGGGTTATGATAGTGATGGTGACTATCACCGCTAAGGAGGTTAATCATGCGTCACAATCTGGTAGCAAGCCTTTTGCTCTTCCCCTCGCTCTTCCCCGCAGCGGCAATCGCAACCCAACCTGTGAACGACGCCTCTGCCACAACCGAGGTTCGTCCGGTAAGCACCGGAGTGATCCCCGCAAAAATCGTTTACACCCCCCATATAGGACTCCCTTCCGCCGCAATCATTCCGACCGATGCGGAAGTTGTCCTGCAG
This sequence comes from Occallatibacter sp., assembly GCA_052326045.1. GTDB lineage: Bacteria > Acidobacteriota > Terriglobia > Terriglobales > Acidobacteriaceae > Telmatobacter. The sequence continues at coordinate 8,003 of JBKQRH010000054.1, read as the reverse complement.
TTGAATGTCGACGAAACGGGCAAGGCGCGCGATATTCAGGTCGTCAAATCGATCAACCCGGAACTGGATGCGCCTGTGCTCGCGGCGGTTAGCAAGTTCCGCTTCAGCCCTGCCATGCTCGACAATCAGGCCATTCCGGTTGACATAAACCTGACCGTCATGGTTCAGCACTAAGACGAGCCGAAGCGTTCAAGTTCGTCCCCACTCCTCCAACCTGGCTACGACCACGCCGTCAGGTTGGAGGATTTCCTTATTACGCCAGAAACTTGAACGGCGGCAGCAGATAGGAAAAAGTTCGGAGGCTGTGCGCCGGGCAGTGGCGCAAGGATCGAGAAAACAATCCTTCGCGTCCGCCCTCTCTGTCAGAGCGGTCGCGAAGGAAGTTCAGAAAGAGTTCTTCGGATTCTTACTTGATCTTCTTCAACGAATCAGCCGCCTGCGCCCGGACGCGATCATCCGTATCCTGCAAGGCGGCGTTGAGGGCATCCATCGCGCGCGGGTCTTTGAAGTTGCCCAGCGCAGCTACCGACAATAGCCTGAGGTTGGCGAACTTGTCCTTCGATGTGGCAACGAGCGGGTCAATCGCGCGGGCGTCCTTGTCTGTGCACAGCGCCAGCGCCGCCAGCACTCTGACGTTATCCGACACATCGTCCTTCAGAACGGCAATCAGAGGTTCGGTCGTGCGCGGATCCTGGATCTCTCCCAACGCCTGAACAGACACAACTCGGATGGCTTGATTCTGATCCTTCAGTTGAGCAATGAGCGGATCGACCATGCGGGGATCCTTGGTTTTGCCCAGTTCCTGAATGACCTGCATTTTGGCGATAACAGACATCTTGCCGTTCAGTTCCTTGATCAACTTGTCGACTGGATCGCCTTGCCCATACACAGCCGGCACAACTGCGAAGATGCAAAAGGCCGTTAACATACAGGCCGCGGGCCACGGTTTCATTTGCCAGAATGAACTCTTCCTCGTTCGAATCACATTTCCTCCCGGAAAGTACTGCGATTGATTACTACCATTATCTTCCTGCATCCCGCAAATTGCGCACGTTCCGCAGTTACCCTACCCTACGCGCTCCTGCTTTGGATTCTCGGGCCCGGGAAACAACGCAGCCGTTCAAATCCGCCATCCAAGCCCCCCATCGACTACAATTGCCGGTATCCTGACAGTGGAGGCTCCCCCTGTTCGCCGCGCTTGTGACCCGTCTGAATCCTGCCGCCAGTCTATTGCGCGGGCTGGCGATGCGCCTCCACGCGCTTCTGGCCCTTGCGCCCCAGAACGGTTTGCGCCACTACCTGAAGGCGCAGTTTGCCGACCAGACCTTCAAGGGGCTCTATCACTGGAACTGGTTTGACGCGGCGGTGCTGTTGCCCTACTTCGCGGTGATGATCGTCCTGGCGCTCTACGGCGTTCACCGCTACACGCTCTGTTACCTCTATTTCAAGTACCGCAAGAACTATCGTCCCGACCCGCCCCGGCGCTTCGATGAGTTGCCGCGGGTGACCGTGCAACTGCCCATCTTCAACGAGCAGTTCGTCATCGACCGGCTGATCGAGGCGGTGTGCGCGATGGAGTATCCGCGCGAAAAGCTTGAAATCCAGGTGCTGGACGACTCGACCGACGAAACCCAGGCGGTCGCCTCCGGCATTGTGGAGCGCTATGCGGCGCTTGGCTACCCCATCGACTACATTCACCGCGCCAACCGTTATGGATATAAGGCCGGGGCTCTGGATGCAGGCCTGAAGATTGCCAGGGGCGAGTTTGTGGCCATCTTCGACGCCGACTTCGTGCCGCCACCGGATTGGCTGATGAAGGTCATCCACCACTTTGCCGAGCCGGAGATCGGCATGGTGCAGACCCGCTGGGCCCACATGAACCGCGACTACAGCATGTTGACCCAGATCGAGGCCATCCTGCTGGACGGCCACTTCATCATCGAGCACGGCGCGCGGGTTCGTAGCGGCGACTACTTCAACTTCAACGGCACGGCAGGCATGTGGCGCATCCAGGCCATCCGCGACGGCGGCGGCTGGCAGCACGACACGCTCACCGAAGACACCGACCTGAGCTACCGCTCGCAGTTGGCCGGCTGGAAGTTCAAATATCTGCCCGAGGTCGAGTGTCCCTCCGAGCTGCCTATCGAGATGACCGCCTTCAAGACGCAGCAGGCGCGCTGGGCCAAGGGGCTCATCCAGACCAGCATCAAGGTGCTGCCCCTGATGTTCAAGTCGAACGTGCCGCGGCGCATCAAGGTCGAGGCTGTCTACCACCTGACGGCCAACCTCAGTTATCCGCTGATGATCGTCATGTCCGTGCTGCTGCTGCCGGCCATGGTCTGCCGTTTCTATCAGGGCTGGTTCCAGATGTTGCTGATCGATTTTCCTCTCTTCACCGCCTCCAGCTTTTCCATCGCGTTCTTTTACCTGGCGAGCGAGCGCGAACTCTTCCCCAAGACCTGGATGAAGACCTTTCTCTATCTGCCCTTCCTGATGGCCCTGGGCATCGGCCTCACGGTCACCAACACCAAGGCGGTAATGGAGGCGCTGTTCGGCATCAAGAGCGCCTTTGTGCGCACCCCCAAGTACCGCGTGGCCAAGAAGGGCGAGAAATCCCAGGCCGCCAAGTACCGCAAGCGGCTGATCCTGGCGCCCTGGATCGAGTTGCTGATCGGCTGCTACTTCTTTGCCGCCATTCTCTACACCTTCTCCAACCACAACTACTTCACCGCGCCGTTCCTGATTCTGTTCGTCATCGGCTACTGGTACACCGGCCTGATGAGCCTGCTGCAAGGCCGCTTCGAGCGCTGGCGCACCGGCGCCGGCGCCAACACCGACGAATCCAGCCCCAAGCCCTTCCCGGTGGGGGTGTGAGGCGGCGCAACGCGGATGTCTTGTGTGTTCACCGGAAAGGCTGGGAAACTCCACGCTCTCGAACGGGATAACGACCCGCCCCTTGCCCCCTCCGTTACAATAGAGCGAAGCGCCTGCCGCGCCGGGACACGATTCCCCGGACCGCCAGGCGCATCAGAGCATTATGTTAACCAAAAATTTACCGGAAGCCATCACCTTCGACGACGTGTTGCTGGTGCCCGCCTACAGCGACGTGGTGCCCGTGCAGGTCAGCACGCAGACCCAGTTGACCCGCGAGATTACGCTCAACACCCCGCTGATCTCGGCCGCCATGGACACGGTGACCGAATCGCGCATGGCCATCGCCATGGCTCAGCAGGGCGGCATCGGCATTGTGCACCGCAACCTGACCATCGCCGACCAGGCCGGCGAAATCGACAAGGTGAAGCGCTCCGAGAGCGGCATGATCGTGGACCCGGTGACCATCGGGCCGGATCAGATGATCGACGACGCCCTCGAGGTGATGCGGCGCTACAAGATCTCCGGCGTGCCGGTGACGCAGGGCAAGCGGCTGGTAGGCATCCTGACCAACCGCGATCTGCGCTTCGAAACCCGCACCGACATTCCCGTCGGCGACGTGATGACCAGGGAGCACCTTGTCACCGTTCCGGTGGGCACCACGCTCGAAGAGGCTGAGCGGATCCTGCACGAGCACCGCATCGAGAAGCTGCTGGTGGTCAACGATCAGTTCGAGTTGAAGGGACTGATCACGGTCAAAGACATCCAGAAAAAGCTCAAGTATCCGAACGCCAGTAAGGACGAGAAGGGCCGGCTGCGCGTGGGCGGAGCCATCGGGGCTACCGGCGACTATCTGGAGCGGGCGGCGGAACTGGTGCGCGTGCGCGTGGATGTGCTGGCCATCGACTCGGCGCACGGCCACTCCACGCGGGTGCTGGAGGCGGTGCGCGAGGTGAAGAAGCAGTTTCCCGGCGTGGGCTTGCTGGCCGGCAACGTGGCCACCTACGAGGGCGCGCTGGCGCTGATCGAAGCTGGCGCCGACGCCATCAAGGTGGGCATCGGGCCCGGCTCCATCTGCACCACACGCATCGTGACCGGCGCCGGAATGCCGCAGATTACGGCCATCGCCGAAGCCTTTCGCGCCGCCCGCGAACATGGGGTCCCGGTGATCGCAGACGGCGGCATCAAGTACTCCGGCGAGATCACCAAGGCCATCGCGGCCGGCGCCAGTTCGGTCATGATCGGCTCGCTGTTTGCCGGCGTGGACGAAAGTCCCGGCGAAACCATCCTCTACCAGGGCCGCAGCTTCAAGAGCTATCGCGGCATGGGTTCGCTGACCGCCATGAGCCAGGGCTCCGGCGAGCGCTACTTCCAGAGCACCGACGATCTGGCCAGCGCGGAGTTAGGCAGTGAGGGCGTGGTGCAGCGCGAACGCGCCAGCCAGAACCGCCTGGCCAAATTCGTTCCCGAAGGCATTGAAGGACGCGTGCCTTACCGCGGCCCGCTGGAGTCGATGGTCTTCCAGCTTGTCGGCGGCCTGCGCTCCGGCATGGGATACGTGGGCTGCTGCAGCATCGCCGAGCTGCAGGAGAAGGCGCATTTTGTGCGCATCTCCGGCGCCAGCCTGCGCGAGAGTCACGTCCACGACGTCATCATCACCCGCGAGGCGCCCAACTATCGTGTCGAGTAATAGGAAGTGCGGCTTCGGGTACTGGTTCAGCGCCTGGTTTCCTGTGGCGCTGGGCGTCGCCGTCATCATGCTGGAGTCCACCGAGTTCATGGGCGCCGACCACACCAGCCGGCCGCTGCGCTGGCTCTGGGAGGCCATCTTCGGCCACGTCAGTAACGCCCGGTGGGAGATCATCCATCACCTGATCCGCAAGTCAGGCCACTTTATCGGCTATGGTTTGATCGGGTTGGCGTGGCTGCGCGCCTGGTGGATGACCCTGCCCCATTCCCACTTCCTCCCCGACGCGTTGCTCGCCCTGCTGGGCACAGCGCTGGTAGCCAGCGCCGACGAGTTTCACCAGACCTTCCTGCCCAACCGCACCGGCTCGCCCTGGGACGTGCTGCTGGACTGCTGCGGCGCCATCACGCTGCAGTTGCTGGTTTATATCTTCATGCGCATCTTCCGACCCAAACGGCTGGCAAGAGCGGAGTAGAATTCATCGCAGGCAATCGAAAATAAGCACGGGCACATCCCGCGTGAGGATGCGCCCGTGCTTGCCGTGCGAGCGAAGGGTGAAGCCGCTGGCTAACAGCCGCTCTTACGCGGCTTCTTCCTTTTCCTTGAGTTCCTTGAGTTCTTCGGTCTTGGCCTCTTCCATCTGCTTCTCGAGATCGGCGCGTTTCTTGGCCTTGATCTGGTCGCGCTTCTGGCGCTTCAAGTCCAACTGCTTTTCGGCGCCCAGCAGTTCGATGAATGCCTTTTCCGCCCCGTCGCCCTGCTGGAAGCCGGTGCGGACGATGCGCAGATAGCCGCCTTGGCGGTCGCCGTAGCGCGGGGCCACGGTCTCAAACAGCCTCTTGACTGACTCATCGGTCATCAGAAAGGCGAGGGCCTGGCGGCGCGAGTGCAGATCGCCCTTCTTGCCCAGAGTAATCATCTTTTCCACCAACGGACGGACCGCTTTGGCCTTGGCCACGGTGGTTTCCACGCGGTCTTCCACGAGGACGGACGTGGCCAGGTTGCGTAACAGGGCGCGACGATGGCTGGTGTTGCGTCCGAGCTTGAATCCTGCATTGCGATGGCGCATGTGAAACTCTCTTTCGATTTGAGCTTTTAGCTCTTAGCTGTTTGCTTCTAGCTTCTAGCTGCCAGCCTTTTGGTCCGGCCGGAGTGATGCGACCTAATCCTTCGCACGGCGAAGCTGGAAGCTAGTAGCTGTTCTTAAAAGTTCTCGGTCTCGGTGGGCAACTGCAGGTCCACCGAATCAAGCGGCTCGTCCTCGTCGTCGTAATGGCTGTAACTGGCGGCCAGCGCGGCGGCGGGCGGAATGCTGGTGGGCCCAGGGACCGCGTTGCCGCTTTCGTCGATCTTCATGCCCAGCGACAGGCCCATCTGCGCCAGGATCTCCTTGATCTCGTTCAAGCTCTTGCGGCCGAAGTTCTTGGTCTTGAGCATCTCGGCTTCAGTCTTCTGCACCAGCTCGCCGATGCTCTGGATGTTAGCGTTCTTCAGGCAGTTGTAGCTGCGCACCGACAGCTCCAGCTCTTCCACCGAGCGGTTGAGGTTGTCGTTGCGCAGCAATGCGCGGCCTTCTTCGCCTCGCGCCTCGGCCTCGATCTCCTCCTCGAAGTTGATGAAGATGTTCATGTGATCCTTGAGCAGCTTGGCCGCCAGGCCGACGGCGTCGGCGGGCAGCACGGCCCCGTTGGTCCACACTTCCAGCGTGAGCTTGTCATAGTCGGTGATCTGGCCCAGGCGCGCGGCTTCCACCACATAGTTGACGCGGCGCACCGGGGAGTGGACCGAATCCACGGGAATGAAGCCCAGTCCCAGGTCGGCGTCGAAGTTCTTGTCGGCGGAGATATAGCCGCGCCCGCGCTTGAGGCGCATCTCCATATCCAGCTTGCCGCCTTCCGACAGGGTGGCCAGATACACGTTCCTGTCCAGAATTTCCACGTCGCCGTCGGCCTCGATCATGCCTGAGGTGACCACGCCGGGCTGGTCGGCGCGCAGATACAGCGCCTTGGGACCATCGCCCGCGAGCTTGAAAGGAATCTGCTTGAGGTTCAGGATGATGTCGGTGGCGTCCTCGACCACGCCGGTGATGGACTGGAACTCGTGCAGCACGCCCTCGATGCGAATCGCGGTGACCGCGGCGCCTTCAATCGAGCTGAGCAGGGTCCGCCGCAGGGCGTTGCCGATGGTAGTGCCAAAGCCGCGCTCAAAGGGCTGGGCGCTGAACTTCCCATATGTGTCGCTGAGCGTCTCGGCATCCACTGCCAGGCGCTTGGGCTTCTGAAATCCTCTCCAAAGCATATCGGTCTCTCGTTTCCCGCGCGGCATGTGCGTCGCGATGCATTTTGCGGCGGCCGCGCAAGTTCTCCTTCTGTTTGAAATGCAGCTTCTAGCTGCCAGCTTTTAGCTTCCTGCCCATCCTGCTAGAACCAACGGTGCTGGTTCTCGCAAGAAAGAGCTAGAAGCTAAAAGCTAAGAGCTAATAGCTGTTACTTGCTGTACAACTCGACGATCAGCTGCTCATTGATCGGCAGATTCACGTCCTGGCGCTTGGGCAATCTGAGAACGCGGCCCGAAAGGTTTTCAAAGTTCGCTTCCAGCCACACCGGCACGGGGTTTTGTGCGGCATACTGCGCGCCCTGCTCCACGATCTGCAACTTCCGGGCGCTTTCGCGGATGGCGATCTCGTCGCCCGCGTTCACCTGGTAAGAGGGAATGTTGACCTTGCGGCCGTTGACCGTGACGTGGCCGTGACGTACCACCTGCCGGGCCTGACGCCGCGACATGGCAAAGCCCAGCCGGAAGGCCACGTTGTCCAGACGGCGTTCCAGTTGCTGGATAAGCAGCTCGCCGGTGACGCCGGCAGCGCGGTTGGCCTTCTCGTAGTACTCGCGGAACTGGCTTTCCAGCGTGAAGTACATGCGCTTGGCCTTTTGTTTTTCGTGCAGTTGCAGGCCGTAGCCCACGATCTTGGCCTTGCGGTCCTTGCCGTGCTGGCCGGGAGCGAAGTTGCGCTTCTCCAGCGGACAGCGGTCACTGGCGCACTTGGCGCCCTTCAAAAAAAGCTTGGCGCCTTCGCGGCGGCAAAGGCGGCAGACTGCTCCGGTATAACGTGCCAATTCTTCTCCTGACTTCGGATGACGGCCGGTTTACACGCATTGCGCTTCGTCCCGGCCCGGTTTTAGTTCTCAGATCTCAGTTCACAGTTTTCAGTTATCAGTTGTCAGTTATCAAATAAAGCCTCAACCGGGCACTTACTGACAACTGAGAACTGACAATTGAGAACTGTACTTACACTCTGCGTCGCGTCGGCGGCCGGCAGCCGTTGTGCGGCACCGGCGTCACGTCGCGAATAGAGCGCACTTCCACTCCCGCGGCAGCCAGGGCGCGGATGGCCGACTCGCGGCCCGAACCCGGACCGGAGACGCGCACATCCACGGCGCGCAGG
>JBKQRH010000053.1:0-22534 GCA_052326045.1 Occallatibacter sp. | reverse complement strand
TCAAGAACGACGCCACGGTGGAGAACTACACGCGCCGCGGCCAGGAGCGGCTCTCCCATCTCTCGGTGATGCAGGGAAGAAAGCCCACGGAAGTGGCCGAGCTGCACGCCGGCGACCTGGGCGCGGTGGCCAAGCTGCGCGAAACGCTCACCGGCGACACGCTGGGCGTGAAGGGCGCAGAGATTCAGGTTGATCTGCATCCGCTGCCCGAGCCGGCCATGACCTATGCCATCGAGCCCAAGAGCCGCGCCGACGAGGACAAGCTCGCGCCCGCCATCCACAAGCTCATGGAAGAGGATCTGCTCATCAAGTTCTTCCGCGATCCCATGACCAACGAATTTCTCATTGGTGGCGCGGGCCAGCCGCACATTGAAGCCATCGTCAGCCGCCTCAAGAAGCGCTACCACGCCGAGGTCACGCTCAAGGCGCCGAAAGTCCCCTACCGCGAAACCATCCGCGCCAAGGTCGAGGCGCCGGGACGCCACAAGAAGCAGACCGGCGGCCACGGCCAGTTCGGCGATTGCAAGATTCGCATGGAGCCATTGCCGCGCGGCACGGGCTTCGAGTTCGCCAGCGAAGTCTTCGGCGGCGCCATTCCTCGCAACTTCATCCCCGCCATCGAAAAGGGCATCGTTGAGTCGGCGGCCCGCGGCTATCTCGCCGGCTACCCGGTCGTCGACTTCCGCGCTGTCGTCTACGACGGCAGTTATCACGAGGTGGACTCCAACGAACTTTCATTCAAGATGGCCGGGCGCATCGCCTTCCGCAAGGCCATGGAAACGGCCAAGCCCTGCCTGCTCGAGCCCATCATGAAGGTCGAAATCGAGGCTCCCGACGAGTTCGCCGGAACCCTCATGGGTGACCTCAGCAGCCGCCGTGGCCGCGTCCAGGGAACCAACTCCAAGGGCCGCACCACCATCATCAACGCCGAAGTTCCCATGGCCGAGATGCTGACCTACGGCACGCTCCTAACTTCCATGACTCAGGGCAAAGGCAGCTACCGCATGGAGATGGACCACTACGAAATCGTCCCGCAGTTAGTCGCCGAAAAAATCCTCGCCAACGCCAAGCGGCCCGTCGAGGAAGAGGAGGAGTAATCTCCCTGACAATAGCAACGAACACAAAACTGGGTGCCCGGGGCCCGGGTTTTCGTGACCCTGGCATCGTGATTTCGATCTTGAACCCAATGCACTTGGCCGCTCGCTCGTTACCGGAAACCGACCGGCCCATGACGGCTCATCACCCCAGGAGGCAAGTCCAGGTGGATTCCTGGACTTGGTATTGAACAGTGAATATGCAATTTGACGCGCTTTTGATCAGTGCCCTTGGAGGTGCGGTCGCCGCACTCGTATTGCGAAGCTCGCTGAGGATTATAGGAATCTTGTGTGCTCGCTTGAAACCCCTTGCCGTCTACGACTGTGCAATTCCTGAGCCCTCAAGACAACTGGAACTTCGCCACACTTGGGGATGTCAAGTCATCGACCCCAAGAGTTCCACCGGAAATGCATGGGAATACAGGCCCGTTCGTATCGAGAGGCCGGGCGAGCGGATAACTGGAGAACACACGATCTATGGGCCATATGTCAACGATTTTGGGAAACCTGGGTTCTATCGCGTGCGCTTCAGAATACGCGGGAATGATCTTCCACGAACTGATGAGCGGGTTATGGCATTGGACGTGGTCCAATCACGTTTTGGCACAGACGCGATCTTGCGGCTGCTGGGTCAGAAGGTGGTGAGGGCAAGGGATATGAGAAACTCCTATAGATACTTCGACATTGAATGCTATGCCTCAGGAACTGGAGTTTATGAATACCGTTGCACGGTACTCAAGGATGCCAGCGCTTTGAAGGTCGGTAGAATTCTCTTTGATAACATTAAAGTTTATTCAAACCCGCCAATTTGGGAGGCTCTATAAGGGGGCAGGTGGCCCACATCTGAACAGTCCTAAATATGGATGCCCCAGGTGTCAAAATCGAGACCTGGGGCACCCGTCATCCGGCCACTCGTTTTACTCGATTGATCTATCGAATCAAACCCGCTCTCCGCTTTAAATCATCGAACTCATATAGCCTAGTCTCAATCGGCACAGCGAACGTACTTCTGACTACCTCCAATGCAGAGACAATTCTGTCTCGAGATGTCTCGCCATCGGTCACGATAACCAAAAGCAATCGTATTCTTCTCTTCGAATTATCTAGTGATCTTGAAGCGACAAGAAGCTGTTGGAAAGCTTCTCTCAACCGGCGTGCTACGTTCACTGATCGCCAGAATTTAACTTCAATCACAGTTGTGATCCCATCTTCGTCAACGATTCCATCAAAGATATAATTTCCATTAGGAGTGTTGACGCGAATTCCACGCTGAATGCTAGTGCGAAATTCAGATCCTAATTCCTGGAAAACAAGTTCCTCTACAAGGAAGTACGAGGATTGAAGATTTCTGCGGCGAGATGAGGCATTCGGAATTTGTACTGACGAGATGGTAGATGCGTTCGAGCTAGGTGTTGAAGTTGGAGTCTGCGATTTATTTTCTTGATCTATGTCTTGTGAAGCGACCGGCTCCCCCTCTACCTCCACCTCCTCCTCCACCTCCTCCTCCACCTTCTCTACTCGTTCAGCAAGTGTCGCTCTTGGAAGAGAGTGAAGAAAGTTATCTTCGTTTTGATAGTCGGACGGGGCATAGAGGGCGCCATGATTGAAATTTAATGTGCCAAAGAAGAGTAGAACCAACAGTATGGGAAAAATGATAAGAAACCAGACATACGTAGCTTGATTTGCAGTCGCAATAAATGGCAAAACAGCAGTTCCACTTATCTCAGCAATTGCTGCAAACATCGCGATAATCGTTAGAGGATTTTTGATTGTTCCGATCTTCTCAATCACAAGCGTTCCCTCTGCGTCTTCAAGGATACACCCGTTAGGACGCCCGGCGGGTGGCCCACCCTTGATCCGCCCATAAAGAATGGTTGCCCCACCCTTGATCCGTCGATAAAGCCTGGGTGGAAGCAAGGATGCCCGTGCGAGCGAATAGTGAGCGATTGGCCCCACCGCAGGTGGTTGCGGATAATTACCCTCCCTTGGCGCACACTACCAATAGAGCGAAATTCCTGAGCGCCTCGGGAGAGCCGCACCATGCGAACCGTCAGAAACATCACCGTAGCCATCGAACCCGAGCTCTACCGCCAGACGCGCAGGATTGCCGCCGACTACGACACCACCGTCACCGACATGGTAAGGTATCTGCTCCTAGCCCTGCCCGAAGCGGTGAAGGCCGCGCGCTACCCCGGTGGCCGGCCGCAATTTGGCTTGGCAGCCGCTCGCGCCTCCCGCGCCGCTGCCTTGGCCCCGTCCGCAACCCCGGCCATCAACCCTCCCAGCCCCTCCCCGGAAAAAAGCGAAATTTCGCCCTGTACGCCTGTAAATGCCAGTAAGCCCCATTCCCTTCAGCAACTTGCGAGACAACAACCGGCGTCCGTACATAATAAACATTTCAGTATCGCCACCCTGAAAGCCATCATTTCAAAGGCTTTATGAGCCATTCCGTAAATCGCGCATTTCAACCGCTGTACGCCAGTAAAACCCCCACCTGAATAAACAGAAATCTAATAAAATCAATACCTAAGGCAGCTCACTCGGGATATGCGCTATACGGCACAATTCATGCTTTCGGCCCTGGGCGGGTGGCCCGCATCTGACCGGCCAAGGGTCTGGGGACGAGGGCCAGCCGCCCCTACTACAATGAATTTCCGAAAGGCAGGTTTGCAACGATGAAGCGCAGATCATTCCTCACAGGCGGGCTTTCCCTCTTCGCGCTGGCTCGCATGGCTCATGCATTGGGAGACTCGCAGTTTTTTCAGGGAGAAGCTCCGCAGGGTCCCTTCCTGCCATTTTGGGAGTCCTTGAAAGCGTATCGCTGTCCGGATTGGTTTCGGGACGCGAAGTTCGGCATCTGGGCGCACTGGAGCCCGCAGTGTGTTCCCGAACAGGGCGACTGGTACGCAAGGAACATGTACATCCAGGGTTCGGGTCAGTATGAGTATCACGTCAAGCACTATGGCCACCCTTCGCAGTTCGGATACAAGGACATCTGTCATTTGTGGAAGGCGGAGCGATGGGATCCCGAGGCACTTGTCAAGCTGTACAAGAGGGCCGGCGCCGAGTATCTCGTCTCCCTGGCTACTCATCACGACAACTTCGACTGCTGGGACTCCAAGCATCAGCCCTGGAATGCAGTGAATGTCGGCCCGAAGCGCGACATCGTCGGGACCTGGGCCAAGGTCGCCCGCGCAAACGGCCTGCGATTCGGCGTCAGTTATCACGGAACGCCGCACCGCGTGTGGGATGAATTCCTCCCGGTCCGCTACAAGAGCGACACCACAGGACCGTTGGCCGGAGTTCCCTACGACGGCATGCAGACGATCGCCGACGGCAAAGGCAAGTGGTGGGGGGGAATGGATCCGCAGTTGATCAACGGCAAGCCGCACGCGAAAAACACGCCATGTCCGGAGTTCGTTCAGCAGTTCATGCTTCGCGTGCAGGATGTGATCGATAGCTACAGCCCGGATATTCTCAACTTCGACGACGGAGCACGATTCGGCTTTGACGATGGCGGCCCTTGGGCTCCGGATTTGAAGGTCTGGCTGGGCATCCCGGACCTTGCGCCCCAGATCATGGCTTACTACTACAACAAGAACATCCTGACTCACTCAGGCCGTTTGGAAGGCGTGGTGGATCTCAAAGAGGTTGATGAACCGGTCTGGGGCACGCTGACTCGCGACTTTGAGATGAGCCTGGCAGACAGCTTGCAAGAGAAGCCGTGGCAGACAGAGGCATGCATCGGGCAGTGGCATTATAGCCGCGCGCTTTTCGAGAACCATGCTTACCAGAAGGCCTCGCTGATAATTCCTCTCCTGGTGGATATTGTCAGCAAGAACGGTAACCTTCTCTTGAGCATTCCCTTGCCTGGTTACGGCGAGCCTGACAGCGATGAGCTCGCTTTCCTGGATGAGCTTGCCCAGTGGCAGCAGATCAATAGCGAGGCGATCAAAGGCTCTCGTCCCTGGAAGATTTACGGTGAAGGACCGTCTACAGAGGCCAAAGGCATCGCCGCATATCAGCTGTCCAGACACCAGTTCGACTCCAGGGACATACGCTTCACAACCAAAGGGGATGTTCTGTACGCAATCGCTCTGGGTTGGCCATCGGAGAACCAGGTGTTCATCAAATCGCTCGCCGGCGCCGCGCCGCACTACGAGCGCCAGATTCGCGGGGTGGAACTGCTGGGGGCGAAGAGCGAGGTCAAGTGGGCGAGGGAGCCAGATGGACTTAGAATTTGGGTTCCGCACGATCCGCCCTGCCAGCACGCCTATGCTTTCAAGATACTGCCGGCATGACGGCAGCCGTGGGTGGCCCAGGACTGACCACAAAGATTGTGCCCCAGGTCTCGCTTTTGAGACCTGGGAGACCACGAACCCCAACCCGTCCGTCTCCCTTTTCCCGACCATCAGGGCCGGCGTTGCGCGCCGTAATAGATGTGCAGGATTTCAACATCGTTTTCTTTCACGCGATAAATCCCGACTTATCGTCTACGCGCAAAGGCCGTCCTGTTGTCGAAAGAGTAATCTTTGACTACGAAAAACAGCGGTTTTTCGCCGGTTTTAAGCGCAAAATGCGGCGATTTTGAGGTCGCTGAGTCCTTGGCTTTGCCCTGCGGACTGTGTCCAACCGTGCCGGTTTTGTTACTGTTGACCCATGCCCGAAGCCGCAACCCAGCTCGATCCGGCCGCTCTCGACCTCGAATCCCTGGCCGCCGATGTGGTGGCGCTGGCGGTGAAAGCCGGCGCCAGCGACGCAGAAGCAGTCGCCCGCGAGGGCGACGAGTTCAGCGTCAATGTGCGCATGGGCCAGGTGGAGACGCTCAAGGAATCCAGCTCGCGGGGCCTCGGCCTGCGAGTCTTTCTTGGCACCCGCTCTGCCTCCGCTTCTACCAGCGACCTGACCGCGGACGGCATTCGCCAGTTGGTCGAAGGCGCGCTGGCTCTGGCCAAAGTAACCGAGGAAGACCCCTGCGCCGGCCTGCCCGAAACGGCGGAATTCGGCTCGCTGCCCGGCGATCTGCATCTTTACTACGACGATGTCTATTCGCTCTCCGGTCCGAAGCGCATCGAATGGGCGCGCCGTGCCGAAGCCGCGGCGCTCGCCGCCGATCCGCGCATTACCAACTCCGACGGCGGCAGCTTCGACGCCTCTACCGGGCGCAAGGTGCTGGCCAACTCGCGCGGCTTTGCCGGCGGCTACCGCACCAGCTATGCCGGTGTCTCCGTGGCCCCGCTGGCGATGGACGCCAACGGCCAGATGCAGCGCGACGGCTGGTGGTCCAGCGCCCGCCGCCTCAACGATCTCGAATCTCCCGAGTCGATCGGTCAGGAAGCGGCGCGGCGAACCCTCCGCCGTCTCGGTGCCCGGCGCGTTCCTACACAACGGGTTCCCATCGTCTTTGCGCCGGAGGTTGCGCAGTCGCTGATCGGGGCGATATTTCAAGCCGCTTCCGGCGACGCCATCTGGCGCAGCGCCTCGTTCCTGGCCGGCCGGCTGGGTCAGCAGATCGCCGCCCCCAGCCTGCACCTGATCGACGACAACACCATGGTGCTGCCCACCGGCGCGGGCGGCTTCGGCACCTCGCCCTTCGACGGCGAAGGACTGCCGTCGCTGCGCACGGTGGTGGTCGAGGGCGGCGTTCTGCGCAATTATCTGTTGAACACCTACACCGCCCGCAAGCTGGGCATGAAGTCCACTCATAACGCCTCGCGCGGACTGGCCGGCACGCCGGGCATCGGATGCGGCAATCTCTATCTCGAGCCCGGCACGCTGACGCCCGAACAGATCATCGCAGAAGTACGAGCCGGGCTGTACGTCACCAGCCTGATGGGCTTAGGCGTCAACGTGGTCACCGGCGACTACTCCCGTGGCGCAACCGGGGTGTGGATCGAGAACGGCCAACTGACCCACGCGGTCGAAGAGGTGACCATCGCCGGCAACCTCGCCGGGATGCTCTTGAATGTAACCGCCATCGGCAACGACCTGGTCTTCCGCGGCGCGGTGGCCTCGCCCACCCTGCGCATCGACGGCATGACCATTGGGGGAGCCTGAGAGAGGTGGCCGTGCCAAGCGAATCTCTTTCACAATCGCTGCCCTTCGATCCGGTTGATGCGAAGGCTGCGCTCGTCCAGCTCCCCACCACACCCGCGGTCTTCGCCCTCTACGGCGCGGAAGCGCACGCCGAGCCGTATATCGGCCGCACGCCCAACCTGCGCGGGCGGCTGGAACGGCTGCTCCAGCCCTCGCCCAAGCATCCCCGCCGCCTGCAGTTGGCCGGGCGCGTGCGCCGCATCGCCTGGCGGCTCACCGGCTCGGAGTTCGAGTCCCTGCTCGCGCAGTTTTCCTTCTTGGAGGAGATTTACGGTGAGAAGGCCTTGGAGCGGATGCACCTGCGAACGCCCGCCTTTGTCCGCTTCCTGGGCAGCAACCCATACCCGCGCATTACGGTCACCCACCGGCCCAGCCAGCGCGAGGCCGATTGGTCCTACGGCCCGTTCCCATCGCGGGCGGCGGCGGAGCGCTACGCCGAGGAGGCTCTCAAGCTGTTCCTGCTGCGCCGCTGCACCGACGATCTGGACCCCAATCCCAGCCACCCGGGGTGCGTCTACTCGGAGATGAAGATGTGTCTCGCGCCCTGCTACCAGGGCTGCACCGATGAGCGCTACACGGCGGAGGCCGAGGCGGTCGAGAGCTTTCTGGCCACCCGTGGCGACAGCCGGCTCATCGTTCTCCGCGCCGAGCGCGATGTGGCTTCGGCCAAGCTCGAATTCGAGTCCGCCGCCGCCTTGCACGCGCAGGTGCAGCGGGTGGAGAGCGTGCGCGCGCTCGCCGCTGAACTGGTGCGGCCGCTCAGCCAGTTGCGGGCCGTGATTCTGCAAGCCTCGGCCAATCCGGATGAGGTCGCTGTCTTCCTCTTTGAGAATGCGCGCCTGCGCGGCCCAGCCGGACTTTCGACCCTCGGCATGAGAATCCAAAACGAGCAGTCCGGCTCCACTTCGCTCTTTGCCCATCCGATGGCGATCGAGCCGATTCCAGAAGCCCCGATCGCCGCACTTCCCGCTTCGGAAGCCGCCACTGGATCCACCGGTTCCGAGGCCACGCAGCCCGAGGCCGCATTTGCCGCGCCCGCAAAGCTCGCCCGAAGCGTGCTCGAAGCCCGCATGGAAGCGGCGCTGGCCGCGCTGACGGAATCCTCCACAATCCCATCGGCCACCCTCCGCCAGGGCCATCTGGCCTTGCTCAAGCGGTGGTATTACCGCCCCGAAGCCCGCCGCGCAGGCGAAATCTTCTTTCCGGACGCCGAAGGCCGCTGGCCGGTGAAGGCGATGCTACGAGGGGTAGGACGAGTCGCGGCAAAGATGCTGGCAACAGGGAACGATACAAAGTAAGCTGTGAGAAAAGCCAGCCCATGCCCACCTCCGAGACCATTCGCTCGATGCTCGCCGCAGGCGGCAACCGCCTCTCGATTGGCCGTGCCGAGGAGATCGCTGCTCTCGTACTTGCGCAACCGAAACGGGTGCAATCGAAGACGGTTACGCAGCTTGTTGAATGCCTTTGGGATGAAGACCCCGGCGTGGTCAACCGAGCGGCCGACGCCCTGGAAAAGGTCTCCCGCACTCTACCCTCGGTTCTGGACTCCTGGAAAGCTTCGCTGCTGGGTTTGTTGGCCGAGGCCACGCAAAATAAGCTGCGCTGGCATCTGGCGCTGATCGTTCCCCGCCTCCAACTCTCTCTCCCAGAGTGCCGCCGCGCCGTTGAAACCTTGCAATCCTACCTCGATGACCCCAGCTCGATCGTCAAGACCTGCGCCCTGCAAGGACTGGCTGATCTGCCCCGTCAAGACCCCTCTCGTGGGCCGGAGGTTCTTGACCTGCTGCGCATCCACAGCCGCTCCGGAACCCCGGCGATGCGGGCCAGAGGCCACGATCTGCTACGACAGTTGGAGGCGCCCTGCGAAAAGCGCAGGTACCGGCAATCGGGAAGAACGCAGTGCAAGAAAAATGCTCGAAGATTTGGACTTCCTCAAAAGCCGTCTCTTTTGTGATGCATCCGCTCAGCTCATCAGCTATCCCGCTGACTGCCGCGCCTCCGCGCTGATACACTGGCCCTGCAAGGAGACGCATCCAGAAACCCTATGGTTGAGTTGCTGCCATCGATACTTTCGGCGGATTTTGCCCATCTGGCGGACCAGGTTGCCGCGGCCGAGCGGGGCGGCGGCACGGCGATCCACGTGGACGTGATGGACGGCCATTTTGTGCCCAACATTACAATCGGGCCCCCGGTGGTCGCGAGCCTGCGCAAGTTCACCAGCCTGCCGCTCGACTGCCACCTGATGATAGAGAACCCGAACGAGTTCATTCCCGCCTTTGCCGAGGCCGGGGCCGACTGGGTGAGCGTCCACTACGAGGCCTGCAGACATCTGCATCGCTCGCTGGAGCTGATCGCCGAACACGGCATGAAGCCGGGGGTGGTGGTTA
Source organism: Occallatibacter sp. (assembly GCA_052326045.1). Taxonomy (GTDB): domain Bacteria; phylum Acidobacteriota; class Terriglobia; order Terriglobales; family Acidobacteriaceae; genus Telmatobacter. The sequence continues at coordinate 12,957 of JBKQRH010000053.1, read as the reverse complement.
ATCCGGCCACCCGCGTCGAGTTGCTGCGGGAGATTCTGCCCATGGTTCACCATGTGCTGGTGATGAGCGTGAATCCCGGCTTCGGCGGACAGGAATTCGTTGAGTTCTCGCTGGAAAAGATCAAGCGTCTGGTTCAGTTGCGCCAAGAACTGGGGTTGGCATTTAGAATCGAGGTGGACGGCGGCGTGGCTCACGATACTGTGGATCGCATCGTCCAATCGGGAGCGGAGCTGCTGGTGGCCGGAAACGCCGTCTTTGGAGCGGGGAAACCGGAACAGGACGCGCGTTCCCTCCTGGCGGCGGCCCGCAAGGCCGCAAACGAGTAAGCGAATAGCAAGAGGTTGCGCGTAAGATTCAGGAATATTCGTTAAAGGCGGATGGCCTGTGTTTGAGGGCGCTGCCGCAATGAGGTGGTATGAACCGGTTGTTCAACAAGATTGCCGCGGTGGCTCTGGCCGTTCTGATCCTGGGCGCAGTTTCGGCCCAGGCCAAGGAGAAGAAGCCCAAGAAAAAGAAGAACGAGGACCTGAGCGCCAACCCGCTGGCCGGCCTGAACTCCAAGCAACCCGACAAGGAGCTCTACGACAAGGCTATTCTGGCCATGAAGAAGGGCCACTATGACGTGGCCCGGCTCGACCTGCAGACCATGCTCAACACCTATCCCGACTCCGAGTATCGGATGCGCGCCAAGCTGGCCGTGGGCGACAGTTGGTTCAAGGAGGGCGGCACCGCGGCCTATACCCAGGCCGAAGCCGAGTACAAGGACTTCATTACCTTCTTCCCCAACGCCCCCGAAGCAGCCGAGGCGCAGATGAAGGTGGCCGACATCTACTACGCGCAGATGGAAAAGCCTGACCGCGACTACGTCAACGTTCAGCGCGCCGAGCAGGAGTACCGGAACATGATCAACCAGTTCCCTGACTCCACGCTGGTGCCGCGCGCCAAACAGAAGCTGCGCGACGTGCAGGAGGTTTTGGCCGAGCGGGAAACCCAGATCGGCCTTTACTATGAGAGCCGTGAGAACTTTGTCGCCGCCATCGCCCGGCTGGAGACCGTGGTCGATACCTACCCGCTTTACTCCAAGAGCGACCAGGCGCTGCTGGGCATCGGCGATGCCTATACCGGCGAGGCCCACGCTATTCAGATGGCGCCCAACTTTCCCGGCGCAATCAAGGAACGGATGCGCGCGGTCTACCAGGACCGGGCCGCCGCTGCTTACGCCAAGGTCATCAGCCGCTATCCCATGGCGCCCCACGTGGAGGACGCCCGCGACAGGCTGGTCGCCATGAACCGCCCCGTTCCCGAGCCTACCCAGGAAGCGGTTGCCGAGAACGACGCCGAAGAGCGCAGCCGCCAGCCTCTGCACTTTACCGATAAGACCTTCGACATCATCAAGCACGGACCTACGGTGGTGGAGGCCGTGCATGTGGGCGAGCCAAGCCTGGACGATCCCAAGCGCACCCTCGCGCCGGATATCACCAAGGAGAATCTCGCCATCTTCAACGCCGCCGTCAATGTCGGCAAACCAGCTCCTTCGCCCATCGGAGCAGTCGCGCCCACCGGCATCAACGAGCCTCCGCGCAGCGACCAACCCTCCCAGGCGCCCTTGCAGCTTCAACCGCCGGGGGGCGGCACTGGCGTAGCTGCGGAAGTTGTATCCGCTCCTGCCCCCCCTGCCCGGGCAGACGCCAACGCCGTGGTCAAGGCTGTGGGACCCGTCAACACCGCCCTGCCCGCCGCTGAAAAGCCGGCCGAGGCCCCCGACCAGGTGAATGAAGTCAAGCCCGGTTCCACACCGGCTCAGTCCGCCGCCGACGCCGACAAGAAAAAGCCCAAAGTCGACTCCAGCGACGAGTCCTCCAGCAAGAAGAAAAAGAAGAAGGGGCTGGCCAAGCTGAACCCGTTCTAAGCTGACAAACGATTCAAAAGACAAAAGGCCGCTCCCCAAGTGGGTGCGGCCTTTTTGCTTTGCTGCACCGTGCGCTTCCCAGGTTGCGCCTGATTGTCCTTTGCCCCGCATCTGCTAAAGTTGGGGGTGGTCCCCGCGCTCGAAGCCCCTTATTAAGAAGGGTCAGACCCCGGGGGCTCGTTTCGAACCCCCATGCCTCACGACCTGCCAAAAGCCTACGACCCCACCGCCATTGAAGATCACTGGGCCGAGTACTGGGTGCGCGAGAACCTCTTCGCCCAGCCCACGCCCTCGCCAGCAACCGAGGGCACCCAAAGGCGCGAAGCGCGCTCCAGCCCCGACGCCCAGTCGGCTTTCACCATCCTGCTGCCGCCGCCCAACGTCACCGGCAACCTGCACATGGGTCACATGTTCGAGCATACGGAGAGTGACATCCTTATGCGCTGGCGGCGCATGTGCGGCGACCGAGTTCTGTGGGTGCCCGGCACGGATCATGCCGGCATTGCGACACAAATGTTGGTGGAGCGGCAACTGACCAGCGAAGGAACGAGCCGCCAGCAGCTTGGCCGCGAGGCCTTCGTCGAGCGCGTATGGCAGTGGAAGCATCACTACGGCGGCGCGATCCTCGGCCAGATGAAGCGCCTCGGCGCCTCGGTCGACTGGCAGCGCGAGTACTTCACCATGGACGAGAAGCTCTCCGTCGCCGTGCGCGAGGCCTTCGTCCGCCTTCACGAGCAGGGGCTGATCTATCGCGGCGCATACATCGTCAACTGGTGCCCGCGCTGCCAAACCGCCATCAGCGACCTCGAAGTCGTCCACGTGGAGCAGAAGGGCCACCTGTGGGAGATTCGGTACTCCGTCCTCGGCCCTGCGGGCGGCAATGTTTCGGATGAGTTCATTACTGTAGCTACTACCCGCCCCGAAACCATGCTCGGCGACGTAGCCGTGGCCGTTCATCCCCAGGACGAGCGTTACCTCCATCTGCACGGCAAGAAGCTCCGCCTGCCGCTCATGGGCCGCGAGATCCCCGTAATCCTCGACGAGTGGGTCAGCCGCGAATTCGGCACCGGCGCGGTCAAGGTCACTCCGGCGCACGACCCCAACGACTTCGCCCTCGGCGAGCGCCATCATCTTCCCTCCATCAACGTGATGGACTCGACCGGCCATATCAACGCCGAAGGCGGCGCCTACGCCGGCCTGGACCGCTACGCGGCGCGCAAGAAAATCGTCCAGGACCTGGAAGAACAGAAGCTCCTCGCAGGGGTGAAGGACTACATCAACAACGTGGGCCATTGCGACCGCTGCAAGACCGTCGTCGAGCCGCGCCTCTCGACGCAGTGGTTCGTCGCCGTCAACAAGAAGCCTCAAGAAGGCGGAGCCTCCATGTCCGAGCTCGCCATCGCCGCTGTCAAGCCCGATGCCACCGGCAACAAGGCCATCCGCTTCACGCCGGAGATGTATGAGAAGATCTACCTCGAATGGATGAACAATATTCACGACTGGTGCATCTCGCGCCAGCTCTGGTGGGGCCATCGCATCCCGGCGTGGCACTGTTCGGCCTGCCGCAAGATCACCGTGGCGCGCGAAGACCCAGCCAACTGCGCTCACTGCGGTTCGGCCCAAATCACGCAGGAGACCGACGTTCTCGATACCTGGTTCTCGTCGGGGCTGCTACCGGTCTCCGTCTTCGGCTGGCCGAATATCACTGCGGAAAATAGGGGAGATTTCGATGCCTTCTACCCAACGAGCCTTTTAGTTACCGGCTTCGACATCCTCTTCTTCTGGGTCGCGCGCATGATTATGTTCGGCTGTTGGTTCTCGGCCGACGTGCCGATCCCCGACGGCAGCCCTCGCCCGCTTGCCGAATCCGTCCCATTCAGGGAGGTCTACATTCACGCCCTGGTGCGCGACGCCAACCGCGAAAAGATGTCCAAGACCAAGGGCAACGTAGTTGACCCCATCGAGGTCGTGAAGCAGTACGGGACGGATGCGGTGCGGTTCACGCTGGCCAGTATGGCCTCGCCGGGGACCGACATCGCGTTTAGCGTGGGCCGTACCGAGGGCTACCGCGCGTTTGCAAATAAGATCTGGAATGCCGCGCGCTTCTTGTTTATGAATGTGGACCGCGCCGCCGAGATCGGAATTACCATCGATCCTGCCGCGCTGGGTGCAATGCCCGTGATTGATGAAGATGCACCGATTGAAGCCCGGTGGATTACGAAAGAGTTTCAGAGAACCGCGCAGGACGTGAATCAGTCGTTAGCCAATTACCGCTTCGACGACGCAGCCAACGCCATCTATCAATTCTTCTGGGGCAGCTTCTGCGATTGGTATCTAGAGATCGTCAAACTCCGGCTGGATTTCTCAGAAACCGCTGACAAAGCGCAGACCAAAGTCGCATTGACCACGCTGGTTTCGGTGTTTGAGGCGGCGCAACGGCTGCTTTCGCCATTCATGCCATTCCTAACCGAAGAGCTGTGGCACGCTATCTATGAAGGCAACCCGCCGTCAAAGTCGATAGCGCTTGCAAACTATCCACTAGATAACCCTTTTTACATAGAAGATCCTTTCTCACAAGATATGTACCAGTTGAGATCGCTCATTAGCGATATTCGTGCTCTCAGGAAGGATAGAGGAGTACCGGAGCGAGAGGTCGTGCTTGTTGAAATATGGGCGGGCGTTCAATCCCACTTGGATTCCTTCATGAAGAACATCGATATAATCCGTGCGCTTGCGAGAATCATCGATTTGAGGCAGGTGAGTTGGGAAGAAATCGAACATCGTCGTGGTCTGAAACGAGGAAATGTTTGGACGCTGGATCTCGACTACAAGCCCTCCATCGACGTCTCCGCCGAGCGAGAACGCTTGACAAAGGACATCGCAAAGTATGAGAAAGGTCTAGCATCCGCCGAGCGCCAGTTGGGAAACGAAGGCTTCCTTGCTAAGGCCCCGGCGCATGTGGTCGAAGGGCTCAAGAAGCAGGAAGCAGAAATGCGCTTACTGCTGGAAAAGGCGCGTGCCGCGCTGGAGAACCTGAAGAAGGGAAATTAGCTATGTCCTGTGACTGCGCACGATGCCGGCAGCACTACAGAACTCTTGGGATCGCCTTTGGGATTCCCGAGGAATCCACCATACAAGAGGCGTATCGCGAATCGGTCAAACAATGGCATCCCGATCTCTATGAGAATTACGCCAGCCTGCGGGCGGATGCGGAAGAACATTTCAAGCTGATTCAGATTGCCTACCGGGAATTGACGGAGCACAACACGGTTGCGGCGGAATTGCCGGTGGAAAGCGTCGAGGTGAAACCTGAAAACACGCCGTCCTCTTCATCCTCCATTTCGTTTGGCGACGCGCCAGGCTGCCTGACTGCGCAGCAATTCACCCCGCAGGTTGAAGAGATGATCGCCCCCCACCTGGGAAAGCTCGGCACGGCCGTGGCGATCGTTGATCTCGCCGGAATCGGGTCGCACACCGGCAACTACTCTCAATTCCTTCTCCTGGCTACTCGGGGAATCATGGTGCGCGATTCCCGCAACATCATCTCTGTCCTGTGGTATACCGACCTGGGAGAGATCAATCTCATCGACCGGCGCAGGGGCGGCAAACTAAGTTCATGGCAAAGACTCGTGGAAAACATCTCTGGCAGCCAATCGAATTACGCACTTGAGATCAACCGGAGCAATGGAATCAACTTTTACTCAATCTCCGGTCAGATAGAAGACAGCATCAAGACGGTTATTTATGAATTTCTCATGCGCCAGAAACCCCAGACTCATCCCTGAGCAGGCGAAAAAGGAACCATGGACTGGAAGAGCAGCCGCATCGATGCATTGCTGGAGCAGGCCCTGGTGGAAGACATGGCCGCCAGCGACGCCACCACCAACCTCACCATCGACCCCGACTTGCGCGCGACGGCCTCGATCATCGCACGGCAGGAGATGGTAGTTTGCGGTTTGGGCGCGGTACCGCGCTTTCTTGAAATCTTTGCCCGCCTCGACACGCGCCCTCCTGCGCAGACCCGCTTTGAGGTCGTCAGCCATCCCGAAATCTTCGACGGCGTGCGTGTCCACTCAGGCCAGGTGCTGGCTGTCATCCGCCACAATGCCCGCGTGCTGTTGAGCTGCGAGCGCGTGATCCTCAACCTCCTCCAGCATCTCAGCGGCATCGCCACGCTGACGCGCCAATACGTCGACGCCATTCACGGAACCCGCGCCCATATCCTCGACACACGCAAGACCGTCCCCGGTTTGAGGGCTCTGGAAAAATACGCTGTGCTGTGCGGCGGGGGAACGAATCACCGCCTCGACCTGGCCAGTGGCATCCTCATCAAGAACAACCACATCTCCCTGGGCGGCGGCCTGCCCAAGGTGCTGACACAGGCTCTGGAGCAGCGCAGGAAAGGCCAGCGCGTGGTGGTGGAAGTGCGCTCTTCACAGGAGCTTGAAGAAGCCCTCAAATTCGGCGCTGAGGCGATCCTGCTCGACAACATGACGCCGAAAGAAGTGAGGCGATCCGTGGAACGCATCAAGGAAGTTGCGCCGGGACAGCAGGCGCAAGGCCAGTCCAACGTCGAGCAACAGACGCGCTGGATTCCCACTGAAGCTTCAGGCGGCATTGTTCTCGACAACATCCGCGCCTATGCTGAAACCGGCGTCGACTTCATCAGCGTGGGCGCTCTGACCCACTCGGCCAGGGCTGCTGATATCTCGATGAGCATCGCCGCCGAGTGAGTCAGGCCCCAATGCACTCCATGATCCAGCCGATGTTCGATCTTCCGGCACTGGACGCCGCGCTCGCGGGCACCATCTTTGCCGGCAAGCTCCACTTTTCTCCGGTAACCGATTCCACCAACACAGACGCATTGGATGCCGCCCGCAGGGCCGCACCGCACGGCTCGGTCTACCTTACCGATGAGCAACTGGCCGGACGCGGGCGCGGCGATAACGTCTGGCGCTCGGCCGCCGGTGAAGGCCTTTACGTAAGCGTCCTGCTGCGCCCGCAAATCCCCGCCGCCCGTCTGCCGCTGCTGCCGCTGGCCGCCGGCCTCGCAGCCGCCGATGCGATTCGCGCCGTTGCCGGCCTTACTGTTGACCTGCGCTGGCCCAACGATCTGATACTGGGTTCGCACGGGGGCCCGCGCAAAGCGGGCGGCATTCTGGTCGAGGCGCGCACTGAAGGCAGCACGGTCGCCTTTGCCGTTGTCGGCATCGGCATCAACGTGCATCAGCGCAGCTTTGATTCTGGACTTTCACCCCAGCGACCAGGACCTGTCGCTGGGGACCCCGGTTTGGCCACGCCCGCGACTTCGCTGGATTTGGAGACTGGTCATCAAGTGAGCCGCCAGGATTTGCTCGTCTCCCTGCTAAAATCGCTGGAGCGTGAGACACTCGTGTTGCTCGATCCGGCGGCGGGTAAGACGATTACCCAGCGCGTGGAACAGGCTTCGACGTGGGTGCGCGGCCGAATGGTCGAGGTGCATGGCCCGCAGGCCTGCACGGGCGTTACAGCCGGGTTGGACGAACACGGATTCCTGCTGGTGCACACCGCTGCCGGATTGGTAATGGTGCAGACCGGCGGCATTCGCGCCGCGGAAATGAGCTGAAAAAACATGCTGCTAGCGATCGATGTGGGAAATACGAATACAGTGCTGGGTCTCTACCGGCTGGACGCGGAAAAACCGGGGTCCCCCGCAACAGGTCTTCGTCGCGGGGGTGGTGATAAGCCTGAACTGGTGGCGCACTGGCGCGTCACCACTCATCGAAACCAAACCGCGGACGAGTACGGCGTATTTTTCGTGAACCTCTTCGAGATGAATGGCATGGCCCCCAGCCAGGTGCACCACATCATCATCTCCTCGGTGGTGCCGCCGGTCGAGTCCACTCTACGCCAGGTCTGCGAAACCTACTTCCACGTCCAGCCGCTGTTTGTAGAGCCGGGCATCAAGACTGGAATGCCAGTGTTACAAGAGAATCCAGCGGATCTGGGCGCGGACCGGTTGGTAAACTCTGTTGCCGCCTTCGAGCGCTACGGCGGCCCATGCATCGTGGTGGTCTTCGGCACGGCGACCACCTTCGACGTCATCTCGGCCAAGGGCGAATACCTCGGAGGCGCCATCGCTCCGGGCCTGGCCATCAGCGCCGATGCGCTTTTTTCGCGGGCGGCGCGGCTCGGGCGGGTGGACATCAAGCGCCCTGCCAAGGTCATCGGCGCCAACACCGTCACCCACCTGCAGAGCGGCCTCTACTACGGCTACATCGGCCTCGTGGACGGTATCCTGGAGCGCATCTTTGCTGAGTTGGGGGCCGAGCTGGGCCAGAAGCCGCGCGTCATCGCCACCGGCGGCCTGGCGCGGCAGATCTCTGAAGACTCGCGTTTCATCTCCGTGATCGACGACCTGCTCACCCTCGACGGCCTGCTTATCCTCTTCGAGCGCAACCGCGCTCCGCGCCCGCGCAGCAAAGCGCATTGAGGCGCAACCGTGCTCAACTACTTCAACTACTTCACTGAGATCGAAGAGCGCTTTCAGCAGCGGCGCGGGTCGCTGTTGTTGCTTTCGACGCTCGACTGGGCGCTGATCGAGACCTGGCGCGAGGCGGGCATTCCGCTGGATGCGGTCCTGCGCGGCATCGATGCGGCCTTCGACAAGTACGAGGCGCGGCAAAAGCGCGGCCGGATGCGGCGCATCAACGGCCTGGCCTGGTGCGCGCAAGCGGTGATGGAGGCAGCCGAAGAACTGCGCGAAGCCGCCGCCGGCACCGCCGCCACGCCAACCCAGAGCCGCGAGTCAGGCTTTGAGCATGAGCGCGTGGCCGCGCATCTTGAATCGGCCGCAGCCGCTTTGGATGCCGCTGCCGTCGCTCCCGAAGCGTGTGCCGCAACCGCCCTCCGCCTGCGCGAGCTAGCCGCCGAAGTGCGCTCCGTTACCCACGAGAATGCCGCGGCCCACGATTTGGAAGCCCTCGAACGCACCCTCACCGTGCTCGAAGAAAAGCTGTTTGCCGCGCTCACCGCCGCGGCTCCCGTAGATTTGCTCGTGGGACTCAAAGAGCACGCGGCGCGCGAGCTGGCCCCCTATCGCAGCCGCATGGGCGCCGTGCAACTGCGCCAGGTTCAAAAGCAGTTCGAGCAAAAGCAACTGCTGGTTAACTATGGCCTGCCACGCCTCAGCCTCTTCTACATGAGCCAGCAATGACGCTTCCCGCGACGCCGCCCGCACCTGAACCCACGCAGCCGTTGCTCGTCGAAATCGAGAAGCCTATATATGGCGGCGCTTTCTTGGCCCATCTTGATGGCAAGGCCGTCTTTGTGCCGCTCACGCTGCCCGGCGAGCAGGTGCGCGTGCGCATCACGCAGAACAAGCGCGGCTACGACACCGCCGATCCCGATGAAATCATCATCTCCGCCGCGGAGCGCATTGCCCCCGCCTGTCCTCACTTCGGCGCCTGCGGCGGCTGCCACTATCAGCACGCAAACTACGGAACGCAGCTTGCGTTCAAGGAGACCATCCTGCGCGAAACCTTGGAGCGCGGCGGCGTTCAAGTCCCCGATGAAATTGCGGTACTCTCCGCCGACCCCTGGCGTTATCGCAATCGCATCCGCCTGGCCTTTGATGCGGCAGAAAACTCCGGCTACCGCGGCCGCAGCTCGCACGCGATCATTCCCATTCGCGAGTGTCCCATTGCCTCGCCGCTGCTGATTGAGGCCGCGCAGGCTGCCGCTTCCGTCTTGCGCAACTTTACGCCCACCCTGCGGCCCACCGAAATCTCACTCTTCTGCAATGCCGCCGAATCCGCGCTGCTGGTTTCCGTTTTCAGCGCCAATCGCGCCAGGATTCGCTTTGACGAGTTTGCTCAGGCGCTGCACGAGCGTATTCCCGCGCTCAAAGGCGCGGAGCTTGTGGCCGAAGGCCGCCCAGCCCAGCCCCCGCGCACCGTCGCTCAATGGGGCGCAACTTCCCTCGCTTACCGCGCCGCCGGCTTCGACTTTCGCGTGGACCACGGAGCTTTTTTCCAGGTAAACCGCTGGCTGGTCGACGCGCTGGCGGAGCGTGTCACCTCCGGCCACAAGGGCGAGCTGGCCTGGGACCTTTTTGCCGGCGTCGGCCTCTTTGCCCGCCAGCTTGCAGCGAGCTTTGCCCGCGTGGTCGCCGTCGAGTCCGCGCCCTCCGCGGCAAAAGCGCTCGAAGAAAGCCTCAAGGGCACAGCCGGAATCGCGGTCCGGGCCACGGTTCTCGATTTTCTGCGCCGCAGCCGCAAGCCTGCGCGCTCCGATTGGACTCGGCCCGATTTGATTGTCGTCGACCCTCCTCGCACCGGCCTAGGCGCGGAAATCTGCGAGTTGCTCGCCGAGATCGCCGCCCCTGCGCTGGTCTACGTCTCCTGCGACCCCGCGACCCTGGCCCGCGACCTGCGCGCGTTGCTCGCCACGGGCTACGCGATCCAATCCATCACCCTCGCCGACCTCTTTCCCCAGACCTTCCATTTGGAGACAGTGGTCCAGTTACGCCGCTCCTGATAGGCTTGACCCCCAGAACAGCTTTTCAACTTTCGGCGCAATGAACTCCGAATCCCCCACCTCCGGGCAAATTCCCATGAGGCCCGCCTCCGCCGGCCTGAGCGCCGTGCCGCTCTTCCATGCGGCGTGGCTCTCTGCCGCCGGGATCGCCGCCGCCCCCTGGTTTTGGCTGCGGCCCAGTCTGGTGCTGGTGGCGCTGGCGCTGGTTGCCGCGCTCTGCTGCCTTGCCGCCGTCCGCGCGCAGCGCATCGCGTGGCTGCCGCTGGCTGTCCTGTGGCTCCTGCTGGGCGCGTGGTGCGCTTGGATGCAGCCCCACCATGTCCCTGCGCCCGAGCTGGCCGCGCTCTCCGACGGCCTGCTCCGCACCGTGGAAGGAACCGTCGTGGATACCGGTCCAGCACGCGGCGAGATCGAACAAAACCTGAACGACGCCGGTTCCGCCGACCCCGCCGCCACGGCACCCCAGCAGCAACCCTCCCAGCGTATCGATCTGCGCGTTTCCTCGCTCGAAGTCGTCACCGACGCCAATGACGCGCAGGCTCCGGTTGCAGGCGGTGTTCGTCTCACCGTTCGCTGGCCGGCAGCCGCAAACACACCAGCTCAACCCGGCCCGCAGCTCTTTCATTGCGGCGACCGCGTCCGCGCCGTCGTTCGCCTGCTTCCGCCGGAGGTGTATCACGATCCCGGCGTCTGGAGCCGCCAGGATTATCTCCTCGATCAAGGCATCACCTCCACGGCCACTGTCGCCATCGATCGCGTAGACCGTTTGGGCCAAGCCCCCGGCCTTTTCCTTGCCTGCCGCATCAGCGGTTTGCAGCACGCCTCCAGCGCCCGCCTTCTGGCCCTGCCCGCGGCCATGCGCCGTCTGCCCGCTCCGCTGCGCCTCTCGCAGGACGACGCTATCATGCTGGCCGCTATGGTCACCGGCGACCGCACCTACCTCACCCATGCCCTGCGCGTAGGCTTTGAGCGCACTGGCTCTTTTCACATGCTGGTGGTCTCCGGCTTCCACCTGGCCATTGTCGCCGGATGCATCTTCTGGGCCGCACGCCGCCTGCGCCTCTCCCGCGTCCCGGCCACGTTCATCACTATCGGCGCCTCCTTCGCCTATGCGCTCTTCACCGGCTTCGCCACGCCGGTGCAACGCTCGCTCTGGATGGTCACCCTCTATTTGCTCGGCCGCCTGCTCTATCGCGAGCGCAGCCCGCTCAACACCATCGGCTTTGCCGCGCTGTGCCTTCTTGCCGTGAGCCCCCGCAGCCTCTTCGACTCCAGCCTGCAAATGACTCTGCTCGCGGTGGTCGCCATCGCCGGCGTCGCCGCTCCGCTGCTGCAAGCTACCATCCACCCCTATCTCACGGCCACGCGCGACCTGCGCCTCATCGCTATCGACGCCAAACTGGCCCCGCCGCTGGCGCAGTTTCGCGTCACGCTGCGAATGATCGCCGCGGCGTTGCAGGCGGCCATCCATCCCGGGAGCACTGCCTCCCGCGACCTCCCCATGACAGCCGTCGACGACAAGATGCACCCGCAGCTCGCCCTCTTCGAGGAAACAGTGGACATCGTCGCCGCAGCGTCGCAGGCAGCCGCTCACGGCCGTTTCGCCGGTTTCATCGCCTTGCGCTTCTTCCCCTTTACCGTGCGTTTTCTGATTCGTATTCTTGAACTGATGGTCGTCTCCTGCGTGGTGGAGTTGGCCATGGCCCTGCCCATGGCCGTCTACTTCCACCGCATCACCATCTTTGCGCTGCCCGTGAATCTGTTCATCCTGCCGCTGCTTGTGGTGCTGATGCCGGCCGCTCTGGTCACTCTGGTTGTGCTGTGGGTGTGGCCGGCGGCGGCGGTTCTGCCGGCCATGGGTGTGGCTTTTCTGCTTCATATTGGAATCGGGCTGGTGCGCCACTTCGGTTCGATGCCCTTCGGCGATTTCCGCATTCCCTCGCCGCTTCTGTGGCAATCGGCGGCTTTCTGCACGCTCCTGGGCGTGGCCATCGTGCTGGCCCACCTGACCGTTTCGACAGGAACCCGCTGGCCGCGCCGCACCGCCTGGGCCGCTCTGTTCCTCGCCGCCCTCGCAGCCGTAGCGCCGCGGCCCATCCAACACCCTCGCGATGCGCTGCTGATGGAAGCCATCGACGTCAGCCAGGGCGACTCGCTGCTCCTCATCACCCCGGACGGCAAGACCCTGCTCGTCGATGGCGGCGGACACGGCGGCGGTCCGCATCAGGCCCCGCAGGACTACGACATCGGCGAGGAGGTCGTCTCCGAGGTCCTCTGGTCGCGCGGCATCCGCCATCTGGACGCAGTGGCGCTGACTCACGGCCACTCCGACCACATGGGCGGCCTGCCCGCCGTCCTACACAACTTCCATCCCGCCGAACTCTGGGTGGGCATCAACCCCCGCTTCCACGACTACCTCGCCCTGCTCAACGAAGCCGCCGATCTTCACATTCGCCTCCGTTCCCTCCGCGCCGGCGACGCGCTCAGCCTGGGCGACACGCAAATCAGCGTTCTCGCGCCCTTCCGCAACT
>JBKQRH010000052.1:0-9818 GCA_052326045.1 Occallatibacter sp. | reverse complement strand
GATAGCCTTTAGCATGGTATGCGTCGCGGACGGCCAGTAGAAATAGATCGAGCGGCCGTCCAGAACCGGTCGGGTATTTGGACAGGATTTTCTCAACATCTGCGCGCGCGACCAGCGCGCCGGCTGGAAAGTCGATGGTTCCGAGCCTGTAGATTCCACCTTCCTTGATCGTTACCGTATAGGGAATATCGACGGACTGATCCGAGACGACGGGAGGATCAACCTGGGCAACATCGACTTGCACGGCCGCATAACCTAGGTCTTGGTAGAGGTCTTCGAAAACGTGCTGAAGACCGAGGGCTGTGTTCTCTGTGTCGAAGCTGTTTCCGGTTTGGCCGCTGGCTAGGAGGCTGGCCTTGGCTTGCATAGCGGACGAGACGCCGGCAAGCTGGATGCGGCCGATATTCACCGCCGGCGAGACGACTGTGAAGTTCATAGCCGTGATCTTTTGCGGGCCCAGGCCGCTGGTGAGAGCGGCTTTCACCGTTGCCTTGACGCTCTTGGCCGCCAGCATCTCTTCGAATGTCTGGCGGATTCCTTCGACCATGGAGCCACTTGCTGGCAAGCGGCCGCGATAGAGCGGGAAGCGCTCGTGAAGCTTGGCGTCGAGTTCTTTGCCCGGCGTAAGAGGTACATTCTCCAAGTGCATGGAGAAAAGCTGGCTGGAAGGCGTCAAAGTGAAGAGCACCGTCTTGCTGTCGGAGGTAAACCTTACCTCTTTGAAAAGGCCCGTATCATTGAGTTGCTTGGCGTGAGCTTTCACTTCGCGGAAGTTTAGAGGCGCGTCCGGCTTCAAGCCGGCGGCCGCGAGCAGCTCCTGTTGGGTGTATTGTGGTGCGCCTTGAAAGCGGATCGCCTTGGGCGGAACTTTCTTCTGCGCCAGCAAGGGAAGAGAGCAAAGCAGAAGCAAAGCTACACTGACTGCGCCAGACTGTTTGGTCATGTTGTGCCAAGATTAGCAAATAAAGGCCGGTGCGGCCAGCGGGTTTTCTGAAAGGCAAGAGAGATTCGGCTGCCGACACCGTCTGGTCTTCAATGCGCGAGGTCTTGGGACTATCAGGCAAGAGTTCTCTGTCAGCCTTGGGCTCAGAGATTGGAAATGTTCGTTCGACAATTCTAAGTGTCCATCTTGGCCAACGACTAAAGGTCAGGAAATTGCCTCCGATTCCAGATCGGTCCTGAAAAACGCACTTAGAGTGCGGGAATGGGTAGCGCCTGGATTGTCGGCCATTCGTACATTGAGGCGCGCGCACCCCCTCTGGCGAGATGCAAGGGTACCTCCCCAACAGCGACTCCAGATTTGAGCGAACTCTCGGGCCGAAAAAAGCTCCGGGCCGGAGTAGAAAAGTTCTACAATCGTCCTCTAGCGACGACCATGACCTCTGCATTGCAATGATGGAATGTCCTGGGCTATCCAGGCATCCTCAAGACCCGGTGCATAGAGCGGTTCTCCAATCACGCGTTCCTGCCCACCGTACGCAAGGCGGCTTTTACTTCCACCTCAGCGATAAAGGCCCTGTCGCGGCGAGCCGGGGACACCGCAATCGCATATATTCTTACTATTCCGCAGAGCTTCCCTGGCTTCAACTACCGGGCTGCTCTTCCCGATGGAGTATTTTCCCGTTCGAGCGAAGATTCAAAGCCAATGGAATACCCACATAGAACCTCTCGTAACAGGCGCGGCACCGCACGGGATATTGCAGAATGAGCAAGCGAGAAAGATCCGAACTTCGCAATCTCGATATCCGAATTTTCGTCGATCCACAACTTATGCATCTCATGGTGAGCAGGCTCCAAGCCGGGCGAACAAATCTGTGATCTGAACAGGGGGAGAAGCACATCTCCTCGCCCCCGGATTGCTGCGGCTATAGCGTATCCCTAAATTAACCCGAAAGCGGGCAGACCGCTGTGAAATTCAGGCGAAATAAAGCCACCAGGCTCGGTGTGGGGGGAAAGGCCGAAGTTCTTCCAGGCTCTAGAACGGGAAGAGGGAGCCGGACGGGGCCGGCCTGGCTGCCAGGCGGGAGCGGCGGCGCAGCGGGCGGGGAACCGGCGAGGCCAGCAGAGTGGCAATCTCCCGCAGTTCGGCGCGGACGTGGCCGATGGTTGCGGCAACGAGGCGCTGGCCGGAGCCGGCAGCCAGGAACGGCAGACGGGATTGGGAGTCGGGCTGGGGTTCGAGCTGAGGGTCTTGCCGGAGAACAGAGCGACGGCGGTGAACCTGGTCCAGGGCCTGGCGGGCGCCGGCTAGCGTGTATCCCTCGGCGTGAACCAGGCGTTTGATCTCCAGGGCCAGCTCGACGTCGCGACGGCGGTAAAGGCGTTGGCCGGTCCCGCTTTTATTGGGCTTGAGCTGGGGAAACTGCGTCTCCCAAAAGCGCAGGACGTAGGTCTCGAGCTCACAGATGCGGGCCACATCTCCAATCTTGAAGTAGAGACGGTCAGGGATCGCGGGCGAGTCGAAGGCGCGTTGGTGGTAAAGTTGCGTGGCCATAGTGACGGCGAGGAGGCACCGCAATCGTGGTGGAAACCTCACTCTTGCGCAGTATAGGGCATAAATTGCACTCAAAGTGAAGCAAAATCGGTGGGTGTAACTCCATCAGTAACGGGGAAATGCATGGTGGAGCAGGCTGGAATCGGTTGCGGTTTGTTTTTTCACGCATATTCCGGGCTCACGCAGGTTCGGAGCGGGTGACGGAGGCGCGCGCGGGGGAGTGGCGCGGGGCATTCGCGTGAGGGAAGGAGTCAAGAAGCAGATCTCTAGGCCGTCTACTGCTTCTTGAGGACGGCGGCGCCTTTTTCGTCGGAGAGGATGGCGCTCTCAAGCTGTCGGAAGGCGGCGGCCTTGGCTGCTGGAATCTCGACCTGACGGACCACGTATTCGCGTTCGTAGTGGAGGAGGTTGCCTTTGGCCGAGACCGAGGAGTGATAGCTGGCGAAGTCGAGGTCGATGCTGACGGGGTTGGGGGTCTCATCGACGACATAGCCGGGGGGAATAGCGATGTCGAAGCTGTCGCGCCAGCGGCCGGTGGCGCCGAGTTCGATGGAGTAGAGGCGGGGTTTGCCCTCCATGACATCGGGGACGACGCGGGCGTGGCTGCCGAAGACGCGCGGGCGAAGCAACAGGAGCGGGCCGGCGGGGCGTGCGTAGCCGGTTGCGCCGAGGTGGAGATCGAGGAGCAGCGGTTTGTCGAGTTCGGTTGTCTGGTGATACTCGAAGCCTTTGAAGGCCAGACCGGGGAGATCGTCACCGAGGTTTTTTTCGATCTCTTCGCGGAGTTCCTTGGCGTCGCTGTCCTTAATACGCCAGCGCTCAACGCTGGCATCATCGCCTGTAAAGGTTACGGTTACATAGCCGGCGATAGCGCCGTCGGCGGTGAGGGTGAAGGAGCCTTTGCGGATACGCCCGCCAGACTCCGGCTGTAACACGGGCATTTGCAGGACCTGACTGTCGGCACCGTTGCCGATGTTGCCGTAAGCACCTTGCAACTGGGCGCGGATCAGCCCGAGCGGAGTTTTCTCGTCGGTGGGGTCGAAGATGAGAAGAGTCTTGCCGTTGACTGCCTTGACGCGGGCCATGAGGCGGGGGTCGTTTTCTGCATCGGGCAGCTCAATGGCGGTAATCATGTGGTTGCCGGCCAGAGAAGGCGTATCGGGGTCGACTATGCCGCGCTCGCTGTCCACGTGCAGGTAATAGGCGCGAATGCCGATGGCCTGGAGCATGGAGATGAGCAGAGTTGTCTTGTCCTTGCAGTCACCATAACGGTTGCGGTAGATGTCAGCGGCGTAATGGGCCTGCCAGCCGCCGATGCCGCGCACAACGATAAAGTAACGGACGTTGTTCTGGATGTAGCCGGTGATGCGGCTGAGCTTGGAATACAGGTCCGGGGCGCCAGCCGCGAGTTCCTGGGCTTTGGCGGTAATCTCCGGGGTGGGATCGGTCCGATGCGCCTCCAACTGATCGTTCCACAGACCGATGGCCCGCCACTGGGCATCCGTGCCCTTGACCGCAAAGTCGCCCCATTTGATGGCCATACGCGCGGCCAGCGCACGCAAAGGCGGCGTGGCGCGCAGGTTTTCAAGATCGAGGGCGGGCATATCCTTGATCTCCCAACGGAGATGGTTGGGGCCAATCTCGACGGGTTTCACTGGGGAAAACTTGTGCCAAGCTTCCGCGTAATGACCGCTAGGAGGCAGGGCGAGTTCCAATGCCTGGAAGACGACGGGGATGGGAGTTTGGATTTCCCAGTCCTCCTCATACATATATGGCCGGATGTGAGTTTCGGTTTCGCAAACGACCACGGCGCCGGGATCGATGGCTGGGGGTTTGACAACGCGGAAACGGTCAGTTGCCTGCATGATGGGATCAGCGTATGCGCCCAGGTCCATGAAGTCCGATTCCATAGCCTGGAACTGGCGGCCGTCGGGGGCAATGGTCCAGGAGCGGATGTAGTTGAGCTTTTCGTCCACGTCATACTCAGCCTCGCAATGAGCGTACTTCCGGCCCTGGGGCTTGAGAATGCGCACCGCGGAGCGCTCCCGCTCTACGGCGTGGTTCTGCTCATCGACGGTAATCAGGTTTTCGTCGAAGAGGACGATGGCGGGGGCGTCTTTTGCGGTGGAGGGCGTAGGCGTTTTGGCGGCGTCGACGGCCCACTGCGGTGCGGGCTGGGGCTTGTCGTTGGCTGCCGCGGGGGCTGGACCAAGCAAGGCCGCGCAGCAAGAGACTGCAACGGCAAAGATCGGGAGATTGCGGAGACGCGGGATCATCAATTGCCTTTAGCAGCTGGCGCGCGGGTGAGGACCAGTTGCTGCTGGTCGGCGGCGGCGACCTTCTGGTAGAAGCCGCGAAGGTCCTGGTATTCCTCGGGCTTGGCGAAGGTGAAGGCGCGCGCCAACGACCGCACGATGGTGATCTGGCCGGGCGCGGAGACCGTTTTGTCGACAAGAATCGCATGTTGCGGCCAGGTAATCGTGGCGTCCTGGGGCGCGCCTTCCACGGCGAGAGCGGCCGGCAGGTGATAAGTTACCTGGTCGGTCACCAGATCGCCGTAGTGCATATCGACGGGCTGTTGCCGTTTTTCCTGAGCGACAAAAGGATGGCCGCCGCGGGTCTCAAAGAAGAAGCCGGGGAGCAGGAGGCGTTTGGAGGTAGCAGTACCGAGCGAGCCTTGCACCTTGACCAAGGCCAACAGGTTGCTGTCGGGATCGTCGAGGGCCAGGAAGTGATCGAGGTGAGCCTCGACGCCTTCAGGAACCATGGACTCCAGCCAGCGGTCGAACTGCTTCTTGACCTCGTCCTGATCGTTTTCGAGGGCAGCCTGACGCCAGCGGAGGGCCTCCTGGCCGGTCATGATGAAGTTGAAGCTTCCGGCAACGGCACCGTGCTCGTCGAGGGTGAGATCGCCGGTGCGCAGCAGAGTATTTGCGGAGTACGGCAACAGCGGTGAATTTGCGAAGGCGGGGTCCTTGGGGGTCTGGCGGATGCCGCTTGCTCCAGCATGCTTCCAGTGAACCGTCTGGAACGGGCACATCTTCTGGCCGGGGTCGAGGAAGATATCCTTGCCCTGAATGTTGAGGATGATCAGGTCGCCGTTGAACTGGTCAAAGGACAAGTAGCCGGAAGAGAAGACGCCCTTGTCGCGATCCACGACCTTCATCTCGTATGCGGCGAGGCCGGCGGCGCGAAGCATGGCCAGGTAGAGGAGGGTAATGTCTTCTGCCGAGCCGCTTCTCTGAGACCAGACATCTTCGGCGCGCCTGGATGGGCGCAACGGGGGCTGATTCAATTCGGCCTGTTGCCGGCTGGGCGAGAAGTCAGTGTTATCTAGGTTTTGGACGGCTTTGTAGAGCTTGGCGGCCTTCTCGAGATCGCTGTCGCCGGGAGCGAGCAAGCCGGCTACGGCCTGGCGGATAGGGCCGGTGGGCTCAGCCAAGCGATCGACTTCCTTTGACCAGCGGTTGCTCTCGTTTTTCCAGAATTCTGTTCCGCTGAAGGCGTTCTTGTAATAGAAGAGCACATGGTAAGCGAGGCTTTGGACCGGCGGCATCCATTCTTCGCTCGGGACCGGCGGAATGTCAGTCAGGTCAAGGCTGAATTGGCCGATGGCGTCGGTCTTGACCTTTGCGTCTGGAGGAAGGACCGGCGACCAGATAATGGTGTTCATTACTTTTCCCTTGGAATCAACGAGATAGCGGCTGGTCATGTACTGTTCGCCCTTGAGGAAGTCGTTGAAGGGCGTAAAGGCGAAGTGCGCTTTGTGGACGAAATAGGGCCGTTGAACCTCCCAGAAAGGCGAGGAAAAGTGATTTTCGTCGTAGTGGATGGTGTAGCGGTATTCGAGGATGCTGCCGACTTCCACGCTGGGCAGAGTAAAGGTGATGCGGTCACCGTGCTTGCTGGAGGAATTCACATCCAGGAGGTCATCGGGCTTGAGTGTGAGTGGAATGACGGTTCCATCGGGGTGGATTGTGCGCGCCTTGATGTCAGTGATTTTGAAGACACCCTGCGGAGCGGGGAGTTTGCCAGCCGACTTAGCAGCGGTCTCACGGGAGTCAGGATTGTCGGGCCAGTCCTGGCCCATGTTTCGCGGTTTGACGCTCGTGATGCCAGAATCGCCAATGCGATCAGGGATTTCTACAGTAGCCAGCGCCTTGCCCTTTTCCTGGAGGACTTTGATTCTTGCGTAAAAGCTGTAGTAGTGGAGTGGATCGTCGGTGATCTCTTCCATATTGAGGAAGACGGCGGCAGCTCCCGGGGCTTTGGGATCTGCGTTCATCTTGAGTTCTTCGCTGGTGGGCGCTTGAAACTGCGCGGCGAGGAGAAGGGGAGATGCCGTAACCAGGAGGAGGAGGGAACGAAGAGAGAGATGGGTCCGCATGAGTTTGTCCTTTGCCGGGGGAGCGGTGGAAGGGCACTTGAGGTCTGTTACCCCAGGCGATTCAATCTTAATCTCGTTGCAAGTTGCTGTCGATTCAGTGATGAAACGCACGGTATGCACGCCGTTCCGGTATTCAGACAGCTCAACGGGTGGTTTTGAGGGAATCGAGGAGGGTGGAGACGAGGGCGATGGGGAGGCCGACTACGTTGAAGTAATCGCCTTCGATGCGGGAGATCCAGCGTGCGGCGCGGCCCTGGATGGCGTAGGCGCCGGCTTTGTCGAGGGGCTCGCCGGTGGCGATGTAGGCAGCAATCTCTTCGTCCGAGAGGGTAAGAAATTTGACGGCGGTGACTTCGGCGGCTACTTCAGTGGACGTTGCGGTGACAACGGCGACGCCGGTAATGACGCGGTGGGTGCGGCCGGAGAGGAGACGCAACATGCGGGCGGCATCGGCGGGGTCTTCGGGCTTGCCGAGGATGGCTTTGTCGAGAGTCACAGTGGTGTCAGCGCCGAGCACCTGCAGTGCGGCAGACGCTCGCTGGTCGCTCGCACTATCTTTTGTGATTTCCCAGGTCCGAAAATCCGGACCTGGGGCACCCATGATTTCGTTGTAGACGGCCTGGGCTTTTTCGCGGGCCATGCGGGTGACGTAGGCGACGGGGTCTTCGCCGGGGTTGGGGTTCTCGGGGATGTGGACGGGGTGGACCTCGAAGGAGAAGCCGGCCTGGACGAGGAGTTCGCGCCGGCGGGGCGAGGCGGAGGCGAGGACGAGCATAGAGAG
This sequence comes from Occallatibacter sp., assembly GCA_052326045.1. Classification (GTDB taxonomy): domain Bacteria; phylum Acidobacteriota; class Terriglobia; order Terriglobales; family Acidobacteriaceae; genus Telmatobacter. The sequence continues at coordinate 2,156 of JBKQRH010000052.1, read as the reverse complement.
ATTATTGCAAAGGCACGGAGCAGGAATTAGGGAGTAGTGAATCAACGTGGCAGTATGGGGTTCGTGGAATCCCACCCTAGGCGCAACAACAAATACGCGCCGAGGGTGGGGCACCCACAGCTAGTAAATACCCTGTTTCACCCAGGCACTCCCGATTGAATTGAGCATGTTACTGGCTTCAGCGAGCACTTCGGGGGCTGCGTCAGGGAACATCTCCAGCAAAGCCTCGAGAGTGTCGCGCGGTTCGGCGCCGAGGGTTAGGTGTCAAAGAAGCCAAGGATGAGCGAAGCAGTTAAATTATTGAAAATAAATAAGAAGAGTGGGATTGGCGGGGTTGCATGCAATTCTGGGGTAATCCGTTAAGCTAAGAACACTCAGACCGAAATAAAAACAAAAAGGTGAAAAAACTGAACGAATTGGCGCTCAAAATGGTGGACGAGAAAGCCACCGAGATTGCCCAGTCCCTTCCGGACAAAACTCTTGGGGGGCATGTGCTGAGCGCGTGATTGCCGGTTGGGCTTGCGGAAGGAAGCCTGGAGGCCAAGGAAGCCATGACGATGCGACCGCTTCGCAGCGTGGCGATGGAGCCGGAATGGCCAGGTGAGGTGAATGAGGCGGCTGCGGAGATGGCAGTTGGAAGCCGGGAACTGGAAGGTTAAGGCAATTGCCCGGCTTCATTTTTCAGCATCCAAACGCAGTAAGCGAGACCAGCGGCAGGATGATCAGTCTGGGAATTGATTTGGCAGGGAGAGCGGCGGAGAGACGGATGGACTTATCCGACGCTCCCCCAGAAGAAGGATGAGAGACACGATGAAGCTCACGAAGGACGAGTGGTTGTTCGGCGCCGGCAGACGGATAGGACTTGGACTGCTATTGGGACAGTGCCTGATGGGGATGGCGTTGGGGTCGATGGCCAATGCGCAGGCGGTCAGCACGACGACGGTTCAGGGGACGGTGTATCTGGCGAACGGGGCGCCTGGCGCGGGGACACTGAACGTGAGCTGGCCGGCGTTTACGACGGCGAACGGGCAGTCAGTGGCGGCGGGGAAGTTGATGTTGACGATCGCGCCGGATGGATTTGTGAGCGTGAATCTGGCGCCGAACGTGGGGGCGATACCGGCGGGGTTGTATTACACGGCGGTTTACCACATGAGCGACGGCACGACGAGCACCGAGTACTGGGTGGTGCCGGCGGCGGCGCAGGCGAGCCTGGGACAGGTGCAGGCGCAACTGATGCCGGCGGCGCAGGCGGTGCAGGCAGTAAACAAGGCGTATGTAGACCAGGTGGAGGAAGAACTGCAGGGAAGCCTGCTGGGGATTTCGGGCGGGACTCTGACTGGGCCGCTGTTTCTGAGTGGAGACCCGACGCAGCCGTTGCAGGCGGCGGACAAGCACTATGTGGATGAGACATTCGCCCAGGCGCTGCCACTGACGGGTGGGGCGGTGACGGGAGAGCTGACGGGCTTGCAACTGGGAGCGGCGTACCAGGTGGACCAGTTTCCAGGGGCGGACTTTGGTGCGAAGCTGCAGGCGTGTCTTCATGGGTTGAGTGCGAATTTCGGCGGCATTTGCGATGCGGGGAATTTTACGGGAACGCAGGCGATGGGATCGACGCTGACGATATCGACATCCAATGCGTCTGTGCTGCTGCCGTGCGCGACGATTGCCACTGCGAATCAGGTGATTGTGACGGCGGGGACGCGGAACGTGTCGCTGCGCGGTTGCGCACTGCTGGGCGGAAGCGCGGCGAGCGGCAGCCAGGGTGGAACGGCGTTTTTGTATTCGGGCACGGGCGCGATGGTGCAGGTGGGAGATCCGACGTATGCGGTGGATACGCCGGGATTCCACCTGGAGAACGTGGCGATCAACACGACGGCGGCGAGCAACGCGACGGCCCAGGGACTGGCGGCTTACCGGACGCAGGAGATGAATCTCGAGAACCTGTATTTTCTGGGCAACTCGAACCAGACGGGGATGACGCTGGACGGGACCGGGAATTATACGGGCGGAAGTTTCTTTTCCAGCCATTTCAGCGGATACCAGACGGCGGTGAACGCGATCGGGCACCAGATTGCAAATCCGGCGACGACGGACAGGATGAATGCAAGCACATTTGTGCGTCTACATATCGACTGCCCTACGAGTAGCGGAAATCC
>JBKQRH010000051.1:0-3972 GCA_052326045.1 Occallatibacter sp. | reverse complement strand
GAAATTGCATAGTTCAGCGATCGTGAAATGCACCGTCGGCAATTACTCTGATGCGCATATCGCCTAAGAGCGACCGACTCTTTATTATCACAGCAGGGTCTGCAATCAATTTTGGAGAACAGGCATTATCGCCTTTCCAGGACCTTTGGCGTCGGCCCTAAATGTCCACGATAGAATCAGCTTCTGGAATGACCTTTTCCACCGTCGATGTCTGGCATCCTTCGCAGGAAATTTCACACCTGAAGTGGAGTTCCTTAAAAACATAGCGAGCCTTTATCTCACGACCGCCTGCAGCTATTTGAATGTGACCTGGGATTCCCTTGATTCCGACAGATTGGCCGTCCTGTTCCAACTTGGCGATCATCACTGTTTGTCCCGGATAGATCACATCGTCAACGCCACCGCCGAAGATTATCCACCCGCTCTCGGACGGACGCAGTCGAATACCAAATTGGAAACTGCCGTCTATACCAAAAGAATTGACTGACAATCCGAGAGATCGTTCGAACAGCACTCCTGGAAACTTTGCAATCCCGGCTCCAGAATTCGTTAATCCCAAGACAAAAGAACGCGTCGGTTTGCGATATGCGTCGAGACCGATAAAGCGCTGCTCCAAATACAACTCAAGGCGTGCGTGTGGTCGACTGCCAAACCTTTCCTCGATCTGCCAATACTCCATCGGCAGTGTCACCGAGCCAACCCGAATGTAAAACCTAGAGTCTTTGCGCGAGCGATGCGGCGGTCCTTCCGATCTCGGAACAAACACAATAACGAAACCAGATTTCGAGCCGATCGTCTCGGCGATCTCCCGGGACTCGACGCCCACAATCGGCGGTTCGACAAGATTGCCCACCAAAGTCAGAATGCGGGAACGAACTTGGCTAGTATCCGGTACAGGCGCGAAGTCCGTGATTACGTCCGGGGCGCCAGACCGTTGCGACTTTGCTTGCATTCCGATAACGAGCACTCCGCCGTCAGAATTCGTGAGCCCACAGATAGCCTTCGCAAGCATCTCGTGGGCGTCCTTCCCTTTGGCTGGCCACTCCTTGCAATCGAGATGCCCATCCTCGGGCTCGTTAATCAATCCATCAATTGCCGCTCGATCGTTTAGCTCTCCGTAAAGGAACTCGCCACGCCCTGCCATTTAATGACCTCCAGCCTGGGCTTCGGGATTGTCCGTCCCGAGTGCGTCTCCTGCTGCCGCGACCTCAATTGGTCCGACTAAATGCTATACCTAAACGAATCGGATGGCGGCGGGCTGCCCGCAATCCGGGGACCCCACCCAACCGCGATCTGGGGCGCATCAGGGTTCCAATTTTGAGACCTGGGATCGCATGAGCCCCCCGAGCCTCGGATTACTCGCGACAAACGTTAGGTCCCTATCGGGACTGCCCCGGCACTGGAAGGGCGGTCTGTCTCCAACTTTTCGCCGGGGCAGTTTCGATAGGGTCGTTTGTAGTAAGTCGCTGGCGCGACGGAGGCTGTGATCTACCTATGGGATTTCAATGGGCGGCAGATGGCCTGCGGGCTGCTGCATGGTCGGGGAGCGACGGCTCGGGGAGTGCGGACTCCGGCCGCATGACTAAATGGAGCTCCGTTCTGTGTCTTCGGACGGCCGTTGTCACGGTCGTTATCCGAGTTCGGGCACACTTCGGCGTTACGTGCTGGCACACGACGTCGAGAAGGATGGATGGCGGCCGGGCGAGCGTTGAGACGCTCAAGAGCTGTCATCGCCGCACCTCCTTGGCTCGAACGGGGTCAGACTTGCACGGAAATGCAACTGACTGCGGGTTAGCCGTTCGACGACCAGCATGACGCCGGAGCAGGCGGGACAGCGCAGGCTGGGTGGCTCAGGCGGATCGACAGATGCCGCCATGCCGAGCAGAGCGCGGCAACGTTCGAGCGCCGCGCTCCGTCTGCGGTTGGCGAACAAGCCGAAGTGGCGGATGCGAACCAGGCCGCCGGGCAGGACATGAAGCAGGAAGCGGCGCAGGAACTCATGGGCGGAAACGGTCATCACCTTCTTCTTGCCGCCGTGAGCATAGTCTCGCCAGCGGAAGGAGACACGATCGTTCTCGAAGGCCACGAGGCGATGGTTGGAGATGGCGACACGATGGGTGTAGCGCGCCAGGTAGTTGAGAACATGCTCGGCGCCGCCGAAGGGAGGCTTGGCATAGACGACCCAGTCCTGCTGGAAGAGTTGCCGGATAAAGCAGCGGAAGCGGTCAGCCGAAGCAAGCTGTTCGAGTGAACCGTGAAACTGGAGTCTGTCCTGCTCGTACAGTTCACGGAGTTGCTCGCAGAACTTGCCTCGGAAGACTCGGCTCAGTGCTTGAACAGGCAGGAAGAAGCGGCGCGACGACGCTACCCACCTGGAACCATCGAGAGCCAGCCCTCCGGCGGGAACGATGTAGTGCACATGGGGATGATGCTCAAGGTTCTGTCCCCAGGTATGGAGCACGCCGAGGAAACCGATATCCGCTCCCAGGTGCTTCGGATCGCGAGCCAGTTCAGGCATCGTCGCGGCGCTGGTGCGGTAGAGCAGGTCGTACAACAACCGCTTGTTCTGGAGGACAAGAGCGGAGAGTGAGTGCGGCAGAGTGAAGACGATGTGGAAGTACGGAACGGGCAACAGTTCGGCCGAACGCGCGGCCAGCCATTTTGCGCGCGCGTTCCCCTGGCACTTGGGACAGTGCCGGTTGCGACATGAGTTGAACGAGATGGCCTGATGGCCGCAGCGGACGCACTGATCGCGATGACCGCCCAGCGCCGCGGTGCGGCAGCGGACGATGGCATCGAGCACCTTGCGATGCGGCCATGCAAGATGCGACTGCTGCTGTTCTAAAAAACTGTTGCCCGTTCGACGGACGATGTCGGCCACCTCAAGGGTGGGCCGGCTCATCGCCTGATTTTCCTCCTGGAGCGCTTCACCTCGTCGGGGTTGGACACTTCGATCGCTTCCAACGGACTGGGAATCGCCTGCAGATGACGCCGGGACAAGTGCAGGTAGACGGTGGTGTGGGCGAGCTTGGCATGGCCGAGAAGAACCTGGATGGTGCGCAGATCGGCGCCGGCTTCCAGCATGTGAGTTGCGAAGCAATGCCTCAAGGTGTGCGGAGATACGTGCCTGGTGATGCCGGCACGCTTGGCCGCCTCGTTCACAGCCTGCCAGACAATCTTCTCTGTAATGGGTACGTCCGCCCGCCAGCCCTTCACCGTACCTGGAAACAGATAGGTCTTGGGCTTCATCCAGCGCCAGTACTCGCGCAGAGTATCCAGCAGCTTCGGGGTCAGCAAAACGTCGCGGTCTCGGCCACCCTTGCCCTGGCGCACGTGTATGACCATGCGCTGGCTGTCGATATCGGAGACCTTGAGGTGGCACATCTCCGCCCGGCGCAGGCCCGTTGCATACAGCATCATCAGCATGGTGCGATGCATCAGGTTCCCGGCGCAGTCAATGAGCCGCGCCACCTCTTGTTGGTCCAGTATGGTTGGCAGTCGCCTCTGACGCTTGGGAAAAGGGATGTGATCGGAAAGATACGGCCGGCGCATCGTCTTGACGAAGAGAAAGCGCAGTGCGGCGGTGCGGCCTTCGATGGTTCCGGCAGAGAGCTTGCGCTCGCGAAAAAGATACGCCTGGTACTGGCGGATATGATCCGGGCCAAGCCGTTCCGGGGAACGATGGAAGTACCTCGCAAAGTCTTCCACCGCAAAAATGTAGGAACGTACGGTGCTCTGAGAGTAGTTGCGACGCTGGAGTTCATCCAGCATGCGCTGCCGAAGATGGGTCACGGTAAACCTCCTGTGACCCGAGGCTTACACAACCAGAAATGCCCAAGGAAAGCCCACGCCGCAGCGTCCGTCGCGCCAGCGACTTAGTTCAAACGCTGTAGCGTCCAAGCATCGGTGGCGACACAATTCCGGCCACTGACCCGGCATCAGCCAACCCAGGCCGTGTGATCGCGAATTTCG
>JBKQRH010000050.1:0-24942 GCA_052326045.1 Occallatibacter sp. | reverse complement strand
TGCGCCGGCTGTTTCTGATCACCATCAACATTCCCAGCTTCCAGGTGTGGTGGCGCCGCTTGCGCGGCAAGGACCCGGATGGGTACCGTTTCAAAGCGGCGTGAGGACAAAAGACTGGACAGTGTGGAGCGCGCGGGAGTTCCGGATGGCATCGGTTTCCGCGCCAGCCGAGCGTGAACAACCTGTCATGCAATCGGCCGGATGATTTCCATAGTGTGGCGCCAGGGCAGCGAAATGGGAATCGAGGTCTGGGATTCGCATTTGCTCTCGCGGCGCGGTTGGACTGGCCGGAAGTGGCCGGGAGACCCTCATGCGGCAGGCGTTTTCGTAAGCAGATAACCAACTCATTCCAGACATTGCGCCGATGCGCAGCCTCGAAATGGCGTGTGCCTGCGGAGCTTGCCGTGGGTTGGCCGGGTCATTTACGCTGGCTCAGAATCTCGCCCCACATTATCCAGGAGTTGAACCGCCATGTTCCGCAAATCGCTGCCCATTCTTTTTTGTTTGTCTTGTCTTTTCGCCTTTTCCTCCGCGGCTGCCGCCCAGAGCAGAGGCGAGTCGAACGCGCGTGAGATCAACGCGGATCTATCCCGAGTGGAAGGGCCTCACAGCCGCGTTCCGCTGATGGTGGTGGGCGCGGGAAGAGCGAACGAAGGCCTGCGCGCCGACTGGCAGCAACAACTGGCCGAAGTCCAGAAGGATATCGGCTTCCGCTACATCCGCATGCACGGCCTGCTGCACGACGACATGGGGGTGTACAGCGAGGACGACAAGGGCCAGCCGCTTTATAACTTTCAGTACATTGATGCGCTGTATGACGCGCTGCTGGGCTTGAAGATTCGCCCGTTTGTCGAGCTGGGCTTCATGCCGGCCAAGCTGGCCAGCGGCGACAAGACTATCTTCTGGTGGAGGGGGAACGTCACGCCCCCCAAAGACCTGGCAAAGTGGAGCGGACTGATCCATGCGCTAACGGCGCACTGGCGGGAGCGGTACGGCGAGGAGGAGATCAGTTCCTGGTACTACGAGGTATGGAACGAACCGGACCTTTCAGGGTTCTTTAGCGGAACTTTGGAAGAGTATCTGAGCCTCTACAAGACGACGGTCGAGGCGATCAAAGCGGAGTGCCCCGCATGCCGCGTGGGCGGACCGGCTTCAGCAATTCCGTTCAGGTACGAACAGGAGTTTGTGAAGTACTGCGCGGCAAACCACGTGGCGGTGGACTTTGTTTCCACGCACGCCTACGGGGTGAAGCAGGGGTATCTCGACGAGCACGGCAATGCCGGGACGATTCTCGATTCCTCGCCCGATGCCGTGAGCGGACGCATGCAGCACTCGCGGGAGCTGCTGCAGCAGTCGGCGCTGCCCAAGCTGGAGCTGCATTTTACGGAGTGGAGTTCGGCCTACACGCCCACCGATCCGATGCATGACCAGTATCACCAGGCAAGCTTCATTCTGGACAAGGTGAAGCGCGCGGCGCCGTATGTCGATTCGATGTCGTACTGGACCTTTACCGATATTTTTGAGGAGGGCGGGCCGCGCTTTACGCCCTTCCACGGCGGATTCGGATTGATGAACTATCAGGGAATCAGGAAGCCGTCGTTTTATGCATATGAGTACCTGAGCCACCTGGGCACGATGGACGTGGTGGACTCGGATACGCAATCGTGGGTGACCAAGAGCGGCGATGGGCAGGTGCAGGTTCTGCTGTGGGACTATTCGCCGGAGGTCCCGCCCACGGGGGAGAACGACCAGTCGTTTTACAAGCAGAATCTGCCGGCGCGGGACAAGGGCCATGTGCGCCTGTCGCTGAGTCACGTTGCGAACGGGCGGTACGCGCTGGCGGTGTATCGCATCGGATACGAGGTCAACGATGCTTATACGGACTACCTGGCGATGGGCGCTCCATCGCAACTGACGCCGCGGCAGGTGATGTACCTGAAAGAGAAGGACGGCGGCGCGGCAGTCTCTGAAGTTGAAGTGAACGTCAGCGATGGAAACATGGGTTACGATCTTCCACTGAGGACCAACGACGTCTACCTGTTGCTGCTGACGAAGATCGCGAATTAATTCTGTCCAGGGCCGCGCATCTCAGCCTACGGCAGCGGCGGGCTGGACTGGCTTGATGAGGACGAACCCTCCGCCGGCTGATCTAAGCTGGTTACGTGGACGCTGGCCAGGTTCTCGGGCACCGTGCCGTCGTTCACCTGCACCTGCGTCGGCTTGCCCTGGATGAGGATGCGCTGCACGGCCTTGCCGCGGGCGGGAACGAGAATGCGCTGGGTGACAGAGGTCGCGCCAGAACCGTACCCAGTCCGCACGGTGACCGGAACTTTGGCTTGGGCGTAGCCGTTGTTGGCCACGTTGACGGCCACCAGCCAGTTGCCCGCCGAGGTGGAGGTGGGGAAAACGCCCGCGATGCTCAGGTCAGGCAGGCCCTTGTCCGCATTGACCCAGTCGGCAAAGAACCAGGCGAGGTCGCGGCGGGAATCAGCTTGCCGCCCCAGCGACGAAGACCTGTCGCTGGGGACTTCGGCCTGTTCGAGCAGCTTTTCGAAGGCGCTGGGAGTGTGGCTGGGGCCGGCGCCTTTGGCGAAGTCCTGCGCCGGATCATAGGCGCGCAGCGCGGCTGAAAGCGCGGGGTCGCCGGCCAGGTCGCGCAGCATCCACAAGACATAGGCAGCCTTGATGCGGTAATAAGCGGGCGAGATGGCCAGGGCCAGCGGCTGGCCTGCGCTTTCTCCGGGGCTCGCGGGCTCGGCCAGCGCCAGAGCGGCGCGCCCGGTCTCCAACGCGTTCAGGGCCTGATTGCGGCCGTGCTGCTTTTCCAGCCACAGCGTGACCATAAAGGTGGCTACGCCCTCGCTGAGCCAGGCCGGCGGCTGGGGTGAATTTGGCGACTGCGGCGAATTCATCCGGGCGCGGGCGAGCGCGTGGATCAGAAAGCCGTCCAACTGGTCCGGACTGGCCTGGCGGATGGCCGTGGCCAACAGAGCGCCGGTCTCGAAGGGCGCGTCCTGGGGGTCGGGCAGATCCAGCAGGGTGAGCTGGGAGCGGGGACGCTGACCGAGCCAGCCTTGCAGAAAAGGCGTGACTTCCGTGGCCGCTGTGGTCCAGGCCTCGACTGCCGTTTCGTCTTCCGGAAGGGCAAAGACCGTAGTGTTGGCGCCGGGGTGGGGCGTGCGGATGGCCACAAAAAGGCTGGGCGCCTCGAAGCCGAGGGTTGTGCCGCCGGTGTCGGCGGTGGCCACGCCCGCCACTTCCTGGCTCTGGTCCAGACCGGACTCAGTGACAGCCAGCGCGACCGGATGGCCGTTGATGAGGGCCACCGTGGGCGTCTGGCCGCGCGGAAACTCTACTGTGAGGCGCAGCCGGAAGCGCGCACCGGCCAATCGAAGTTTGTGCTCGCCGATCTCGTCGAAGAGGCGCGCGCCGTCGCCCAGAATTACGGGGACGCTGGAGACCGGGTACCAGACTACATTGCCAAAACCGCGCAGGCCGGTGAAAGGGACGCCAATCCGGTCCCAATCCGAGTGCAGCGCCACATCGTCGGGAGTTCCGATAACCAGGAGGCGCTGGGCGGATGCGGCGATGGCGCCGGAGTAAGTGACGTCGAGCTGAAGGCCGGCTCCCGGCGCCAACGGCTGGCTGAGCGTAACCGCCGCCTCGCGCAACTGGCCGGTATGGTCAGCGTCAGAGTTGAGCGTGGCCACGGGAAAGGCAACGTCCTTGCCGTTGACGCGAATCCGCTCCCAGTTGAGCGAGGAGGAGATTTCGAGCGGAATGTGTGCCAGCGAGGTCTTGCCGTCGTTGCGCACGGTGAGCAGCGCGCGGACGGCAATATGCTGCTCGGCAGTGCGCAGGCGCACGTCCAGATCGAAATCCGTAAAGGTGACGGCCTGGCGCTCGGCGTCTTCTGCTGCCACCTGCGGTGGGGCCAACTGCGGCACCTGCGGTGCGGCCAGCTGCGCCTTCGGCGCGGCGTCTGTCTGGGTGGCGGGTTGGGCTGCGGGCTGAGTCGATTGCGTGGTAGCCTGACCGTTTTCGTCCGTCGAGCGCGAAAAGATGACCTGGCCACCGGGTTGCGGATTCCGCGGGGCAGCCTGGATCGCGGGTTGCTGTGCAGGGGGTGGGAGAGTGGTGGTCTGCGCCGCGGAGGGAAGGGCCGTGAGCAAGAGAACTGCAAGGACGATGCGAGTTGCGGAAAAGAGCCAGAATCTGTAGATAAACCGGGAAAAACTTCCCTCAGCGGCTAAAGCCGTTTCCATTTTGGCGACACTTACGGCACGGCTAAAGCCATGCCCTTTCAAAGCAGGGAACTCTTCCGGAGCCTGGTCGATTCCGGCAAATAAGAGCTTCATGAACCCAGGCCTTTCTGTTTGCGTGGTTTGGACGCGACCCCTGCGGTGGGGCCAACTGCGCCTGCGGCGCGGCGGAAAGTCAAGCGGCGCTGGCGGGCTGCTTCATAGAGCACCACCGCTCCGGCGGCGGAGACGTTGAGGGAACTGACGCCGCCGGCCATAGGAATTCGCAGCAAGTGGTCGCAGGTGCGGCGGACCAGATCGTGCAGCCCCGCGCCCTCGCGTCCCAGGACGATTACACAATTCGAGGTCAGGTCGAACTGGTCGTAGTCGGTCTGGCCGCGCTCGTCCGGACCCGCATCCAGGCCGATGATCCATAGGTTGTGGCGCTTCAGGTCTTCGAGGGCGCGGACGAGGTTGACGACGCGGGCGATGCGCAGGTGCTCGGCCGCTCCGGCGCTGGCTTTCACTGCCGCCGGGCTCAGGGGCGCGGAGCGCCGCTCGGTCAGCACCACGCCGTCCACCCCGGCGCCGTCAGCCACGCGCAGCAGCGCGCCCAGATTTTGCGGGTCTTCGACGCCATCCAGGGCGAGAAGCAGTCTGGCTGCGTCTGGGTTCGCCGCGGCCGGGTCCGGTATGAAAAGGTCCTCGATGGCGAGAAACTGCTGCGGCCGGACCAAGGCCACAACGCCCTGGTGAGCGGGGGTCTGGGCCAGCAGCGTCAACTGCTCACGCGGCTCCTGGCGAACCCGGACGTTCGCCTGACGGCAGAGGCCGACTAAATGCTCGATGCGGGCATCTTCGCGTTCGCGGGCCACCAACACGTGGTCGAAACGCCGCTTTCCGGCTTTGAGCGCCTCCTCGACCGGGTGCAAGCCGTAGAGAACTTCCATGAGGGATAGTGTAGAAGATCGACGAAGATGGGCGCGTTTTTGGAGTTGGCTATTGCGACTGCGCCGCGCGAATTGCATACTGGGACTGCACGGAAGCCCATGAGTCCATCAGCCCTCAAATCCTTTACCGTCGTGCTGGAGCCCCTTCGGACGCGCCTGCGCTGGGTGATCGCGCGGATTCCGTTCGATGTTGCCAAGGCGTGGCCGGTGCGGCGGGGCTTGCGGGTGCGCGGAGAGATCTTGCCTGTGAACAGCAGAACCGATGGATTCGCCTTTCGCACTTCGCTTTTTGCCGCCTGCGGCGGGGAAGGACACTTCCTGCTGGTGAACAAGAAGATGCAGGCGGCAACGAAGGCGAAGGTCGGGTGCAAGGTGCGGATTTCGCTGGAGCCGGATCTGGAGGAGCGCGCGGCTACAGTCCCGCCGGAGCTGGCCCTCGCCTTGAAGGGCGACCGCCGGCTGCGTAAGTGGTTCGACGGGCTGAGCTACTCCTGGCGCAAGGAGATCGGGGAATGGGTCTCGGAACCGATGAGCGCCGCTTCGCGCCAGCAGCGCGCCGAACGGATGGCCGAGCGGCTGCTGCTCACCCTGGAAGGTGAGGCCGAATTGCCGCCCATCCTGAAAGCGGCCTTTCTGCGCCAGCCGCAGGCGCGCAAGGGCTGGGACGCGATGACGGCCGTGCAGAGGCGGAGACATCTCACGGCGATTTATGGTTATCGGAGCGTCGAGGCACGGGAGCGCCACGCTGCCAAGGCCGTCGAAGATGCCCTGCGCGTGGCAAAGAAAGGCTCTCGCCCCGCCGGGTAACCAACTCTGCGCTCCGCCTGCCGGATGGCTGCTGCCGGGAGGATTCTCGATCTGAACCTGTTTTTAAGCGACCTGAGGGGCGAATCTAGCGTCTAATTGAATGAGATGAATATAGCCGCCGGAGTGCGCCCTCTTTTCGGTCAGGGTTCCGCCACCGTAGTTCAAGAGCAGATCCGCCAGGAGAGCCTTGCCATATCGGCGGGTCTCAAGCGCCAGGATGTTGGCCTGCTGGACGAGCTGATCGTGCGCTACCAGCACCGGTTGATGCGCTATCTGCTTTATTTGACCGGCAACCGCGAGATGGCCGAAGACCTGTTCCAGGAGGTCTGGATGCGGGTGCTGGTGCGCGGCGCCCAGTTCAACGGACAGGCGCGGTTCGACACCTGGCTGTTTACCATCGCCCGCAACCTGGCGATCGACCAGCGGCGCAAACGGACGATGGCAAGCCTGGACGAGCTGTTTGAGGGCTCCGGGGACGACGACCGGCCCATGAGTTTTGAGATTGCCGACGACGAGCCGACGCCTTTCGACCGTTTCACCAACCTGGAAGACCGGGAGCGGATTGCAACGGCGCTGCTGCAGTTGGATACGCTCTACCGCGATGTGCTGGTGCTCCGCTTCCACGAGGAGTTGTCGCTGGAAGAGATCGCCAAGGTGACGCGGGCGCCGCTTTCCACAGTAAAATCAAGACTTTACAGGGGTTTGGCCGCGATCAAGCCCAAGCTGGAACGGAACCGTCCGCGCCGCCAGGCGTCTGCGGTGCGGCCAGAGATGGCGAATGAGACGCTGAGGGCAGTATGAAGCCAGTTGAAGGCGCCGACGCCGACCGCGATCTGGTTTCGGCCCTTGCCGGGAACCAGGCTGACCGGGAGCGCGCCGTGGCGCATCGTACCTGCCGCGTGGTGAACGCCTCGCTGGGCGTAATGCAGGAACAGAAAGCCGGGAGCAAGCGATGCCGCTCCGTGGCGCTGGCGGCCGCACTGGTGGTCCTCCTTGTGCTGGGTCCGCTGATCTGGTGGGCCGTCGACACCCTGATTGCCGGAGGGCATCTGAGCGATCCAGCCAGCCAATTCGCGCTGTGGCTTTGCATCCTTTGCCCGGCGCTGGTGGCCGCCGCGCTGTTGGCAGGCTGGGCGCGAAACAGGCCCTGGATTCCCTGACGAACGGCAACGGGTACTGAAATGCGCGCAACTTACCGATAATCTCTCTCGTCCATTTATCTAGGGTTAAGCTCTTGGATGGCCCTCTGAGACAGGGATTGCCTATGAGAGATCCACAATCCATCTCCGCCAATGAAGACACACGCCTGATCCCGGTGTGGTCCATCATGGCTGCAGCCGCGGCCTTTGTGCTGGTGGAATACTATTTCTGGCTGGTTTTACCTGATCAGCAACACCATGCTCCGCCGCTCGGTTTTCGCATCTATTTCAATTTCTCCTGGGGCGTTTTGGCCGCGCTCTACTTTCTGATGGTCGGCTACATCAGCAAGGACGCTCCGCGCCGGGCCATGAGTTTGCGTTTGTGGATCGTGATCTGCTTCGTAGCACCAGCCGGCATCGGCGCCGTGCTTTACTTCCTGTTGCGTCAGCCGGAGGTCTCGCGCTGTCCCGCCTGCTCCACGCACGTGCTGAGCGATTTCCACTTCTGCCCGCAGTGCAACTACCAGCTCACCGCCAGTTGCGGCCATTGCTTCCGGACGGTGCGCTCGACCGACCAGTTCTGCACGCAGTGCGGCCATGAACTGGCCGCGGACCACATGCCGGCGCGGCTGCGGGTGCTGGCCGAGTAGGCCGGGCGGTTTCAAGGCTGCTTCTTTCCAGGTTCGTGGTTTCCCACTCCAGATCACCCCCAACGATGAAGACCTGTCGCTACCACCCCAAGAAGCAAAAACCACTTCTTGGGGGCCCCGGTCGTTGGGACCTCGAAGCCACAAAAATCCGCCGCGGTCCGCCGCGGCGTAGCGAGGGTGATGCGCACCTGGATTTCGCCGGTTCATGCCCGCAATTGACCAGGCCGGGCTGGCTTCCTACAATCAAGCTTCCGGTCCGCATGAACCTCTCCGCGCTCATCATCGACGACGAACAACTGGCCCGCGAGGAGCTGAAGTACCTGCTCGACCAGGTGGGCGGCGTGAATGTGGTGGCGCAGGGAACCAATGGCATCGAGGCTGTGGAGCTGATCGAGGAGCATCGTCCCGACCTGGTCTTCCTGGATGTACAGATGCCGGGACTGGACGGCTTTGCGGTGATCCAGCGGCTGATGGCGCGCAGGTCGAAAGCGGGCGGGGGAGGAGAAGCCGAGCCGCTGCCGCAGATCGTCTTTGCCACGGCTTATGACCAGTACGCGGTGCGCGCCTTCGACGTGAACGCCGTGGATTACCTGCTCAAGCCGTTTGACCGAACGCGCGTCGAACAGGCCGTCGAGCGGGTGCGTGGCCGCATGGCCGGGAGCTCACCGGGGTCTCTGCCGGAGTCGCAAATCGACGCGCTGCTCAAGCTGCTCAACCGTCCGCAGGGCGCCGCGCGCGCCCCCCAGCCGGCCAAGCTCATTGTGCAGGCGCAGAGCCGGCTTTTGCTGGTCGACCAGGCGGATATCTGCTATGCGGCCATCGACGAGGGCGTGATTCGCGTGGTGACGCAGAACTTCGAGGGCTGCTCCAAATGCCGCACGCTTGAGGAACTGCTCGATCTGCTGGACCCGGCGCTGTTTTGGCGCGCCCATCGCGGCTTTGTGGTGAATATCAACCACATCCGCGAGGTGGTGCCGTGGTTCAAATCCAGCTACCAGTTGCGCATGAACGACAAAAAGCAGACCGAGATCCCGGTAAGCCGCGCCCAGACCAAACGGCTGCGGGAGCTGTTCAACCTTTAGGCTCGTTCGGACTTATCGGCTGGTTGACAATCCCGCCAGCTATTCTTTTCTTTGAGAAACCGGCATCCGGTTGAGTGAGAGAAATACGGCGGCCGCAGCCACACAGAGCCAGCCAAATACGTTGCCAATACGCGTGTAGAGAGTCGGCGCCGGGGCCTCTACGACGACCTTCGCCATCAGAGAACGGCCGGGCATCGCGCTGCTCGGAACTTCGGCAAGAATGCGGCCATAGGCGTCGCTGGCAGTAAGCAGGCCCTCACGCGATGCGCGAACGATGTCATAGCCGTTCTCAATACCGCGCACCAAGGTCGTGCGCGCCTCCATCCAGCCGTCCAAATAATCGAAGTCCCATGCGGGCACAAGCATCACGGCAGCATGGCGCTGGCCGTAGGCGCGGCCGAGCGCGGCGAAGTGCATATCTTTGCAGATGGCCAGGCCGTAGCTTTGTCCCCCGATGGTTTCGAGGGAGTAGTCCGCACCGGAAGCATAGTGGTTGCGCCTCTCTGGCGGAGCCCTGTGATGCTTTTCATAGCTGGCGGCGAGCGCGCCGTCCGGCGCGAAGAGCCACGCCCAATTCGTTGGGCTCTTGCCGTCGTCGATTCCCACGCCAACTTCGAGCCAGACACGATTTTGCCGGGCTAGCGCGCTAAAGTGCTGTTCCCGCTCTGCAGCCATTGCCGGAGCGAATACGGCGATTTTTTCCGGGAAAACCACCACTTGCGCGCCTTGGGCAGCAAGCTCCGCGACTCGCCGGTCATATTCGTCAAGAATGTTCGAGGCGTAGGTCGCCGATGCTCTCAGTCCGATCGGGTCATCGATCGAGACAAGCCCGAATGTGGTCTCGACGCCGCGCATGGGCCTCTGCAATCGGAGGGTACCGTAGAGGATCGACGAGGCGAGCAGAAACGCTGTAACTGCATAGGCGATCCAACCATGACGGAGAGAACGTCCGTAGGCGATTGCCAGGGCCAGGGTGGAGGGAACCAGGGTGATCAGGAACAGCAATCCAGCGGTGCCAAAAAGAGAGGCGATCTGCAAGATGGGCAACTGATCGCCTTGCGAATAGGCGAGGCTGCCCCAGTTGCCGTCAGGCAGCAGCGCGGCCATCAAGGTATCGATGGCCACGCACAGAACGGGATAGGCAAACACAGTCCACCAAGCCTGGTAGCGCACCACTACGCGCCGCGTGGCGAAGATCAGGAATCCCCAAAGCAGGGTTTGCGCGGCGATAGTTGCGATGACAGCGGGCAGAGGCATCACCAGCCGGAAATAGTGGAAGTTGCAACTGGTTCCGATGACCGCCGCAAGAAAGACCATCCAGCGCGCATTGCGCGGGTGAAATCGAATCGCAAACAGAAGCAGCGGAACGGGAGCGAGCCAGACCAGCCACCAGACGGGACGCAGTCCGACAGCAAATCGCAGCAACACGCCTGCGGCCACAGCCGTCGCAATCTTAATGAGGATGCTTCCCAGTCGTGAGTTCATTCGGGCGGTTTTAACAAAGTTGATTGTTCGTGTCAATATTCGTCGCATATTGTCAAAAAATGCACGTTCCTGAGCCCAAAATCGCCTCTGTT
Organism: Occallatibacter sp.; assembly: GCA_052326045.1. Classification (GTDB taxonomy): domain Bacteria; phylum Acidobacteriota; class Terriglobia; order Terriglobales; family Acidobacteriaceae; genus Telmatobacter. The sequence goes on along the minus strand of JBKQRH010000050.1, from coordinate 14,496 downwards.
ATGCTCCAGGAAAGGTGCTAGTCGTAGCGCTCGAAGACGATCTGCTTCTTGTGCCAGCCGAATCCGGCCAGTTGGTCGCGCACGCCGGAGACCATGTTGTTGAGGCCGCAGATGTAGGCGTAGATGTCAAAGTTCAGCTCGGAGGCGAGCAGCGTGGGATCAGGCGGGGGCTGCGGCAGCGGCAGGCCGAGGCGAGCGGCGCGCTCTTCGATAATGCGGGCCACAGGTTCCTGAACGTAGCCGCGCAGGCCGGTCCAGCTCGCCTCGGCGCGGCTCAGCGTGGGCAGGTAGTAGAAGTTGGGCTGGCGGGCGGCGAGCGCCTCAAACTCGGCCCGATAATAGATATCGCTCTCGTGGCGGGTGCCGTAAACCAGCCAGATCTGCTTGCCGTTGCTGCGGTCGGGTCCTCCTGCCGGAAAGAGCCATTGCAGATAGCTGCGCATGGGCGCGACGCCGGTGCCGGTGGCGATCAGAATCGAGTCGGTGATCGGCGATTGGAGGATGAAATGCCCGTGCGGCCCATGTAGCTGGATGGTGCCGCCGATGGGCAAGTCGGGCAGGTCGGCCAAATGATTGGAGAAGAACCCCTCCTCCACGCGGTTCACGCACAACTCAAATTTGTTGCCACTGGGCGCCGAGCAGATCGAGTAGGCGCGGGTCTGCTGCTTGTCTTTGGCGTCGAAGGCCACGCCGGAGACGAACTGCCCTGGGGTGAAGGAAAAGCTCGGCAGCTCATCGATGACGAAGTCGAAGTGGTAGCACTGGGCGACTTCGGAGATGCACTCTTTGCGTGCCAGCCGCGCAGTAAACAGTTCTCGTGCCATGACGTTCTCACTCGTGGAAGAGATGCCCGCACAAGCGGGCTCTTTTCTTTGATGCGGCGGACAGGAAAAGGGCGCAAGCCCGGCAAGGCGCGCAGCCCCCTATAATTGACGGGGAGCCGGAGGAGATTCCAGTGAAATCTTCGGCTTCCGATCCCGTCTTTTGAGGAATCCATGGCCGCACTGATCGATGCCATTACCGTCAAGCGCAAGATGTATTTCGAGTTTGAAAATGTTCCTTACTACTGCCTGGAAGCGGAGGTTTCCACTCCCACCGCGCGCGGCGGCCAGACGCTGGTGCGGCTGAAGATGCGCAACCTGCTTACCCGCGCGGTCTTTGACAAGACCTTCAAGGCCAGCGACAAGTTCAAGGAGCCGGACCTGGAGACGGTCGAGGCATCCTACCTGTACAGCGACGGGGACGGTTCCTACTTTCTCGATCAGGCGACCTTCGACACGCTCACCCTCACCGGCGAGATGATCGGCAACGCCCTGGACTTCCTGGTCGAGGGAGCCATCATCCAGTTGCACAAGTTCAACGGCAATCCCATCGGTTTGCAGCTTCCGGCCCAGGTGGAACTGGAAGTTATTTATACGGAACCCGGCGCACGCGGCGATACGAGCGGCAACGTGACCAAGCTGGCAAGGCTCGAAACGGGCCTAGAAATCAAGGTTCCGCTCTTCATTCAAGTGGGAGAAAAGGTAAAAGTGTATACGGAAACGCGGGAGTTCGCAGGGCGGGCGTGAGCTGCCTGCTGGATTGAAAAGCCCTATTCCACCGTCACCGACTTGGCCAAATTTCTGGGCTGATCCACGTCGCAGCCGCGGCGGACGGCGATGTAGTAGGCCAGCAGTTGCAGCGGCACAATCTCGATGATCGGGCTGAGCAACTCGATGGCCGGCGGGATGTGGATGACGTGTTCCACTAGGCTGCCGATGGTTGCGTCACCCTCCGTGGCCACGGCGATTACGCGGCCGGAGCGGGCGGCGACTTCCTGAATGTTGGAGAGTGTCTTTTCATAGCGCAGCCGTGAGGCGGGGTCGGATTCATCGCGCGTAGCCAGAACCACGACGGGCAGGGTTTCGTCGATCAATGCGTTCGGTCCGTGTTTCATCTCCCCGGCCGGGTAGCCCTCGGCGTGGATGTAGGAGATTTCCTTGAGTTTCAGCGCTCCTTCCAGAGCAATCGGGAAGTGGATTCCGCGGCCGAGGTAAAGGAAGTCCTGCGCGTTCGCGAATTCTTTTGCCAGTTGCTCGCACTGAGCCGAGCGGCCGCGGAGCACCTCCTCGATTTTGATCGGGATGCGGCTCAACTCTTCAATGAGCACCACCGACTGGGCCGCGTCGAGCTTGCCGCGCAGTTGGCCCAGCTTGAGCGCCAGCAGGAACAACGCTGTCAGTTGCGCAGTGAAGGCCTTGGTTGAGGCCACGCCGATCTCCGGACCGGCGTGGGTATAGATGGCGCCGTGGGCTTCGCGGGCCACCATGGCGCCCACCACATTGCAGATGGCCACGGTCTTGGATCCCAGCGCGATCATCTCCCGCTGCGCGGCCAGGGTATCGGCGGTCTCGCCGGACTGGCTGATGAGCAACCCCAGCGCGCCGGGGTCGGCAATGGGATCGCGGTAGCGGTACTCGCTGCCGTAGTCCACGTCCACGGGCAGGCGAGCCAGCCGCTCGATCATGTATTTTCCGGTGAGGGCGGCGTGCCAGGCGGTGCCGCAGGCGGCGATGTTAACGCTGGAGACGTGGGCCAGCTCCTGGTCGCTGATCTGCATCTCGCCCAGAAAGACCTTGCCCGAGTCCAGCGAGACGCGGCCCAGCGTGGTGTCGCGAACGGCCGTAGGCTGCTCCCAGATCTCCTTGAGCATGAAGTGCTTGTAGCCGCCCTTTTCCGCTTGAATCGGATCCCATTGAATGCGCGTAATGGCGCGCTCCATGGGGTTGCCGTCAAAATCGGTCAACTCGACGCCGGCCAGGGTCAGGATGGCCATATCGCCGTCCGCCAGGAAATAAATGTTGCGCGTGTGGTGCAGAATGCCGGGGACGTCGGAGGCGACAAAGGACTCGCCCTCGCCCACGCCGATGACCACCGGCGGACCGAGCCGGGCGGCAACGATCTTGTCGGGTTCGAGGGCCGAAAGGACGCCCAGTGCAAAGGCTCCGGTGAGCCGCTTGACGGCGCGGCGGACGGCCACTTCGAGCGGAATGGGCATGCCTGCCGCATCGGCGTCCTGCTGCACCTGCTCGATCAAGTGGGCGATGATCTCGGTATCGGTTTCGGTGACGAACTTGTGGCCCTGGGCAGTGAGTTCGCGCTTCAGCTCCAGATAATTCTCCACAATGCCGTTGTGAACCACGACAATGCGGCCGGAGCAGTCGCGGTGGGGATGGGCGTTTTCTTCTGTGGGACGTCCGTGCGTGGCCCAGCGCGTGTGGCCGATGCCGTAGGTGCCTTCGATCGGATGCTCGCGCAGAACCTCTTCCAGGTTGCAGAGCTTGCCCGGAGCGCGCCGGACCTCAAGCGTGGAGCGGGAAGGGCTGCCCACGGCGATGCCCGCCGAGTCGTAGCCGCGGTATTCGAGGCGCCGCAGCCCCTCGATGATGACAGGAACGACCTTCTTTTTGCCAACGTAACCGACGATGCCGCACATACTCCAATTTTAAGCGACTGTGCGGGCGGGGGGTGCGATCGGTTGCGGCGCATGCGGGTGCGCTGCCGGAACGGCGCCTCAGAGCAGCGCGCTATTCCTCAATACGGTACGTGAACTCCTCGATCACCGGGTTGGTGAGCACTTCGCGGGCGATGCGCTCCACCTGGGCGCGCGCGGCCTCGGCCGAGAGCCCTTCGGCCAGCGAAAGCGCGAAATATTTGCCCTGACGCACAGCGGTTACATCCGCGAATCCGATCTTGCGCAGGGCGTTCTGGATGGTTTGGCCCTGCGGATCCAGGACCGAGGTCTTCAACGTGACATAAACATGCGCCTTCATCATCCGTGATTATAGTTGAACCGGCGCATGGCTGGAGAGCGGAAACTGAAGCCGCGAGGAGCAGGGCCGCGCCCATGCGGACGAGGCTTTACCCGTTTCGCGCAGGCAAACTCGATTCCGTTGCCGATTGGGCGGCCAGGCGACGTGCCAGCGGAGCCGCCGTAACCCAATAGAGCACCGGACCCAGCAGGCCCACCGCGACCGAAAAGAGCGTTGCCGAGGTCGTGCCGAAGATTTTTTCGGCGCGCGAGGCATAGAGAGCAAAACCGATCAGCGCCGCCGGTCCTGCTCCCAGCAGGGAGGCAAAGGCCAGGTTGCCGGCCTTGAAGGGCCGTGCCAGGTTGGGTTCGCGGATGCGCAGCACAATCAGCGTCACAAATTCCAGCAGCAGGCTGGATCCATAAAGGATCAGGTCGATGGAGATGAGCCGTTCAAAGGGCAGCTTGAGCGCCAGGGCCCAGGCCAGGCCGCACAGCAGAACGCTCACCCAGGGCGCCCCGCGGCTGTTGCGCAGGGCGACCACGCGCGGCAACATGCCCTCCTCGGCCATGACCATGGGCAGGCGCGTGTAACTCATCACAAGCGCGTTGAACATGCCGATCCCCGTGATGCAGCCGCCGGCAACCACAGCCAATCCGAGCCCCACACCGACGAGTCCAGTTCCGCCGATCGTCCTGGCCGCGTCCGCCCAGTCGCCGGTCGAAAAGCTATCCGCGGAGAGTCCGGACAATGCCATGGCGGCCAACGGCAGAATGTAGGTGACGGCCACCAGTATGGTGGCGAAGATCATGGCGCGGGGATAATTGCGCTGCGGATTCTCCACCTCCCGCGCCACCGTGGAAGCGTTGTCCCAACCCATGTAATTCCACATCGCCACCAGGATCGCGGTGGAGAGAGCCGGCCCCGCGCCGAGCCCGGCGCCAGGCCGGCACCATTGCATATGGGGATGCAGCGTGAGACCGCGCCACAAGCCGAGAATGACGAAGACCGCGAACGGCGCCAGCAGTAATACGAACATCCACACCGAATCCTCGCCCACCGCCGGCGCCCCGCGCAGGTTCCAGGCGCAACACAGCGCCACCACTGCGAGGGACCAGGCGTAGCCGCTCCAGCCCGCGGTCAGCAGGGGCGAGAACTTGCCCAGATAGAGAACGAAAATGGCAGGATAGAGGGCCATGTCGAAGATGCTGGCGGAAAGCGAGAGCCAACTCTCCTGGTAACCCCAGAAAGGCCCCAGCGCGCGCCGCACCCAGATGTAAAAACCGCCTTCGGCGGGAATGGCGCTGGCCAGTTCGCCGATCATCAGCGCAGTGGGCAGGCACCACATGAACGGCAGCGCCAGCAGAATTACGATGGCCCTGGCGAAACCGGCTCCGCCGAGAATGTCCTCAATCCCGTACGGACCGCCCGCAACCATGAAGTAAGTGGCGGCAACCAGCGGTAGAAAACACATCTTCCGCCGGGCAGGATTGAAAGCAAAGGGCATCAGTGTGAATCTAACAACCGTTGCCCCCCGGCAGAAAGGGGAAAATGACCCGGGAAAAATCGCCCGGTCCCGCGCGGTCTCTCGAGCCGGTCTCCTAAACCGTCTGCATCGACCCCGCGAAGAGCACGAACCCAGCCTTGTTGGCGGGGCTCACAGTCGGAGAAAACAGCTCTGCGGCATTTATGAGACCGGTTGTCGGCTCCCTGCGCACCGCAAGCGCAACTTCCGGTATAATCCGTGTGAGACCCGGAGAGATGGCCGAGTGGCTGAAGGCGGCGGTTTGCTAAACCGTTGTAGGGTCAAAAGCTCTACCGGGGGTTCGAATCCCCCTCTCTCCGCCAGCATCTTTAGAATCAATAGGATACGAGCTTTTTACTCATTCTTTTTACGAATTCCTGTAATCGCCAACTTCTCAGTTCTTCGAACTGGAGAAGATTCTGTGGCGAACAAGACGGCGACACTTTACATTGCAACGAAGCAGCCCAGCGGACGCTGGACGGTCAAGTCCCTTCCACGAAAACCCGTAGACCTCCAGCCTCCCTCGCACTTCGGGCTCTTCTGGTATTCGGAAGAGAAGAAGCAGTCAAAGAATGTTGGTCGGTTTTGGGAGGCTGTCCTAGCACCGCGCCGGGCGCAGGATCGGCTCCACCAACTCCCATTGTTCATCTGTCAGTTCCCAACGGCTCGCCATCGCAATCCGCAGAGATGCCTTGAGCTACTCCAGTTTCGCAGATTTCCGACCTGGAGATGTTTATGAGATGGGTTCCAGTCTTGTCGCTTGCGGCCAACCGTGGGGGCTGCCACCGTTCGCAATGGTCCCACTTGAAGGGCCTCCAGTCCCCTTTATCGCTGCGTTGAGACACGCAGCCCCACGTGCAGAAGCGCGTCGGATCCATAGTGCCCCATGAATGCTTCCGATGTCTTGACCTACCCTTGAAATGAAACTTTGATTTTCCTATAGTTCAAGCGCCTCAAATAAAGAGGAAGCCGTAGAATGACCGTCAAACTACAGCGACGACGTTATTCAGCTTATGGGCCAATCTCAGCATTGTCTGAGCAGTCTAGACCACGTCTGGAGTACGCGATGCTGGCCATGGGCATATTTGCGCTGACTCATACCGCCCAGCGTGGGGGAAGGGCTAGTCAAAGTGCGAGCATTATCGCGAACTGCGCCGGGAGCGGGCGTGGTTGGCGTATTGGGCATCTTTTACCCCTCCTGGAACCTGACTCAAAGAATTGGAGCGAGTGTGCCATTGACCAAGCGCAAGGCTGTTCAATTCAGTACAAGGGCTACCGGGGATCTCTTGGTCGACCTTGTGTTACGCGCCTGAAATGACACGGGGGGCGGTCTGTCTCCTTTTGCACATTATTGGAGATTGTTCTCAATAAAAACGTGCCTGGCACTGCGCGCCGATCGCCTCCTGAGCGTTCTTGCTCAGACAGCATCGTGCCGTGCCTCTAGTGTGGGAGATACCTTGTGCGCCTCAGTGCGCGAAAAGCAAGTGACGCTGCGCATGGGTAGAAAAGGTGAGATGCATGAAGAAACTTATGACATTTGTGGCCATACTCGGCATGACGAGCATCGGCTGGGCAGGAACAACTCGCGAAAACGTGAAGGACAGGTTGGACAATGCCGGTGCGGTGCTGCACGAGATCATGGCCGCGCCGGATAGAGGCATTCCCGAGGAAGTTCTGGAACACGCAAAGTGTATTGCCGTCGTTCCGCACATGATCAAGGGCGGTTTTGTGTTTGGCGCGGAAAACGGCAAGGGCGTTGCCACTTGCCGCACAGCGGCCGGATGGAGTGCGCCGGCGTTCTTTGACATTACCGGCGGCAGTTGGGGATTGCAGATCGGCGTCGAAGGCGTCGATCTGGTCATGATCATCCAGAATGACCGGGGTATGGAGCATTTGATCAACAGTAATTTTCAGCTGGGCGGCGATGCTTCCGCGGCAGCCGGACCGGTTGGGCGCCACGCTTCCGCCAATACCGATTGGAAGCTGGAAACCGAAGTCCTGACTTACTCGCGCGCCAAAGGCGCATTTGCCGGACTCACGCTGACCGGCGCTGCGATTCGCCGCGACAACGACGCCACCGAGGCCATCTATGGCCGTGACCACACTACGGGCGCCATCCTGCGGGGCGAAGTGGCTGTGCCGGTCTCGGCGCAGTCGTTCCTCGATGCGGTCAGGGACGCAAAGGCTAAGGCCATCGCTCTTAACCGGTAGTCAATAGCCAAAGCTTGCGGGCGCCTGAGAGTCTTGCAGTTCTCATGCGTCCGCATCGCAGCGAAGGAGCAACTATGCTTTGGACAATCTTTGTAATTGTTCTCGTTCTGTGGCTGTTGGGCTTCAGTTTCCATGTTGCCGGCAGCATGATTCACCTTCTCCTGGTTTTGGCGCTGATCATCCTGATATTCAACCTGCTGGCCGGACGCCGGAGTGGATTCTGAAGCAAGCAGAGCTGAGGAGTGTTGGACGGCTTCTGCATTCCTTGGCACTGTGAGCTGAACTTTAGGGGAATCTTCGGTGCCGCTGGAACGGTCGGTTGGAGTCGACAAGGGCGGTTCCCTGAAGCTCCCGTTTGGGGGTGCGTCGCCGATGACGGCCTCCGGACTGTGTCGGTTGTGCCCCCGAAGGCAGAACAAAAGCCCCGGCCAATTCTCGAAGGGTGTACTTTTGGGTGTATTTATTTGATGTGGGTTTATATCCACTTCATTTGCAATGGTTCATGCGTCGATGTGAATCCCACCCTTGCCATTAAGTCGTATGTTTTCAATATCTTAACAGAATAAGTCGAACGCTGCGTACTTTTCGCGGTAATTCCGCAGATTTTCTCTTGAACCGGAACTAGAGAGGTTTCGCCACCGCGCCGGTCACTGCCCAGAGGTCTTCCTCGGTTGGGCTGACCGCCACCACCAGAACCGCCATTGCAACCACTCGCGCCCAATCAACAAGCGAGGACAAGAACAGAACAACTGAAACGGAAGTTTTTCGCGGGTTCCCTCCTGATGGGCACCTCGTTCGTACTATTCGCCCTAAAAGCGCGAATGGTTATATGTTTCCTGGAACGTCGCGGAATACTACTACCGGGACACAGCGTGGGTCCCCGGTTCTCATCCGCCGAGGCGGACGAGGAGCCCCGGCCTGCCTGTCCCATTCCTGAACATGGGCGTAGTAGACTGGCCCTTTGGTTGCGCGTAATGGCCGATGGGAGCCGTTTGTTGCGCTGGCCAGGGAGATTGCTCGATGCATATTGTGTTTGCCTCCTCGGAGTGTGCTCCGTTTGCCAAGACCGGCGGGCTGGCCGACGTGGTAGGGGCATTGCCGCCGGAGCTCAAGAAGCTGGGGCACAGGGTTACGGTGTACCTGCCGCTGTATGCGGGGGTGCGGGCGCACATCAAAGGCAAGTGGAAGTACGCAGTGCGGTCGATCACGATTCCGTTCGAGCACTACAACCGGTTTGTGGGGATTGTGGACGGGGGCAGGCGGAACGGGGTGCAATATTACTTTGTGGATTGTCCGGAGCTGTTCGATCGGCCGGGGCTTTATGGGACCAGGACGGGCGACTATCCGAACAATTGGGAGCGTTTTGGGCTGTTTTGCCGGGCGGTGTTGGAGGCGGCGAAGCTGCTGGGCGCGCCACAGGTGTTTCATGTGCACGACTGGCAGGCGGCGCTGATTCCGGTGTACCTGCGGACGGTGTACTCCATGGACCCGGTGCTACGCGGGGCCGGAGTGGTGCTTACGATTCACAACGCCGGCTACCAGGGATGGTTTCCCCCGGCTACGACGGAGCGGCTGCTGTTCCCGTGGGAGATCTTCACCATGGACAAGGTGGAGCATTTCGACACCTTCAATTTCCTCAAGGGCGGAGTGGTCTACTCCGACATGCTGACCACGGTGAGCCGGAAATATGCCGAGGAGATTCAGACGGCGGAGTTCGGAGAAAAACTGGAGGGCGTGCTGCGGGAGCGCGCGGCAGACCTCAAGGGGATTTTGAATGGCGTGGACTATGCGCATTGGGATCCGGCCACGGACGGGAATCTGGCGGCGCACTACACCCCGGAAGATTTGGCGGGCAAGCGGGAGTGCCGCGCGGATTTGCTGCATGCGTTTGGACTGGAGAAGGTGCCGGAGTCGACGCCGGTTATCGGCATCGTGTCGCGGTTTGCCAGGATGAAGGGCTTCGACTTAGTGATGGAGATTGCAGACGAGTTGGCGGAGCGGAATGTGGCTGTGGTGGCGCTGGGGACGGGCGAGCCGACATACGAGAGGTTCTTTCGCGATTGGGCGTTCCGGAACCAGGCCAACGTGGCCGTGCAGATTCGCTACGACGAGGCGCTGGCGCACAAGATCGAGGCCGGCTCCGATATGTTTCTGATGCCATCGCGGTACGAGCCTTGCGGACTGAACCAGATATATTCGCTGAAATACGGGACGGTGCCGGTGGTGCGCGCCACGGGCGGGCTGGACGACACGATCGAGGAGTGGAATGCGGAGCTGGGAACGGGGACGGGCTTCAAGTTTGAGGGGTTGAAGGCATCGGGGCTGCTGGAGGCGATCGACCGGGCGCTCAAGGCGTTCGAGGATAAAGAAGGCTGGAAGAAGTTGATGCGGAACGGGATGGCGCGGGATTATGGGTGGGAGCGGCCGGCAAAAGAATACGCCGAGGTGTATGAGGAAGTGGCGCGGCGAAGGGCCTGATGAGATGGTTTTGGCCTTTACCTGCCGGTCGCGAGCAAGTAGAATTCTGGCCAACCCATGCGGAAAAAAGGAGGCTCCAGTTGAAGGCGCAAACTGCGTTCATGAATCCTTTCCGGAAGAGACTTATCCAGCTTTTCGTGTTTGCGTTCCTGGCCTTGCCGGCGCGGGTTTGCTGCGCGCAAAGCCCCGAGCAGATAGCGGAAAAGCAAGCTATCACGCTTTTACGGCAGCAAATCGGGCTGGATAATGCCGCTGCGAATGAGAGGAATCCGAAAGGGCTGCGCATCCAGTTTCAAAAGATAGCAGACCTGCAACTGCCGGAGGGTCATTCCGTTCGTTACCGGCTGCTGATCCCCGGCGCGCCTGAAAAGCAGAGCTATACGCTGGCGGTGTGGAGGATCGGCGCGCCGGTGCAGTATACCCCCGGGCAGGTCTATACCAATGCCAAGGGCCTGGTGATGTGGCATTTACCCACGCGGGACCAGGAAAAGAAGGATTCGCTGGAGCCAGCAGACGAGATTGAAGTTGACTTGAAGGCCGCTCTCGGCGAGCCGATTCGCTACATGCTGGAAAGCCCGGATGGGAAGTTCTTCTTTCCAGGCACGATCGTTCCGTATCCGATTGAGAGCGCGGACGGAAACTGCCGGCTTGAGGCCAGGCTCGGGTTCCCTGAAGGGGAGGGATTGCTGGTGTATGGCGATGGCCTGCCACCGGGCGACATTTTCCCTCTGCAATCGGTGTCTGAGGGAGAGACGCATGCCCCCATGGAGACGGTGGACGCACGGGGACACGCCGTAGCGATTGTGATTCCAACCGTCGAAGGAAAGAACGCGGGCGTAGTCAAGATTTCCGTGGGCATTCCGGGGTGTTCGGTGTCGGTCGAGGTGCCGTGGGGCCAGGGGAGCTATCGGCCGCTATAGCATTACACGAGAAAGTCGTGTGTGTTTCGTGGTGGCGCGGAGATGGAGTGGTTCATGCGGTGATGTGAGGGCAACACGAGCTGGCATGGGGCTTGCTCAGTACCAGTACTTGAACTCCGGCCAGTCGGCGGCGTAGGTGCGCTTGCGGTGGCGCAGCCAGAAGTAGTGGTGATGCTCGTGATCCATGATCCAGGGGTCATCAAAAGGGCCCAGATCGATGACTTCGGAGTCGTATTCCGTGTAGGATTTGGGATCATCGCCGAGGGTGAGGACGGATTCGCCGGTATAGCCGTTCCAGCCCCAGTAGAAGTAGTTCTGATGGCCGCTGATGGCGGTGGGCAGGCCGTATTTGGGGCCCAGGATGTTGACGGCGCTGGCTTCGCCGTAGTTTCCGCAGGAGATGGCTGTGTGGGCGCGCACGTCGGGCGGCAGAGCGTTGTAGCGCGCGGCAAAGCCCTCCACCATCTGCGGCCAGCCGAAGCGGTCGGATAAAAACTGCGGCAAGGGGCTGGTGAACTTTTCGCTCCTGACCTTGTTGGCGCCGAAGCGGTCGGCGTATGCGGTGTATTTGTCCGGCGGCAGAATGGTGAGCATGATCGGCGCGGTGGCGCGGCAGAGCAGGTAGCCCAGGATCACCGTGCAGACGATGGGCGGAGAGGGTTCCGTCCTAAAAAGACTTCCGTCGTTTGCAGTCCGGCTCAATCGCGCGGAATCTCTAGCGCGCCGGTCAGGCTGGCTACCCGTTCCACCTGGTGGCTGCGGCACCAGGATTCGAGGCCATGCGCCAGCCGCTCGGTGGCTCGCGGATCCGCGTAGCTGGCCGTGCCCACCTGGACGGCGGTAGCGCCGGCCAGCAGGAATTCGACGGCATCTTCCGGAGTGACAATGCCGCCCATGCCGAGGATGGGAATGGTGACGGCGCGGGCGGTTTCATAGACCATGCGCAGGGCGATGGGCTTGATAGCCGGGCCGGAGAGGCCGCCGGTGACGTTCGACAGGCGCGGCCGGCGGGTCTCCGCGTCGATGGACATGGCCAGGAAGGTGTTGGTCAGGCTTACCGCGTCAGCTCCGGCGTCGGCGGCGATCCTGGCCATGTTGGCGATGGATGTCACGTTGGGCGAGAGCTTGACGATGAGCGGCCGCCTGGAGGCGGACTTGGCCCGGCTGACCAGGTATTCAAGCGAGCCCGGATCGGCGCCGAAGGCCATTCCGCCGGCGTGGACATTGGGGCAGGAGACGTTCAGTTCATAGGCCGCGATGCCCTCGGCCTGGTTGAGCCTCTCAATAACGCCGATATACTCGCCCACCGTGTAGCCGAAGACGTTGACGATGACCTTGCAGAGGGGATAACGCCGGAGCGGCGGCAGCTTGCGCGCGAGGTAGTCCTCAACGCCCACATTCTGCAATCCGATGGCGTTGAGCATGCCCGCCGCAGTTTGTACAATGCGTGGCGCGGCGTGGCCTGCCATCGGCTCCAGCGAGATGCCTTTGGTGACGAATCCGCCGATCCGCTCCAGCGAGACGATTTCTTCAAATTCAATGCCATAGCCAAAGGTGCCGCTGGCGGCGATGACCGGGTTGACCAGTTCCAGGCCGGCCAAACAAACTTTCATATCGGGTTTCACGCGCGGCAAACTTCCTTCTTGTCAGCGGTCAGTTATCAGTCGTCAGTTTTCAGGCCGCTTCGTCGCCGTGCTGCCGGTTTACTCGTAGCGGCCTGACCATCTCGACGATAAGATCCCTACTGTCCGGCAACCTGCCTGATCGGCTTGAGCGCCTCAATGAGTACGCGGCCTACAGACGCCGACGGTTGATTGATACCCGCCAGCGAGGCGAAGGTCGCCGCCATATCCACCGGGGCTACACGTTCATGATACTCGCCAGGCGCGAAGGGCGCGCCGTAAAAGGCCAGCGGCACATGGCGGTCATAAGACCAGGGGCTGAAGTGCGTAGTCGCAATCGAGCCGTGCAGGTCCTCCATCTGATAGGCGCCCAACGCCAGCATCACGTACCAGTTGCCGTGGTCTGCGTAGCTGTGGGCCAGCAAGCGGCCCCACTCCGAGGGCGGCAGTTGGCTATGGGCCAACTCCAGCCGGGTATAGACTCCGGCGACCTGGGGCGTGGGCGGAAGGCGATGCTGCGCGGGCGGCGGGGCGGGTTCACTATTCTGGGGCGCTTGCGGGGTCTGGCTGGCTACGGCCTGGGGCATAAGCGCGGCCACCATGTCTTCAGCAGCTTTTTCGTCGACTCCGGCCTTCTCAAATGCCCTGCGGTCCAGCACGATGTACGGCAGCTCAGGACCGGGCATCAGGTACTGCATCTGCTTCCCCGGCGAGTAGCGCGCGTTCAGCGTTGCATTCAAGCTGGCGTAGAGCGTTTCCAGGTTGACGACCGCCGAGTCGATGCCCAACTTGGCGGCTTCGGCGGGAATCGGCGCAATGCCATGGTCGGCCGAAAGCGCCAGCCAGACGTTCCGGAGGCCCACGGTCTGGTCGAGCCAGGAAAAGAAGCCGTCCAGGTCGCGGTCCAGGCTCAGAATCATCTGCTCCTCGGAGTCCGAGTCGGGACCGAATTGATGGCCCTGAATATCGTTGGCTGAGAGTGAGACGACTACCAGATCGGTGACGCCATTTGCCCCAAGTTTTTCGTCGGTGATGAGGGCCTTGGTAAAGTCCAATTCGTAGCTGTTTGCGGCGGGCATGCGTCCGACCAGATCGTAGAACTGCGTGGTGCCCTCGACCATGGCCTCGCGGGCGGCCTGGGCGGGACGGCCGCTCGCATTGAAGGCCCGCGCCCACTCCGGCAGGTGTTCCATGTAATAAGTGGAGGTGGTGAACTGGCCGCTGGAGTTGTCGATCCAGAAAGCGCCGTTGGCGGCTTGGCCGGCGGGAAGAATCGCCGCGCGGTCCTTCAGTGAGATGCCGTAGACGCGCGAGCGGCCGTTGGTGGCCAGCCGCAGTTCATCGCCCAGCGTGGTGGCGCGCAGGTTGCGCGGCGAGGCCCCGATGACGTACTTGAGGGCCGTCGGAGGGGCGCCGGGCTGATTGGCGGGAATCGAGCTGGGCGGCAGATCGACCAGTTGATAGCGCTCGTCCTCAACCGAAGTCACCTTGTGGTCGTTGGAGCGCGAGGCGTCCCAAAAATCGTTGGCTTCAATACCGTGGCCATCCGTGTAAGCGCCGGTACCGATGGTGGCGTGTCCGGGCGCGGTCTTGGTGTTGGCGTAGTCGAAGTAGCAATCGGTGAACCATGCGCCCTCGTCCATGAACAAACGGAAGCCACGGCCCTTGAACTCGCCGCGATCACGGTTCAGGTAGTCGCCGCGGAACTGATCGATGACCACGACGACGATCAGTTTCGGTTTACCGACGTAAGCCTGGGCATACGCCTGGACTGGCAAAAAAACCGTGAGAAGGACAGCGGCGACGAAAGTCAGCAGGGCAATCGGAAAGCGCGGCCGTGGTTTCATGATGGGATGATGCAACGGCGGGATTGGGGTACGTGTCAATAAAGTGTTAATCGTGTGCTTGTGTTGCCGGAGGCCGCGACGCCTGCGAAGCCAAACCTTAGA
>JBKQRH010000049.1:0-2743 GCA_052326045.1 Occallatibacter sp. | reverse complement strand
TTCAGCTTCGGTGAGTGCGCGGACCAGTTCGATGCGCGGCCCTTCGATCTTGACCGCCTCGGCGCCGGCCTCCTTGACGAAGCGAATGGCATTGGCGAGACCTTCGGCGACCGGGCCGTGATAGCTGCCAAAGGGCATGTCGGCCACCAGCAGCGCGCGGCGCACGGCGCGGCGGACAGCGCGGGTGTGGTGGAGCATCTCGTCTACGGTGACGGCGAGGGTGTTTTCGTGGCCCAGAACCACCATGGCCAGCGAGTCGCCGACCAGGATCAGGTCGATGCCGGCCTCGTCCGCCAGGCGGGAGCTGGAGTAGTCGTAGGCGGTGAGGGCGGAGATGGGTTTGCCCTGGCGCTTCATCTCGGCCAGCGCCGGCATGGTGACTTTTGTGATGGGGATGCCGGGAGGCGAGGGATTCACATCGCCTGGAAAGTGGGTGAGGCTCATAGTTGTCTCCAGTGCCGCTCCGTAGACTCAGGATGCGACCCGAACAAGGCGAGTATACGCCTGGAGGCGGGCGTAGGTGCAGCGGAGGCGTCCCATTCTCAGTGGGCGGCCGGGGCAGGATTGGGGAAGCCTGCCACTTTGAGTCTTGGCCGGCCACGGACGCTGGAACTACTCAGCGCATGAAATGGCCTGTTTCTATCAACTGGCACCCAACTTCCGGATAGCCCTTGATCCGTTCCACTACTGCTTCACCAATTCGACGCGGCGGTTTTTCGCGCGCCCATCCTCGCTGTCATTCGAGGCCACGGGGGAGTAGGGGCCGCAACCGAAGGCCTTCAGCCTGGCGGCAGGAACCGCGTATTTCGTCGTGAGCGCAGCGAGCACCGCCTCTGCGCGCCGGCGCGAAAGGTCCATGTTCAGGTCGAGCGCGCCCTGGTTGTCGGTGTGCCCCACAACATAAAGTTTCAGCTGGGGGTGGCCTTGAAGCAGCTTGGCGATCTCTTTCAGCGTCGCGTCGGACTCGGGCTTGACATCGGCCTTGCCGGTGTCGAAGTAGATACCATAAACCGATGCGTGGCCGGTGCGATTGATGTCGTTGGCCAGCGATGCGGCGTTCACCGTGATGAGACCCGACTCCATGGGCTTGGTTTCGACAACGTAGAGCTCGGTATTGGGCCGGAAATCCCCGCCCTGGTCGTCAACCAGGAGGCTCACATAAACGTCGCCCTCTGGCCGCCCGAGCTTTGCCGAAAGGTAGTGAATCCCGTGGTCGGGTCCCCAGTAATCGTCGTATTCACCGTTACCGTACACCCTTCCATCCGATTTACCCTCCCCGGAGCAGTCCTGCGGGCCGCAAGTAAAAAGTGTCTCGAACCCGGCATTCTTGAGCGCGCCTTGATAGTTGCGGAAGACCTCCAGCACCGAGCGTCCCGAGGGAGGTGTGTAAACGATGCGAGTGACCTTCCCTTCCAGATGCAGGCTTTTGGCAAATTTAAGGTCACTGGTTTTGCCGAGCGGAAGCGTGAACTCATCAAACGCTTTAGTCACATAGTCCTTGATGTAAGTACCGGGATACCGCGAAATCAAGGGATGGTCTTTGCTCCCCTCCATGTCCTGGTCCTGTGCTGCCGCGAAGGGCGCCGATAGGCCGATCAATAAACCGGCTACGAATACTGTGCGAATGAAGGTTGTCATGCGTTCCTCCTGGCCGGAGCTTTCATGTTGCTTTTCCGGCTACAGGGCAATATAGCACCGGCTGCCGCTGCTCGCGGTTTATTATGCATCTTCTCCAAGGCAAAGCCCGGGCGTGCTCGCCACGGCTATTGCCGGGACCAAGAACCCCATATCGAAGCCATTTCACGATCACCTCTCCGTCCACGCCCCTCCGTCGTCAACATTGGTTCATCTTGTTGCCGCGCCCATCCGGATGGCTGCCGCTTACTCCACCCACATCGTTAGTTGATGAAGAACCGCCATTGCATCCAGCACACGGCGGCGTCCGTCCGGCTTTCCCAGTCGATATCTCCTGGAAAGCTGGCGTTCGGAAAACTGCAGCATTGGCAGCAAAGTCATCTACTGGCGAATTTGGGTTATGCTTGCGGTCCAACGGTCCCGCACCGCACACTGGAAGGCAGAATGCTTCCTCCTTTGGCTACGGGGATTTGCGCTGGGGTCGGCGCGGCGACTGCGCTGGGGCTGGCGGCGGGCGGCTGCGCCTATGCGGCGATGTGGCCGGGTTCGCAGCTCTTTGGGCGCGCACTGATTGCGCCCGAGCGCCCCGGTGAGCTGGCGCTTACCTTCGACGACGGCCCCAACCCGGCCTGGACGCCGCGCCTGCTCGATATTCTTTCCAGCCACGATGTGAAGGCTACATTCTTTTTGTTAGGCAGCCACGCTCAGGCCGAACCGGCGCTGGTGCGTCGGATCGTTGAGGCCGGTCACCTGATCGGAAGCCACTCCTGGAGTCATCCGAACCTGGCGTTCACCTCGCCCGGCCGCGTGCGGGAGGAACTGACGCGAAGCAAGCAGGCGCTGGAGCAGATCACGGGCGCGCCGGTACAGTACTTTCGCCCTCCTTTTGGCGCGCGCAGGCCGTATGTGCTGCGTATTGCAAGGGATTTGGGGATGGTTCCGGTGCTGTGGAATGCGATGACCTCCGATTGGAGCGAGCCTTCATCGGAGAAGATCGTGGAGCGGCTGACGCGCGTCGTTGATCGCCTGGAACGGCGGGGCCAAGCCGCCAACATCGTGCTGCACGACGGCGGTCATCGGGAGATGGCCGCGAACCGGGGTCCATCCG
>JBKQRH010000048.1:0-3961 GCA_052326045.1 Occallatibacter sp. | reverse complement strand
GTGGAGATTCCGCTGGCAGCCGACTTCGACCTGATCTTCCGGCCCGTGGGAGCGGATTCCGGCCCGCCGGAGCGGTCCATTACAGCGCCGGAGACGGAAATCGGTTATTATCAAAAGGACAGTCTGTTGCTTGAAGATGTGCTGCGCGAGCAGGTGCTTTTGTCCCTGCCGGTCAGGACGCTGTGCAAGCCCGACTGCAAGGGGCTTTGCCCGCGCTGCGGTGAGAACCGCAACAGCCAACCGTGTTCCTGCGAAGATGGTCCGAGCGACCCCCGCTGGGAAGCGCTGGCTGGGCTCCGCGGCCGGATTAAGTCCTGAGGAATCAGCCGCCTCCGAGATATTAGGGGCGTTCCGCCTGTGCCGGAAGGCAGCCAGGACCACGTGCGGTCTGGAGCCGGGATGAAGCGGGTGGGGAGACGAAAGGAATTGCATCATGCCCAATCCGAAAAGGCGCCATTCGACGCGCCGTACCGCGAATCGCCGCGCCCATGACTTTCTGACCGCCAAGGGCCTGTCCGAGTGCCCCAACTGTCACGAGAAGAAGCTGCCCCATCGCGCCTGCCCCAAGTGCGGTGAGTACAAGGGCCGCGCCGTCCTGGACATCAAGGAAGCAACCAAGTAAACTTCAGCGCCTATGCTCATCGACATCGCGCTTGACGCCGTAGGCACCGACAAGGCTCCAGAGCCGGAGATTCGCGGGGCGATTCTCGCTTGCCGCGCTTTCCCTGTGCGGGTCCATCTGATTGGACCTGAGGCGGAGTTGCGCGATCTTCTGGACGAGCATCTGGAAAACGAAGACCTGCCGATCGTCATCCATCATGCCTCGGAACGCATCGGGATGGAGGAGAAGGCGGCGCACGCGGTGCGCACCAAGCGCGACAGCTCGATTCGCGTGGGGCTGAAGCTGGTGCGCGATGGCGTGGCGGCCGGCTTTGTCACCGCCGGCAACACCGGCGCGGCCATGGCCACCGCCAAGATGGTGCTGGGCGCGCTGCCCGGCGTTGACCGGCCGGCGCTGGCAACCCCGATGCCCAGCTCCAAAGGCAATCCCTGCGTGCTGCTCGACGTGGGCGCCAACGTGGACTGCAAGGCCAACAATCTGGCGCAGTTCGCCGTGATGGGCGAAATCTATGCCCGCAGCGTGCTCAAGATCGAGTCGCCGCGCGTCGGCCTGCTCTCCATCGGCGAAGAAGAGACCAAGGGCAACGACCTCACCCACGAGGCCTTTCCGCTGCTCAAGGCGCTGCCCATCCGCTTTGTGGGCAATGTTGAAGGCCGCGACATTTTCAGCGGGCAGGCCGACGTAATTGTCTGCGACGGCTTTGTCGGCAATGTGGCGCTGAAGACCAGCGAGGGCGTGGGCCGCTTTGTGCGCGACGTGCTGCGCGAGTCGCTCACCCGCACCGTCACCGCCCAGGTGGGTGCGCTGCTCAGCCGCAAGGCCTTCAATGAATTCCGCCGCCGCCTGGACTATCGCGAGTACGGCGGCGCGCATCTGCTGGGCGTGCGCGGGGTCTGCATTATCGGCCACGGCTCCTCGAACGACCGCGCCATCTTCAACGGCATCCGCGTGGCCTACGAGTCTGCCCAGGCGGGCACCATTCAGCGCATCGAAGCCGAGTTTTCCAGCCTCCCCAAGCGCAACGGCCATACGGCCGGCCCGGATGCTTCCGCCGCTTCCGGCGATACAACGGCCAACCCCGATGCGACTATTCAATAGCAACTTCGATGCCTGCCGGTTCCAGCCATCCTTTCCCGCTTGACCGGGCCGTGATCGTCAACCATTCCTCGATGGTCACGAAGCGCTGATGTTCATTGGCGCGAGGCTTCAGGAGCGTCGAAGAAAGTGGACAATTCTGAACCGGAAAACGCATCGGTGGCGAAGGAGAAGGTCCCATGATCGAGCACTTCGCGGGCGCCGCGGATGACGGCTGTCAGAGCGGTCCGGCTGAAGGCCGCGCCGAGGCTGATGCGGCGAACTCCCAAAGCAGCAAGCTCGGAGACGGAGAGCGGGGGCGCTCCTTTGAGTCCCACCAGCACGTTCACGGGCTTGCCGACCGAAGCACAGACAGCTTGAATGTCCTCCGCGCGGGTGATTCCGGGGGCGAACAGAACATCGGCCCCAGCGGCTTCAAAGGCCTGCAAGCGGCGGATGGTGTCGTCTAGATCGCGGCGGCCGTAAACATAGTTTTCCGTGCGGGCAACGAGCATGAAAGGGAAGGGCAGTGCGCGGGCGGCGGCAGCGGCAGCCGCAATTCGTTCCACCGCATGATCGAAGTCGTAGATGGGATGCTCTCGATTGCCGGTCGAGTCTTCGATGGAACCACCCACCAGACCGGCCATCTCCCCCGCCAGGCGAATTGTCTCGGCGGCGGTCTCCGGACTGTGACCATAACCGTTTTCAAGATCGGCGGCAACGGGAAGCGGAGTGGCTTCCACAATGGACTTTGCATTGTTCAGTCCTTCGTCGCGGCTAATGGTGTTCGTTCGATCGCACCTGCCGAGCGAGCTCGCAAGCCCGGCGCTGGTAGTGGAAAGAGCCACGAATCCGAGACTGGTGAGTATCCGTGCGGTTCCAGCGTCCCACGGATTGGCCACGACGAAGATCCCAGGCTGTTGATGGAGAGCCTGGAATAGCAAGGCTTTTTCGGTTTGAGTCGGCATGGATGCTTCCTCCGTTTACAGATGCAGGAATGTCCTACCGCCGGCGGTAGAACGGGAGCACGATCAGCAAGGCGAAGCCGATGGCGGCGGCCAGGACTATGG
Organism: Occallatibacter sp.; assembly: GCA_052326045.1. Classification (GTDB taxonomy): domain Bacteria; phylum Acidobacteriota; class Terriglobia; order Terriglobales; family Acidobacteriaceae; genus Telmatobacter. Next base: position 1,195 of record JBKQRH010000048.1, on the reverse strand, counting down.
CGATCAGGCCATAGATCAGCGTGAGGCTCGGGCCTTGGGAGGGCTTGTCCTCAGGATTGGCTTCGGAGCTGGGAGGCAGGATTTCAGGGTCACTCATATTTGAGCGCCTCGACGGGGTCCAACTGGGCGGCGCGGGTGGCGGGAACGGTGCCGAAGATTACGCCCACCAGCGTGGCCGCGGTTAGGGCAATGACGACGGACCAGCTCGAGATCGGTATGGCATAGTCGGTGAAGAAGCGGATGGATAACGGCAAGGCCAGCCCCACCATCGAACCGACGATGCCGCCAACCAGCGAGATGATGACCGCCTCGGCAAGAAACTGGAGCTTGATCTCGCGGTAGGTGGCGCCCAGGGCCTTGCGGATGCCGATCTCGCGGACGCGGGAGCGGACATTGGCCAGCATGATGTTCATGATGCCCACGCCGCCTACTGCCAGGGTGACGGCGGCCACCAGCACTAGGACCGCGGTCAGAGCCGTGGTAATCCTGTCGGCCATGGCCAGCAACTCCGTGAGCGTTTGCGCCTGGTAGACCGAATGGGGCCGGTGGCGCGCCTGGACGATGCGGACGATCTCTGTTGCGGCGTCAGGGACCTCGTCCATGCTGCGCATGGAAAAGTAGATCTGGTTTACATTTTCCGTTCCCGTGAAATAGCGGGCCACGGAAAAGGGAATCAGGATGGTTTGGTCCTCGATCTCCGATATGCCAAAGTCGTTTACGCTTTCCTTGAAGACGCCGATGATGGTGAAGGGGATGCCGGTGATCTCGAAGGTTTGGCCGACGGCCGCATCCGCGCTGCCGAACCGTTTGCGGGCGAAGAGTTCGGTGACCACGGCGCACTTGATGTGGGCGGAATCGTCCTCGTCGTCAAGGAAACGGCCCACGAGCACCAGCAGGTTGCGGATGTTTTGGTATTGCGGGCTTACGCCCAGCACCAGCGTGTCCTTGACTACGCCTCCGCCAAAGCTGATGCGGTTATGCATGGTGATGATGGGCGAGGAGTAGAGGATGCCAGGCAACTGGGCGTCCACGGCTTTTTCGTCGTCGCGGGTGAGGGAGTCGCTGTAGAGCACACGCTCCGCAGCTGTAGAACCGCCGCCGGCGTATTCCAGCTCGACCGAGTTGGTCTCGATCTTCTGGAGCTGCTGGAGGACGTATTGCTTGCCGGTCATTCCGATGGTGACCACCAGGATGA
>JBKQRH010000047.1:0-3840 GCA_052326045.1 Occallatibacter sp. | reverse complement strand
GAACCTCGGCGGCATCTGGCAGCGGCGCATCGGAAAAGCTCAGAAAGCCGGCCAAGATCAGATTGCGCTCGTCCCGCACGGAATAGTTCGCGCACGCAGGAACCCCGACGTAGGCGACCGCCAGCGTTCGAAATCCCTGGTCATTCAGCTCATCGCTTTTCAGGCGTATGCGCTTGGCAGCGTCGTCGTCGATGGGTACTACCTTGCCTTCCAGTTCGTAACCGGAGATTAGCGGGATAATTCCTTCCGGGGAACCTTTCGTAATGAGAATTCGTTGGGACTGGTTTTCGACCACGACTGAGAGCCGCCTACGCTCGAAATCAAAGGGGATTTCGTCGCACTTGGTGTAGTCCTCCATTTTTTGCAAAGGCTGGTGGATGATCACGTCGTCGAGAGGACTGCGGATGCCCGTCTCGAACTTGCTGTTGAGGTAGGCAAGTTCCAGGGCGCGCTGGGACGGATTCCCCAAGGGATCGAGAGAGCGATCGAGCGTCATTGTCCCCGCGGTAAGCGTCCCGGTTTTATCGCTGCAAAGCACATCCAAACTGCCGAGGTTCTGAATGGCGGAGAGATGCTTGACGATGACCTTCTTGCGCGCCATGGCGACGGCGCCTTTGGATAGCGTCACCGATGTGATCATGGGCAGGAATTCCGGCGTCAAGCCGACAGCCAGAGCAACAGCAAACATGAGAGATTGCAGGACATCGCGGTGGCGCGCGACGCTGACGACAACCAGGAAGAGAACGAGGAAGAAAACCGTGCCCGCGAGGAGATGACTGAAATTCCGCAGGCCCTTGTCGAAGGCAGTCTCTTCCGGCCTTGCTGCGAGGCGGGTGACAATATCGCCAAAGGCCGTCCGTGGGCCCGTCTGGAGGACTTCCGCCGTTGCCGTTCCGCTGACGACGGATGTGCCCTGAAAAACCATGTTGCGCGCGTCCGCTTTGGTCGAGGCTGGTTCGGCGGTGGCTTCCTTTTCGGCAGGCATCGATTCGCCCGTGAGCGATGCCTGCAAGACGTAGAGATCCCGCGCAATCAGGAGGCGGCAGTCCGCGGGAACCAGATCTCCGGCGGAAAGCCGGACAATGTCTCCCGGCACTACGTCGCGCCGCCGGATCTCCTTCCATTCGCCGCTGCGCAGGGCGCTTGCGGTCGGGGCCACGCGATCGCGGAGTTGTTCGACCGCGCGTTGCGAACGATAGGTCTGCGTTAAGTCGATAGCGATGCTGATCAGAACGATGGCGCCGATGATTCCCGCATCCACCTTGTCGCCGAGAAACGCGGAGGCCGTGGCGGCCATCACCAGGATCAACACCAAGGGATTTGCGAACGCGTGCAAGAGATCGGAATAAAAGGAATGGTGCTGCGTCGCGGCGGGCTCATTCGGCCCAAACTGGTTTAGCCGAGCCGCGGCTTCCTGTGCCGTCAAGCCGACAATCGGGTTGCGAGTCTCGTCAGCGTTGGGCGACACAGTAAGTACCTTAGTCCGCGAGCCGCCGCGGGTCTTCAAAAAAGCGGGCCGTAACAGCCCCAAAGACAGCACCACCAATGTGAGCTAAGTAAGCCACTCCACCGGTCTGCACTTGTGCCACCGTCCCGGCGTTCAAGAGCTGCGTGAGGAACCAAAAGCCGATTAGGACTACGGCTGGGATGAATCTGACGCTCACAAACACAAAGAAGAAGAGGAGCGTGCGAATGCGATCGCTAGGATAGGTGACCAGGAAAGCGCCCATGACCGCGGCAATCGCGCCACTCGCGCCCAATGTTGGGACTGTGGAATGGGGGGTGGCCACGATCTGCGCCAGCATTGCAGCCACTCCACCGAGGAGATAAAAAGCTGAATAGCGAAATGGATTCATCGCGTCTTCGATCTCGGGACCGAAGGCCCACAAGAAAACCATGTTGCCGATGATGTGGGACCAACTGCCGTGCATGAACATGGCAGTGAGGATGGTGATCCAGTGATGGCCAGCCATAATGTTGGCGGGGATTGCCGACCACTGGAGCACGAACGCATCACCGCCCGTCAGCTCAAGTACGAAAACGAAAAAGTTCGTGAGAATGATGCAGGTCGTAACGATGGGAAAATGCGCCGGCCGTCGCGACGCATCGGCTAATGGAATCATGGCTCCCACGGCGTGTTCCTCCATTCCACGGTGTGCCCCTCAACTTCAGAGGGAGGGTTCCGCGGAGTTTCGAACTGCCTCTTGGCCCAGTGTCTTCGGGTCCAGTCCAACCGTGCACATGAAAAATCCTTGCAAGGCGCGTACGCGCTGGACCTGCTCGCGAAGAAGTCCTTCGAGGCCTAGGCCAACTTACTTGTGACGCTGCGCGCGGCCAAAGAAAGCATTAGGCGAGTCGTGCCGCTAAACAGCATGCTGATGCCCACCAAAGTGCCGATTATCCACTGAGCGCCACCTGGCCACGTTCTCCAAATCATGACCGCGAGGATTAAGGTGATGATCCCATCGAACAGGAGCCATCCTGATCCCGGGAGCGGGCGAAGTGTGAACCCCAAGACAAACTCCAAGATCGCCTCCAAGAGCAGGTAGATCGCCAGCGCAATCGTCAGTGACATTAAGCCCGGCAGTGGATGCATGAGCAGATACACGCCGATAAAAATGTAGAGAATTCCGACCAGCAACTCCCAGAGAAAGCCTCCGGCGCTTCGCGTATGCCAGGCAAACACCAGATGGACGCATCCGCTGAAAACGAGCAGCCAAGCGACCAACAGGTTGACGGCGATTCCGGCAGCCAGCGGTAAAGCTATCGCTAGAATCCCTGCCACAATCATGAGCACGCTGAGCCCAATTGACCAACCCACCGACTTCTTCACAGATGTACCCACTGGAGTAGCGTTCATAGATTTCTCCTTCTGTCTTTTCTTTGGCCCGGGAATTTGTGCTGATGCTCTTATACCCGCTCGCGGTTCGCCTGGTCAAACGCTTCCTTAAGGTCCTTCCAGGCCTTGTTGAAGCCCTGCCGGATGTCCTCCCAGGATCGTTCGTCCTCGCGGTTTCTCATGCGCACGCGAGCTTTTAGTTCCGCCATAGCATGTTGAGCCGCTTTGACGCTTGCTTGGAGTTTGTCTCGCAGTTCAGCATGTGCCAAAGCGGACCGGACTTGCAAGGTATCGAACCACTGCTTCATTTGCAGGAGGCGCTCCTCGAAACTAGTCTGCAGCTTGCCGCGCTCCTGATGGAGACGTAACTCGACAGCCAAAAAATGGTTCTCGAGGGCGGCCTTCGTCTCTCCGCTCGCCTGGGCGGCGTGGGCCTTCAGCTCTGAAGCCTCCTTTTTTAACGTCTCGATCTGGTCGTGGATGAGATTCTCCAGTTCGTCATTATAGTGATTGAGCTGGCGATGAAGATGGTCAATGCCTGCCGCCAACGAGGATTTTGCCTTGAGCCCGGCCAATTCCAATCGAAAGTTCATATCTCGAATGTCCGACTGCAAACCGGAGTTCATCTCCTTAATGTGATCTTCCACCTTTCCACGCCTGGCTTCCACTTCGGCCCGCTTGGCGGCCAAATCCGCGGCAATCCTGATTTTTTCCGCGCCTGTGGCAGCCTGAGCCTTCGCTAACTGTGCCTGGATATCATCCTGAATGGAGCGGATCTTATCTTTCGACCGCTGCAGATAGGCATCGAATTCAGCGTCGCGCTCCGCGCGTTTAAGTTCCCTGCGTGCGGTCCGCCCAAATTTCTGGAGCTCCTCGTCGAGCCGCTCTGCGCACCGCTCCTCTACAATCACAGCGAGTACAGAGTTATTGGCTCCGAGGTTCTCAGGGAAGACCTCCAAGGACGTGTCTGGAGAAAGCCTCTCCGCCAGCCGCATGGATCC
>JBKQRH010000046.1:0-3416 GCA_052326045.1 Occallatibacter sp. | reverse complement strand
TCCATGATCTCGTGGTTGACGCCGGGATCGTGGTGATAGGGGCGGCCCAGCATCACAATTCCCAAACGGTGCTCGTATTCCAGCATGTCGAGGGTGGTTCGGGCCCGGCGGCGGACGTCGCGCTCGTAACTCGCCAACGATTCGTACCCGGCTTGGACCGCCCGATGGTTCTCCTCCGCAGAGAGTCCCAGCACAGGCCCCCAGGATTCGAACATCTGCTGCTCGAATAGCCTCTGGTCGGAAAGATTGACGATTGGATGCAGATACCGAATATTGTTTTCGGCGAAAACATTAATCTCTTTTGTGTACGCCGCTTCCACAGTTTCTGGCGTGAGTGCAGCGGTTGGGCAGGCGTTGCAGGCCCGCGTTCGCATGAGCGGCGAGCAGAGTACGTCGAACATGGGAAGGAAGATGCAGTCGAGCGGCCTGCGCGCGTGCTTGGTGAAGATCAGGTTATGAAAATGGGCGATGACGATTTTCGATGGAAAACAGGGATCAATGGAGCCTCGGCCGGAACCCGCCCGGTACATCTCGTTCGTCGTGAAGTCTGAATACACGATGTTGTCGGACGAGACACCGAGACTCTCCAGATAGGCGCTGAACAGGGGGGCATAAACCCACATGTTGAGTACACGCGGAATGCCGACCCGCAATTTGGAACGGGCCTTCATCAGGGCGATACGCCGCTTGACCGAGTCTCTCCAGCCAGGGGCGGCGGGGATGGTATCGCACACCAGAGCAGGATGACGCGACTTCCAAACATCGTGCGCAGCCACATCAACCAAGTTCGGTGTTGTCGCGCGAACCGCGTCCAGGCCAGCCTTAATCTCGCGCATGCGGTCCAGGTCTTCGACCGAACCCTTCTCGCAACCGGCGATGATCATACGCCGCTCGCCAGGCCCAAGCGGGATCATGTGCTTCCCGCTGTCTGAAATGTCAGCCTCGTGACTGTCTACCCGAATATCGAGGAACGTGCGCAGGCAGTGGTTCCTGCAGAAATCACAACGAGTCTTTTCGCTTCGGGTTGCGCGATAGCGGATATGGCGGACTGCATCAAGACCAATAAAGGTAGTGCGATGGCCACGGTCATACAGGCGCCTGGATTCCATCGCGGCGCCGATGGCGCCAGCCTCTCCACAATGCGGATGTACAAAGATTTCCGGCTGGGTGTCGGAATTTTCAAAATTGTTGCGGATGAAGTCCAACTCTGCTTTGACGACGGCGAGATTATTCTGTGTTCCGCCCTGGAGGACGAACCTCGTGCCCAGGTTTTGGACATTGGGCACGTTCGCCACATATAGGAAGATGTTCTTGGGAAGAACGGCCGCGAGGCCGGCGAGAATCTCCTCTGGGCGCCACCCGCTACGCTGGAAGTTCACGATATCGGATTGCAGAAAAACCGCGCATCCATAGCCGAATGTCGGCATTGCCTCAGCCGAGAAAGCCGCATCTGCAAACTGCTCTATAGGCACGCCGAAGGCCTGCGCCGTAGATTGCAGGAAATATCCGTTGCCTGCCGAGCACTGTGTGTTGAGTCGGAAGTCCTTAATATGCCGGTTGCGCAGGACGATGATCTTGATGTCCTGCCCTCCCACATCGACGATGCAGTGCGGATCCTTGTAGTAATGCAAAGCGGATTGCGTGTGCGCTACAGTTTCCACTAGCGCCACGTCGGCGCAGAGGGCATCGTGGAGCATATTTTTCGCATAGCCGGTCGTGCCCACACCAAGGATTTCCAACCTTGCTTCCTGCGATTCCGCCTGCTGGCGCAACGATTCGAATAGTTGTTTCGCATCCTGAATTGGGTCTCCGCATGACAACTGATACGCCTTGCAGAGTACCTCGCAGGATTCAGACAGAAGGACGGCTTTCGTGGACGTGGAGCCGGCGTCTATTCCAATGAAAGCGCGCACCGTAGAACCAGGAGAGAAGTTAGCCGCCACAAACGGCTTCTTGGAATACTTGCTTCTGAATTCCGAGAGCTCAAACTGTGAGGAAATCAGTCCCGGCTCGTTCCGTCTGCTCTTGCCAGCCTGACGTCTCTCACGCACATAGTGGCTAAGGCACTCGGCTCCCAGATAGCGGCCGGTGGCCTCGTCCTCCATTTTCCCGAACTCGATAGCTCCCAGAGCTGCGTAATGCAAGGCATTCTCAGGAACCTTAATCAGATCTTCGAGGTCCGCTTGTGGCGGCAACTCGATCTGGCGCTCTTTCCAGAGGAACTCCAGATTGTGTTGCCAGGCTTCGCGCATACCACGGATGAGGACGTTCGGGCCACCCAGCAGCAGAACTTGAGGGCGAAGCGTGTTTCCACGTGTGAGCACACTCATGTTCTGCAAAACAATGGCGTCGAAGAGCGACGCCATGAGTTCATCCGTGGATACGCCCTGCTTTTGCAGGCTGTTGATGTCCGTCTCCGCGAAGACTCCGCACTTGCCAGCCACCTGATGCAATCGGATTCCGGAATACGGTTGGATCCTAAGTTGTTCAGGTGAGATATTCAGCTTGCTGGCTATCTTGTCGATGACCGCCCCGGTTCCTCCCGCACACGTGTCGTTCATGGTGGGGATTTTCCTTTTACGGCCGCTATTTGTGTCATCCCTGAAGATGATGATCTTCGCGTCCTGCCCGCCGAGTTCAATAACTGAATTGACTTCCGGGTGTAGTCGTTCGACAGCAAGTGCGACGGCATTTACCTCTTGCACGAATTTGGCGCCGATGAGACTGGCAAGTGAGTTTCCGCCGGACCCGGTGATAAAGATCCGGGCATTGTTCGGGCTGGCCTTCGCTTCTGTCTCGATGCGGCAAAGGAAATCGAGCAGTACTTCCGGTTGGCGAGTATCGTGCCGCTGATAATCGCGCCAAGCGATCTGCCCGGTTTCAGCTTCGACGACGACAGCCTTGACCGTCGTGGATCCGATATCAATTCCGATCCAAAACTGAGTGTTCATGGCCCGGTTACCAGTTCCATCGAAAACTTTCCAGCTCTGCCTCTCATTCGCTGACCGACATGCCAGACGAAATTAGCTGCCACACCAGCCACTCCTTGGTGGCGAGGAATCTCGTAGAGGGGGCTGCGCAATTCCGGATGATCTTCGACATACGACCGAATATCTTCAAGGCGCTGTCCACTTGCTTGCAGGCATTGGTCAAATTCGGCGCGAGCTTTCATCCTGGCTTCCGTCAGCGCCATCTGAACCCGGCTATGCGCATTGATCTCTCCTTCGCCTGCGGTCTCGATCGGTAGAAAGATCATTTCAGGAAACCGGTTAACAACTGAGGTTTGCACGCCATCCGATTGCGAGGAGGGCATACAACCAAACGGTTCTGCTGTTCGGCCTCGCGCTGTTCGTCGTGGAGGAGGCCGCGAGCCGCCACCACAATCCTAGCGACGTCGTCGACGCGGATTGGCCGGT
>JBKQRH010000045.1:0-5145 GCA_052326045.1 Occallatibacter sp. | reverse complement strand
TAGGCAAAGCCGTGGAAGACGGCAGCTTAGTTAATTAAGCTGCAAGTGCCAGTTCTTGGTTGGCAACTTTTTGTTTTGCAGGCGATTACGGGTGCCCACACCCCGACATGACTCCCAAGCCGCAATCGATCCCGTCGAAACCGTGACGCCCCCGTGGTGCGCACTTTCCTGCTGTTCTGGAAAGATGCCCAGGTGCGAGCCGGAACAACTGGCTCGTGCTGCATAGATTGATTCTACGCCAATTCCGATTCCGCCGCAGAAGCATCTACTGCTTCTCCAGATCGATACTCTCGTACTCGTGGCGGATAATGGCGGCGCGAATCTCCGCCGGGGTCTTGCCTGCTTTGGTCATTTTGTAGGCAAAGAAGCCTTCCTTGGCGCAGTGCGAGCACTCGGTCGAGTGCGCGGTCTCATAGCAACTGCGCAGGCTTGTGTGCCCCAGCGCGCGGTCGCAGCGGCAGTAGCAAGGGAGCTGGTAGAGCACGTCCCCGATCTGGATTGCCTGCTGGTAGGCGTGCACCTGCCAGGGATAGCGGAAGTGCTCGCCGGTCAGTTGTTTGCCGGAAAGAATCGGCGGCAGGGCGCTCACCTTGAGCGGCGCCGAGGGATGATAGGCGGGAATATCGTCGGCCGGGTTCGACCACTGCGCATAGCTGGCCACGGTCACGGCGAAGACAGCCAGACCCAGGATCCAGCGGTGTTTTATCCAAATCTGCATAGTGAACTCTCTCCAGCCTATTTTAGACCGAAACCGGAATGAACCGGAGCCGGTGAGGTGGAAGACGCAAGGAACAGAGAATTGCGCGGCGCTGCTTTGGGCGCAAAAAAAACGGCACGAACGGTCTTTCTGTTCGTGCCGGGAGGCCAGTGACGCAACTTGCTTCCAGATCCGGCGCGGTAAGCTCGATCGCCTCCATCCCTGGAATATATACACCATAGCATAGATTCAGTAGAAGTCAAATACAAAAATCGAAATTATTTTTCCCGAACCCAGAGAGTAATCCTTCTCATTAATCTGCATCGAACGGCCAGACTTTCACCGGGTCAAAACGCACCAAGATTGCAACAAAAGTCAGAGAAAAGAATCTCTATCGACATGTCAAACTCTTTGGAATCTAGTGTTTAAACCAATTCAAAATCTGCAGCCGCCCATCGGGTTGGCTCGGTCAAGCTGGGGGTTATAGCCGCTGCTTTGGCGCTCGCCGGGGGGCCGGCGGCAGCCTGGTGGCGCCGAAATACCCTCAAAAAGCCCCATCAAGCGGATGAACGAGTCTCAAATTCCCATTTTGGGATTTCCGGGGACGACCCAACGGACAAATCCTGATCGCCGGGGCCGGGTAAGCCCGGGTCGCACGTTCCGGCGGCAAACGGGCCGTCTGCCCAGGCTGTCGGACCAGCTACTTGATGCGGGCTGCCAGATCGAAGTCCTTCGCTGTCAGACCCCCGGCGTCGTGTGTCACCAGGCCCAGGCGGACCCGGTTGTAGCGGATGTCGATATCCGGATGGTGGCCAGCCTCTTCCGCAAGGTCAGCCACCCGGTTGACGAAGCACAGCGCGGCGCAGAAGTCCTCAAACTGAAAGGTTCGGACCAGCTCACCGTTCTCGATCTGCCAGCCCGGCAGGGTATTCAGATAGGAAGTGGCTTCAGCGGCGGAAAGTGGGGGCATGGTTTCTGCTCCAAAGGAGATTTCAGGACACACCTCTTAGATGCAGGGCTGCAGCCTCTGCATGCAGCAAAAATGAAAATGCTTCAAATCGCCGCGGGAACGGGGGTGATTGCGATGGGGAAGGTTGAGAATCGCTTGCTCTGGCCGGTGATTTCAGAGCGCAGCTCGTGCCAAAGATCATTGTGAATCTTGAGAAAGGCCTCGACCACGCCGGGATCGAACTGCGTTCCGCAGCAGCGCAAAATCTCTTCGCGCGCCGCGTCGAAGTTGCGTGCCCTGCGGTAGGGCCGGTCGCTGGTGATGGCGTCGAGAGCGTCGGCGACGGCGAAAATTCGGGAGCCGATCTGAATCTCACTCCCACGCAGCTCGCTTGGGTAGCCCCTGCCGTCGTAGTGCTCATGATGGGAGAAGACAATCTCCGCCGCTTCGCTTAGAAATGGAATTTTCCGCAGCATGTGGTAGCCGCGTGTGCAATGCTCGCGCATGACCTCCTGCTCTTCCGGGCTCAGCGTGCCGGGTTTGCGCAGGATCTCGTCGGGAATCGCCATCTTGCCGATGTCATGTAGAAAAGCGCCGCGCGCGATCACCTTGATCTCGGCCGCCGCGATGCCCATGGCCCGGGCCAGCGCGATGGTGTATGCGGTTACACGCTTAGAGTGTCCTTCGGTCTCGGAGTCCTTCAGATCCAGAGCGTCGCCGAGGGCCTCCAGGGTGACGTCGTAGGAGTGTTCCAGATCCTCCATGGCCTGACGGAGCATATCCGTCCGGGCGCGCACCACCTGCTCCAGGCTCTGCTGGTAGTTGTAGTTCTCTTGCAAGGCCTGCCGGTGGTCGAGGGCACGCCGAACCGCGCTCACCAGCTGCTCGCGCTCGAAGGGCTTGAGCAAGTAGTCATAGGCGCCGCGGCGCATGGAATCGATGGCCACTCTGATGTCGTGAATCGCAGTGACCATAACCACGGGAAGGTTTGGTTGCTGCGCGTGGATGCGTTCCAGCAGGGCAATGCCGCTCCTTTCCTGCATCACGATGTCGGTCAGCACCAGGTCGAAGGCATTCCGTTCCAGCGTTTCCATCGCATCGCAGCCGCTGGTGGCCAGTTGCACGTCATATCCCTGGCGTTCCAGGGTGGCGCCGATCATCGACCGGACGTGCGCTTCGTCATCCACGACCAGAATCCGCGCCGGCCTGCGCAGCCTTGCAACCGCGCGCGCTTTCCTTTCAGCGCGTGATTTCACCGCGGGGTTCGGCGCTTCCATTGTCGCCAGGTTCAATGACAAGCCGGTTCCTCCCACGATCCTTGCAGCCGAGGGAACGGCCGCGAAGATGCGCCCTCTTGAGGCGATTTCGGCCCTGTTATCGGCTTCCCAGTACTAGATCGGATACAAACATTCCGAGATTAGAACCGTCTCAAAACGGTGCGTTTTGTCTGAATCCATTACAGATATGCGCAGAAGCGGTCCAACGTACCACGAAGAGGTTGCCTCGACATAAGCATGAGCCCGCCTCGATTACTAATCCTCATGCCGGAAGATGAATTAAGCGTTTAATTTGGACAAACCGGATGGACGGGCAGGTTATTCCGGCGTCTTCTGGCGGGCACGCCTGGCGGCGACCCAGCCTTCTATGGTGATCTGGCGAGCCCGGCTCACGGCCAGAGCGCCCGCCGGCACGTCCTTGGTAATGCAGGAGCCGGCGCCGATGTAGGCTCCGTCCTCCACCGTCACTGGCGCCACCAGCGTGGAATCGCTGCCCACAAAGACGCCCTTGCCAATCCGCGTGAGGTGCTTGCGGTCGCCGTCGTAGTTGCAGGTGATGACCCCGGCGCCGATGTTGCTGCCCTCGCCGACCTCGGCGTCTCCGATATAGGTGAGATGGTTGGCCTTCGCGCCCTTGCCCAGCCGTGCCTTCTTGGTCTCAACAAAGTTGCCTACGTGGGCGTCTTCGCCGATCTGGCTGCCTGGCCTCAGGTGGGCGAAGGGGCCTATTTTGGCTCCATCCCCGACCGTGCTCTCCGCCAGCACGCAGCCCTGGCGGATCAGCACCCGGTTGCCCAGCGTGCAGTTTTCTATGATCGTATACGACCGGATCAGGCATTCAGCGCCGATCCTGGTCGAGCCCAGCAACTGCACAAAGGGCTCGATGACCGTGTCGGGCGCAACTTCGACCTCGGCGTCGATTACGCATGTTTCCGGGCGGAAGATGGTGACGCCGGCGGCCATTAAACGGTTTGCAGTCGCGGCGCGCAGCGTGGCGTCCAGGGCCACCAGCTCGGCGATGGTGTTGGCGCCCAGCACTTCAGCCGCATCAGGTGCTTGCAAGGCAACCACGCGCTCCCTGGCCGAGCGCAGCAGGCCTGCCATATCGGTGAGGTAAAGCTCGCGGTGGACGTTGTTGGCGGTGAGCTTGTCAAGATGAGCCAGCAGCGGCGCGGTCTTGAAGGCGTAGATGCCGGAGTTGATCTCACGAACGGTCTGCTGCCGGGGCGTGAGCGCCTTCTGCTCGATGATGGCCTCGACCTCTGGGGAATCCGCCGCTCGGCGGATGATGCGTCCGTAGCCGGCAGGGTCGGCGGGAGCGGCGGTCAGAATCGTCATGGCCGCCCGTTCGGCCTGGTGAAATTGCCAGAGTTGCCCGATGGTCTCCGCCCGGATGAGCGGCACGTCGCCCGATAGCACCAGAATGTTTTCGTAGCCGGCGATGGCCTCGCGGGCGCACTGGATAGCGTGGCCGGTGCCGCGCTGCTCCGTCTGCTCGACGAAGCTGACGCCGGTAGAAGCTACGGCTGCCCGCACCTTCTCTGCCTGGTGGCCGATCACGGCATAGATGTCGCCTGGAGCCACAACCCGGCTGGCCGCGGCAATCACGTAGTCCAGCAGAGGCTTGCCGCCGATCTGGTGCAGCACCTTGGGCCGCTGCGACTTCAGCCGCGTCCCCTTGCCCGCCGCCATGATGACCACCGCCAGCTTCGAGCCCAAACCCAAATTCGGACCCTTCCCCGCTGCGCTTCCTCGCTCTTCGCTCACTGCTTCTTCTCCGCCGCACCGGGCCTGCCCGGCATCGGTATCGTAATATCCAGCGCCTGCACCGGCCCCAGCTTCAGTTCGTCCAAGGACGGCTTGATCTCCGGCCCGTTGCCCACCACCAGCACCGCAAGCTTTTCGGGGTGAATGTACTTCTTTGCTACCGCATTCACGTCGGCCAAGGTCACCTTTTCCAGGGCGGCCTTGTAGCTTTCAAGATAATCTGCCGGGTAACCGTAGAACTCCAGCAGCACCCGCTCGTTGAGCACCTTTTCCCTGGTGTCGTAGCGGAAGAGAAAGGAGTTGAGGATGTTGTCCTTGGCCCGGTCCAGCTCTTCCTGGGTAAAGGGCCTGGCGGTGAGCCCGTCGATCTCGGTCAGCGCGGCCCTGGTGGCGTCCACGGTGGAGGCGCTTTTGGTAAGCACCACCACGCGGAACGCAGCCGGATGGTCGTAGGC
>JBKQRH010000044.1:0-15071 GCA_052326045.1 Occallatibacter sp. | reverse complement strand
AACCCGAAGGGACGGGGCCAATTTCCCCCATTTCGTCGTCGCTCGTCGCTAAGATACACCCGGTATCTGTCCCTCCTCGCTCCTAGAAATGAGAGAAATTGGCTCCCGGCGCTGCCGGTCTATTGTTCATAACAGACTCTAGATCAGTTCATACCCCGCGAACCAATAGCCGATCTCAAAGGCGGCGGTGTCTTCGGCGTCGGAGCCGTGAATGGCGTTCTCCGACATGGAGCCGGCAAACTTTTTGCGAATGGTCCCCTCATCGGCATTGGCGGGGTTGGTGGCGCCCATCAGCTTGCGCAAGTCGGCAACGGCGTTGTCCTTTTCCAGAACCATTAGAACCAGCGGCCCCGAGGACATGAAATCGCAGAGCCCGCCGAAGAACGGCTTACCCTCATGCACGGCATAGAAGCCCTTGGCCTGCTCCTTGGAAATCGACTGTTTCTTGATGGCCACGATCTGGAAGCCGGCCTTCTCGATCTCGGCCAGAATGGCCCCGGCGAAGCCTTTGCGGACCGCGTCCGGCTTGATGATGCTCAGAGTGCGTTGCGCCACTTGATTTGCTCCTTGGAAGGAATTGCGGCTTCGACTCTATTGTAATTTGCGCCGATTGCTGCTACCCGCGGGGCCGGGAATCTGGTAGAGTTTCCGCATGTTCCGCTTGACCGCCGCACATTCCGCTTATTCCGTCGCGCTCACGGCTGTTTTGGTCGCGGCGCTGGCCAGGGTTCCGGCGCTTTGCCAAACCGCTGTGTCTGCCGCACCATCGGCCGCGTCGCCCGCCGCTGCGCCTGCCGTTCCTGAGTTGCGGGTCTTCGATCCCTCGCTCATCGACAAGACGGTGGACCCCTGCGAGAACTTTTACCGCTTCAGTTGCAATGGGTGGTTCAAGCGCAACCCGCTGCCCGCCGACCAGGCCCGCTATGGCCGCTTTACGGAGCTGTTTGAGCTGAACCGGCAGCACCTGAGGCAGATTCTGGAAGAGGCGGCCGCGCCCGCGGCTACGCGCAACCTCAAGGAAAACCCGCGCTCCGCCAACGAACAGAAGATCGGCGACGAGTACGCCAGCTGCATGGACACGGCGGCCGTGGACAAGCTGGGGTTGGCGCCGCTTCAGCCGGAACTGGACCGGATTGCCGCGCTCCGGACGGCGGCGGAGTTGCCGGCGCTGCTGGCGCATCTGCACGCGCTCGGCGTGAACGCGTTTTTTGGCGTGGGCTCGAACCAGGACTTTGCCGATTCGAATGCGGTGATTGCGTTTTATGGCGCGGGTGGCCTGGGTTTGCCGGAGCGCGACTACTACACGCGCACCGATGCCAAGAGCGTGGAGCAGCGTCGGCAATACGTGGCGCACGTGCGGACCATCTTTACGCTGGCGGGCGAGCGGGATGCGCGGGCTGCCAGGGATGCAAAGACCGTGCTGGCGCTTGAGACGCGGCTGGCCAAGGCCTCGCTCACCATTACCGAGCAGCGCGATCCCCAGAATCTGAATCACCCCACGGATGTGGCCGGCTTCTCAAAAACCCTGACACATTTTTCATTGGGCGATTATGTTGTCGCCGCGCACGCCCCCGCTGCCGGCAAGGTGAACGATAACGAACCTAAGTTTTTCGCGGAGTTCAACGCGCTGCTTGCGGATACGCCGATGAAGCGGATCAAGACCTATCTGCGCTGGCAACTCCTCCACGCCTACGCCGGCACCAGTTTGCCGGAGAGCTTCGACCACGAGACTTGGAACTTTTACTCGCACACTCTGAACGGTGCCCAGAAGCAGCAGGAGCGATGGAAGCGCTGCACCAGTCGCGTGGATCTGGAGCTGGGCGAGGCGCTGGGCCAGGTGTACGTGGCCCAGTATTTTCCGCCGGCCGAGAAGCAGCGCACGCTGGAGATGACCTTGGCCATCGAGCAGGCCATGGACAAGGACATCGAAGCGCTGGACTGGATGAGCGCCGAGACCAAGGTCAAGGCCAGGGAGAAGCTGCACTCCGTGATGAACAAGATCGGCTATCCGGACAAGTGGCGCGACTACTCGAAGCTCGAAATTGTGCGTGGAGACGCGCTGGGCAACGAGATGCGCGCCCGCCAGTTCGAGGTTGCGCGCGACCTGGCCAAGATCGGCAAGCCGGTGGACAAGGGCGAGTGGATCATGACGCCGCCCACCGTGAACGCCTACTACGATCCGCAGATGAACAACGTGAACTTCCCTGCCGGCTATTTGCAGCCGCCGTTTTTCAGCGGCAGGGAGGACGACGCGGCCAACTACGGCGACATGGGTTCGACCATCGGGCACGAGTTGACGCACGGCTTCGACGACCAGGGACGGCAGTTCGACAAGGACGGCAACCTGAAGGATTGGTGGACCAAAGACGACGAGCGGAAGTTCAACGACCGCGCCGATTGCATGGTGAAGCAGTACGACGCCATCGAGGCCGTGCCGGGCGTTCACCTGAACGGCAGGCTGACGCTGGGCGAGAACCTGGCCGATCTGGGCGGGCTGTGGCTGGCTTGGCTGGCGTGGCTCGACAAGGCCGAAACCGCGCACCTGGACATGAATGCGCAGACCGGCGGCTATACGCCGGACCAGCGCTTCTGGATCGCGTATGCGCAGCAGTGGTGCACGCAGACGCGGCCCGAACAGTTGCGAACGCAAGCGCAAAGCGATCCCCATGCGCCGGACGAGTACCGGACCAACACGGTGCTGACGGATTTGCCGGAGTTTGGGAAAAGCTTCAGTTGCAGCAAGACGGCGGCAATGGTGAGCCCCAAGCCTTGCCGGGTGTGGTAGGAGGCAGCTTTCAGCTACTAGCTTCTAGCTGCCAGCTCTCTTTGATTGTTCGGGCTGCATGGGGTCCCCGCCACGGCCGGCGCGCTTTTGACACGTTCGCTGGCGCGAACGTGCCCGGGACGACAGAGTTTTGATTTATTTCCAAATTACCGGAAGCGCACGGGCGCGCCGGTGCGCTGCTCGACCATCTCGCGCGTGACGTCGTCGGCGAGCTCGACACACTCGAAGCCGGAGGGCGTGATGTCGAGGACGCAGAGATCGGTGACGATGCGATGGACGACGCCCTTGCCGGTGAGCGGCAGCTTGCAAGCGGGCAGCAGTTTGAAGCTGCCGCCGGGCCCGGTGTGCTCCATGATGACGATCACCCGGTGCACGCCGTTGACCAGGTCCATGGCGCCGCCCATGCCCTTCACGCGCTTGCCCGGAATCATCCAGTTGGCCAGGTCGCCGTGCTCGGAGACTTCCATGGCGCCGAGAATGGCGACATCGACGTGGCCCCCGCGGATCATGGCGAAGGAGTCGGCGCTGGAGAAGATGGAGGCGCCGGGAATGACAGTTACGGTCTCCTTGCCGGCGTTGATGAGATCGGCGTCGACTTCGGAGTCGAGCGGGAACGGGCCCATGCCGAGCAGTCCGTTTTCCGATTCCAGGGCCACGGTAACGCCCTCGGGAATGTAGTTGCCCACGAGGGTGGGAATGCCGATGCCGAGATTGACGTAGTAGCCGTCCTTTAACTCACGGGCGGCGCGGGCGGCCATTTGCTGACGGGTCCAGGGCATGGGAAACAGCTCCTAGTTGCTAGCTTCTAGCTCTTAGCCTCGTTGCTGGCGATCGAGGCGGTGGTGACTCAAAAAAAGACGCCGGGTTTCGGTGCTCAGCCTTCGCGAACGGTTCTCCGCTCGATGCGTTTTTCCGGATGCGGATTGTGGACCAGGCGGTGGACGAAGATGCCGGGCGTGTGAATTTCGTCGGGGTCGAGCTCGCCGGGCTTGACGATAATCTCCGCTTCCGCGATGGTGACTTTGCCGCAGGTGGCGGCGACGGGGTTGAAGTTGCGCGCGGTGCGCCGGTAGACGAGGTTGCCGTACAGGTCGGCCTTCCAGGCCTTGACCAGCGCCACGTCAGCCACGATGCCGCGCTCCAGGACGTAAGTCACGCCGTCGAAATCCTTGAGCTCCTTGCCCTCGGCGATCATGGTGCCCACGCCGGTGCGCGTGTAGAAACCGGGAATGCCGGCGCCGCCGGCGCGCATGCGCTCGGCCAGCGTGCCCTGGGGGCTAAACTCCACTTCCAGCTCGCCGGTAAGAAACTGGCGCTCAAACTCGGCGTTTTCGCCCACATAGCTGGAGATCATTTTCTTGATCTGCCGCGATTCGAGGAGCACGCCGAGGCCCCAGCCGTCCACGCCCGCATTGTTGCTGGCCACGGTCAGGTTGCGCACGCCGGTCTCGCGCAGCGCCTGGATCAGCGCTTCCGGAATGCCGCACAGCCCAAAGCCGCCGACGGCCAGCAGCATGCCGTCGTGAACCACGCCGTCCAGCGCCGTGCGCGCATCGGGATAGAGCTTGTTGAGGCCGCGCGTGGGAGAAGAAACAGTCGCCATAGGATCACACTCACTCGCTGTCCTGGATGCGTCGAATCGATCGCGATGCCACGACAGATTAGTTTACAAGGAACCGCGAGGCCGAAGAGGTTCTCTGTCTACTCTTTGGCATTCCCGTTTCATTGCAAGGGAGCTACTACATCACGCTAACGCAACTGAAGAGCGGCTGTAAAGCCCCCTATGCCGCATTTGTTGTGCAATTCACAAAAGAATCTCTCTGAGCATCAGGCGCGGCGATGACCCGACTCGATTCTTTGTCCTGAGGCGCGCGCTTCTTCAGCCGGAATCTCCATTTTCCGGCTCCGATTCACTGGTGTTGGAGAGGCAATGCTGCAACTGAGATCGAACTCTCGACGAACCGCATTATGAGACTGGAAAGTGAGAATCGGTTCTTCAGGCCGGCGGCAGCGGGCGTCGCTTTGGTTGCAGGAGCTCTGGCCTTAATGAGCGCGGCAAGATTCCCGCCGATTATCGATGCGGAAAGGATCGTTCTGCTCGACAGCAAGGTCCGCGCACGAGTCATCGGCTGCCAGCCTCATTTCGCGGGGCCGTCTGACATGAAACCGTGGGCTCACCCCAGGTCGGGCGCCGGCTTCGCCAGCAGCACGCCCAGAGCGCAACTCGCCGTTCGAGCCAGTTCTCCGTCGGCACGGCCCGTGAGAACTACCGGGACTTTAGCTCCCACCACAACTCCCGCCGCTACCGCTCCGGCCAGGTACTGAAGCTCCTTAAAGAGAATATTTCCGGCTTCCAGATTGGGGACCAGCAGAAGATCCGGGTCTCCCGCGACCGGCGATTTGATGTTCTTGATCCGCGCGGCGTCGCTTGAAATGGCATTATCGAATGCCAGAGGGCCATCGACGATGGCGCCGGTAATCTGTCCGCGATCAACCATTTTGCACAGAGCGGCGGCATCAAGCGTCGATGGAATGCCTGGGTTGACTGACTCCACCGCCGACAGTATGGCCACCTTCGGGTTCACAACCTCAAGCGTGAGCATCATGTCGATGGCGTTCTGCAGAATGTCGATCTTGGTCTCCAGGTCAGGCTGGAAGTTCATGGCCGCATCGGTTACGAAGAGAGTCTTGTGATAGGAAGGTACATCCAAAGCAAATATATGGCTGATGCGCCTCCCGGTGCGCAGTCCTCCTTCGCGCGACACGACAGCGCTCATGAGTTCGTCAGTCTGAAGAGAGCCCTTCATGAGCATTTGGACTTCACTCTTGCGAGCCATCTCTACGGCCCGCACGGCAGCCGCGCAGCGATCGTCGATGTCAACGATCTGAATGCCTCCCAAGTCGAGTTGCATGGTTTCGGCAATCTTGCGGATCGTTGATTCACAGCCCACAAGAACCGGAACAATCAACCCCTCTTTGGATGCCTGGATAGCGCCTCCGAGAGATAGTTCGTCGCACGGCCAGACGATCGCGGTTTTCACAGCCGGCATGGAACTTGCACGTGAGATCAAATCGCGGTAGTGACGATAGGGATTGTTCACAATGAGTTGGGGTACCGGGAGCGTGGACAAGCGGAGCTTTTCCAAAGGAGCGATGAGCTGTGCAGTGCCCGAAAAAATGGACGCGCCGGCGCTGTTGCTTGCCTTGCAATCGAATGTAACCCTCTTTGTAGAATCGTCCTTGGCCGTAACCTCGACACTGACGAGGATGCGTTCTCCGACGCGGATGAGATTATGGAATGCGAGCGACACGTTCGTAAGTGAGCATCCAGGCCCGGGTAGATTCGTGGCAAAAAGACCGGAGATGAGCGAGGCGCACCACATGTTTGGTCCTGTCGGAAGCATGCTGCTCACGGCACGACCGGTGAGTTCATCGGAGTCCAGAACGGAGTTGAATCCGGAAATCGAGGCCCAAGCCATCGCGTCTTCCGTGGTTAAAACGTGCTCCGTCCTGGCTGTGTCGCCAACTGAAATCTCGTCGTAAGTCTTGTTCTCGATAAACCCGAGATTCATACAAATTCCTTCCCCGCTCAAATGCCGGCCGTGGTCCAGCCTGCAATGCCATCGTATGTCCTGCGAGCGCCGTTCAAAGTGACTGCAATCACGTATGCCAAAGGCCGGCGCACACAAGGAAAAGCCCCACTTAACGAAGCTGGTTCTTATCCCCACAGATGGAGGAGGACTGAATGGGAGGCCTGATCCCATGAACCGGGATTTCCGTTTTGCGCCTCGGCTGCGAACCAATATACCCCCATTTGCCTCCGCTCGCGATCTTTCTTGCCTTGCTTCCAAGGCCCAAGACCCGGTCGTGCGCCGCGCTCTGACCCATTTGCGGTCGCTCCGTAGTTTGGTGGCCACCCATAAGAGTTTGGGCGTCTTAGGCTTTCAAAGCCAGCCTGAAAACCAGGATATCCGGAACAGCTCATTCCGGGTGCGGGCCGATCTCTCCGCAAGGCGGGGGGAGGCTGTGAACGCCATGTGCCGGTTTCCATTACGGCCGGTGGGTTGGGTGTCTTCGTCAACTGAAAAATAATTTCACCTTTGAGCAGCAGCCGTCACTTATTGTTTGTCAAAGAACCAACATTTGCGTATGGTATTCATAGAGCAAGTGGCTGA
Organism: Occallatibacter sp.; assembly: GCA_052326045.1. Lineage (GTDB taxonomy): Bacteria > Acidobacteriota > Terriglobia > Terriglobales > Acidobacteriaceae > Telmatobacter. The sequence continues at coordinate 8,111 of JBKQRH010000044.1, read as the reverse complement.
CCCTGCGCTGGGTTGTGACTTAGCCTCCCAGAGGTTGGACCAGTTGCCGGCATCAATCAGGGAGGAATACATGGGAGTATTGGAAATTCTGGCAGTAATCGATCACGAGATTGCCAAGTTACAACAGGCGCGCGCACTGCTGGGCAGCGGCGCCGCAACAGCGCCGAAGAAGAAAGCAGGCAGACCCAAGAAGGTAGTGGTGGCGGCGCCCGTCGCCACGAAACCTGCGAAAAAGAAGAAGAGACATCTCTCTGCCGAGGGACGGAGACGGATCGCCGAAGCTGTCAAAAAGCGGTGGGCGGCACAGAAGGCTGCTGCGGCGAAGTAACCGGCAGCCCCTCAATTCAGACTTGAGCTGGCGCAGGCCATTACCCGCGTCAGTTCAGTTCTTTCCTTTCGCTTCCTCTTCCGCCCATAGCGGAGGTTGGACGGCGTGAGTTCTTATGCCTGAGGGCGGCAAGTATCCAGGACCAGTGAAGGATGCTCCGCTCAGCCGCACCGCCTCTATCGGCGATCTGCGGCTGTAGCCCACAGAAAAAGACCCCGGCCACGACCGGGGTCTTTTCCGTTGAAAAGAACGCTGGACTACATCGCGGCGACAAAATCGGGAACCATGCCCGCCGCACTCACTTGCAGGAGTTCGGCCATCCGTGCCGTCATCTCTGCATACGCGGATGCGGCGCGGAACGCATTCGCACAGATGCTTTCGTTGACCTGGGTGAAGGCGTACTTCGCAAGAGCCATGACAACGCAAACCCGGATCTGCATGGCGTCGCTGCGCAGGCTGGCAAGAAGCTGGCGGTCCACCGTGTCGCTGTTGCGGGCCGCATAATCGGCCATCTCCAGCATCACGCTGGCGTTCTCGAACATCGCCCAGAGACCATGAGCGCCTTGAACGCGCTTCCACTTTTCTTCCGGCGTGGCGTTCGACCCTTCATGCGAAGAGCAGCGATCGCTCCACTCGCGGGCGCTCCAGTCCGGCCGCAGCCGGGCCAAAAGCGAATCCCACGTCTGCGCATTCCGGCGGCGCACACTGGCTCTCCAACGATTAAGGCAAACTGCCACTGCCGCAATTGCCGCAAGTTGGAGCAGAAGGAAAATCATCAATCCTCCTTTCGACCGGAAAATAGCTGCCTTTCGACACTTCGAGGCAACCCCAGCCGGTTCTGGTTGTTCCTACTTCTGCTCATCGCGCCTGATGCCCCTAAACTTGAGTAATCCAAGGTAACCCATGAGTCCGGCCGCATTACTTTCGTATGAGAGACAGGCGCTCGGGGAGCCCCGCCGCAACCCGCAATACAGCAGAGCCACCTCGCGCTCCGCAACGTCGTAGCGAAACCGGAATCGCCCCGAGCGCAGCCTGTATTGGCCTTTTCCATCCGATTGGTCCTTGCGGCTTGCCACGGTCATCCAGAAAAATCACCCTGTTGCACCGGTGCCGCCTGAATCTGGTACTTTGTCTGTGGAGGCTTTTTATATGAGAATTCGCAATCTGGTGTTGGGCAGTGTCCTGGGCCTGGGACTTTTCGCTTCCGGCGTAATGGTCGGGCAGGACGTGAGCCCCCGCCGCCATCCGAATCTGTTCGCCGCCCAGCGCTTCATCGAGCAGGCCATCGCCAAAGTTGAGGCGGCACAGCAGGCCAACGAGTATGACATGGGTGGCCATGCCGCTAAAGCGAAAGAGCACCTGGTTAAGGCATACGAGGAAATAAAACAGGCTGCTGAAGCGGCGAATCGCCACTAGAGCCTCCGAACGAAAAACGGGGTTTGTGGAATCCCACCCCTTGTCGCGCCGGGCGCCTCGGTTTCCGGCTTCGGCGGAACTTTGGGAAAACGCGAGCCCCACCAGCTTTGTCTTCAGACGAAAGCCGTCGCAGGTGTGGCTGATCTCTGATCCCTGCCTTTCCGGTCTATACTGACGCCAAGCCTATGCGCACCCGTCTCTCGCTCACCCTCCTGCTCCTCGCCATCCCAGCCCTGCTGTACGCCCAAACCCCGTCTCGACCGGCCCTCAAAATGACTCCAAAATCCCCAAACCCCGCAGGCGTTCATCGCTCCGCCCTCGTAATTGACACCCACGCCGACACCCCGCAACGCTTTCTGGATGAACACTTTGACCTCTCCGACCCCCTCGGCGGAGGCAACCTTAATCTGGCCTCCATCCGCAAAGGCAACCTCGGCGCCGAGTTCTTCTCCATCTGGGTCGAGCCCACTCTCTACAAGGGCCACTACGCCCGCCGAACCCTCGAACTGATCGACTCCGTCAAGCAGCAGGCGGCCCGGCATCCCAAAGAGATCGAGTTCGTCACCACCCCCGCCGGCATCGAGTATGTCCATAGGACTCATAAGTTTGCAGTCCTCATGGGCATTGAGGGCGGCCACTCCATTGAGGACTCGCCCGCACTCCTCCGCCAGTACTACGCCCTCGGCGTCCGCTACATGACGCTCACCTGGAACAACTCGAACGGCTGGGCCGACAGCTCCGGCGACATCAACGACACCACCATCCCCCACACCAGGGAAGGCCTCAGCGAGTTCGGCAAGGACGTGGTCTATGAGATGAACCGCCTGGGCATGATGGTGGACATCTCCCACGTCTCAGACCGCACGTTCTACAGGACTCTGGTCATCAGCCGCGCGCCGGTCATCGCCTCGCATTCCTCCGCCCGCGCCCTCTGCGACGCCCCCCGCAACATGACCGACGACATGCTCCGCGCCGTGGCCCGCTCCGGCGGTCCCAACTCCAAGGGCGGCGTCGTCCAGGTCAACTTCTACTCCGGTTTCCTGTCGCAGTCCTGGCGCGACGCCCAGAAAGCCATCGAGCCGGAAGCGGAGAAGGCCATTCAGGCGCTGAAAGACAAGGCCAAAGCCGAAGGCAAAGAACTCCCCTACGCCGAAATCGCGAAAATCCAGCGCCAATTCGCCGACCGCATCCCCCGTCCCCCGCTCTCCGTCCTCATCGACCACATCGACCACATCGCCAAGGTGGCCGGCGTTGACCATGTGGGCCTGGGCTCGGACTTCGACGGAATAGCGGGCCAGACTCCCTTGGGACTGGACTCCGCCGCCGACCTGCCCAAGATCACTGAGGCGCTGATGGCCCGCGGTTACTCGGCCGAGGACTGCCGCAAGATTCTGGGCGGCAACCTGCTCCGCGTCTTCCGCGAAGTCGAGCAGGTGGCCAGGGAACTCCAAGCCGAAAACCGCCCCAGAATCACCGATAAGCAGCCCTTCGACAAGGTTCAGAAGTAGCTGCCTTTTTAGCACTAGCCTTGCCGCCGCCTCCTCATCCGGATCCCACACCGCAGGCTCTATACTGGCTTTTCGCCCGATTTCCACCCCTGGAGACTCCCGATGCGCCTTCCCAACCCGCTGTCCGCCGCCCTGCTTGCGGCCGCCTGTCTCATCCTGCCCGCCCTGGCCTATGCCCAGGAGGAGGCGCCTGCCGCCAAATCCGCCCCCACGGAAAAAGCCGCCGACAAGACCGCCGAAAAGACCCCGCCTGCCGAAGTCACCACCCAGGGCGCAGTCGATGTTGGCGGCCAGCACATCGCTTACACCGCCGTCGCCGGCACGCTCACCGTGGGCGCCACCGACGCCCAGGACGCGCAACTCGGCCCCGACGGCAAGCCCCAGCCCGGCAGCCAGCTCGCCCTCGCCGAGCCCAAGGAACCCAAGGACGCAAGCCCTGTCGCGCGTATGTTTTACGTGGCCTACTTCAAAGGGGTCCCCAGCGACGGGTCTTCGTCGCCGGGGCAGAAGAAGGATGCCAAAGCCGAAGACCGCCCCCTCACCTTTTTCTACAACGGCGGTCCCGGCAGCTCCACCGTCTGGCTGCACATGGGTTCGCTCGGCCCAAAACACGTAGTCACCAGCGGCGACCAGCACCTGCCCGCAGCGCCCTACAAGCTGGTCGATAACGCCTACTCCCTGCTCGACGTCAGCGATCTGGTCTTCATCGACATGCCCGGCGCCGGCTTTGGCCGCCTCATCGGCAAGGATCCCGAAAAGGCCTTCTGGGGCGTCGATGAAGACGCCGCTGCATTCGCCCGTTTCATCGCCCGCTTCATCACCAAATACAATCGCTGGAACTCGCCCAAGTACATCTTCGGCGAGAGCTACGGCACCACCCGTTCCGCCGTCCTGGCCGACATCCTCGAGAACCGGAAACATATAGACCTGAACGGCATCATTTTGCTCTCCCAGATATTCAACTTCACCTCCGACATCGACGGCCCCAGCGGCAACCCCGGCGTGGATCTGCCCTATGTGCTGGCCCTGCCCACCTACGCCGCCACGGCCTGGTATCACAAGAAGCTGCCCCAACAGCCGCCTGCTCTCGAACCCTTTCTCAAGGATGTGGAAGACTTCGCCATGGGTCCCTACTCCCACGCCCTGGCGCTGGGCACGGACCTGACCGCCGCGGAGAAGCAGTCCGTAGCCGAGAAACTCCACGAATACACCGGCCTGCCCGTGGCCTACCTGCTCAAGGCCAATCTGCGCGTCAGCGGCGGCGAATTCGAGAAAACCCTCCAGGAAGACCGGGACCTGACCACCGGCCGCCTCGATACGCGCTTTTCAGGACCTACCATCAACCCCCTGAGCGAGTACGCCGAATACGACCCGCAAAGCTCGGCCATCTCCTCGGCCTACGTTGCGCTCTTCAACGACTACGTGCGCCGCGACCTGAAGTACGGCGAGGGCCAGACTTATCTGCCCTCAGCGCTCTTCGGCGGCGCCCATTGGGATCTCGTGCATCGCGGTAACCCCATCAGTCTCAACGTCGCCAACGATCTGGCCGATGCCATCAAGACCAATCCCCGCCTCAGGATCATGGTCAATGGCGGTTACTACGACCTGGCCACGCCGTTTTTCGCAGCTCAGTACGAGGACAAGCACTTGCCCATTCCGCAATCGCTGGCCAAAAACATCGAGTACGACTGGTACGAGTCCGGGCACATGGTTTACGTCAGCGACCAGAGCCTCAAGCAACTCCACGACCGCGTCGCCGCCTTCATCAAGAGCACCCAGGCGGATAACAAATAAACATGGGGGGCGGAGTTCGGGATATCTCAGGTACCTAAATCGGGACCTAGGGCAGCCGACATCAGATTTGATCGAGGAGTTGTTTGTGGATATGGAAGATGGGAAAGGGATTTGCGAGCACTGTAAGCAGCAATTCGGGTACTGCCTCTTACACGCTGGGTTTGCCGAAGTCGCTTATGCCTATTGTGATTCCTGCGGCAGAACTGCCATTCTTTCCCTTTGGGACAAGCGTATGCCACATTTGCCAAACTGCCCAGGTCAACAGGAGATGTGTTCGGCTATGGAGCCGTACCTGAAGCCCTGCGAATGTGGCGGCCGGTTCCGGCGCGGGGCAACACCTCGCTGCCCACATTGTCATGAACAGCTATCAGCCGAGCTTGCGACCACCTACCTTGAAATGAACGCGCCAGGGACGAAGAAAGGGTGGCGGTGGCAGCGGAGTTGGAGCGCCCTCTATTGCATTGTGATTGAGGGGAATAGGATCGCTAACAACTTCGTATAGAGACCTGGGATACCGCAAATCTCCAGCGACTCCGTATGCCCTGGCGCTGTAGACTAGCCCCCATGAAGCGCATAGCCCTGGCCCTCGTCCTGCTCTTTTCCGTCGTCGCTGCCGCTCAGTCCTTCACCATCACTTATCCAAAGAGTGTAAGCGCGGAGCGCCTCAATGGCCGCCTCTTGCTGTGCCTCTCCACGGACCCCAGCGACGAGCCGCGCAACCAGATAGACGACACCATGCGTTCGCAGATCGTCTTCGGCCTCACGGTCGATGGCTGGCAGCCCGGCCAGCCCGCGGTGGTGGACGCAAGCGCCTGGGGCTACCCCATCCGCAGCCTCAAGGACGTTCCCGCCGGCGAGTACACGGTCCAGGCCGTGCTCAACAAATACGAGACCTTCCACCGCGGCGACGGAAAGACGGTCAAGCTGCACATGGACCAGGGCGAGGGCCAGCACTGGAACATCTCACCCGGCAACCTCTACTCGAAGCCCACGAAGGTCACAGTCAAGCCCGGCGGCGCGATCTCCATTTCACTGACCGAAGTGATTCCGCCTATCTCCACGCCGGCCGACACCAGGTACATTCGTCACATCCGCATCCAGAGCGCATTGCTGACCAGATTCTGGGGCCGGCCCATGTTCCTGAGCGCCATCGTGCTGGTCCCCGAGGGCTTCGACGAGCACCCCAACGCCCGCTTCCCGCTGATGATCTTCCACGACCATTTTGTGGACGACTTCACAGGCTTCCGCACCACCCCGCCGGACCCAAACCTGAAGCCCGACTACAGCGAGCGGTTTCACCTGGCCGGTTACAACCGCATCCAGCAGCAGGAAGCTTACAAGTTCTATCAGCAGTGGATTGCGCCGGGCTTTCCGCGCTTTCTGATCGTCAAAATCCAGCACGCCAATCCCTACTATGACGACTCCTACGCCGTGAACTCGGCCAACGTCGGGCCCTACGGCGACGCCATCGAGAACGAGCTGATCCCGGCCATTGAGAAGCAGTTTCGCGCCATTGGCCAGGGCTGGGCGCGGTTTGTCTATGGCGGCTCGACCGGCGGATGGGAGGCGCTGGCCGTGCAGGTCTTCTATCCGGATCACTACAACGGCGTCTTTGCCGCCTGCCCCGATCCCATCGACTTCCACGCCTACACGAATATCGACCTCTACGGCGACAAGAACGCCTTCTTCCTCGAAGGCGCGCACAAGCGCGAGGCGCAGCCGGCCATGCGCGACTACCTGGGCCACACCTTGATCACCAACCAGGAGATCAACGCCTACGAACTGGCCCTGGGCGACCACGGCCGCAGCGGCGAGCAGTACGACATCTGGCAGGCGGTCTATGGGCCGGTGGGCGCGGACGGCTATCCGCAGCCCATCTTCGATAAGGTGACCGGCGACATCGACCACAAGGTCGCCGAGTATTGGCGCAAGCACTACGACCTTGAAGCGATTCTGGAGCGGGATTGGGCGCGGTTAGGCCCTGAGCTGGCCGGCAAGATTCACATCTATGTGGGTTCCGACGATACGTACTTCCTCAACGACGCCGTCTATCGCATGGAAGACTTTCTCAACTCCACCGCCAACCCGCCCTACGGCGGCGAAGTGACCTATGGCCCGCGCGCCGAGCACTGCTGGAACGGCGATCCCACCCTGCCCAACGCGTACTCGCGCCTGCATTACAACACCCAATACCTGCCTAAGATTCTCGACCGCATCCAGAAAACAGCCCCCCAGGGAGCGGACCTGACCAGTTGGCGGTATTGACTTCCTGGGGCTACAGCCTTCAATCCGCCGTCTTGGACTCCAGCGGCTTTCGATAGATCAGCGCCGCGCGGCCCTTTGCGTAGTAGTTTTCTTCTCTGTCCTCGCAGAGGTAGCCGTGCCCCGCGTAGAGGCGGATCGCGTCGGCGTTCTCCACATTCACGTGAAACCAGATCAGTTGCGCGCCCGCAGCCCGCGCGGAGCCCTCGATAAGGCGCAGCAGTTCTCCCCCTACGCCCTGCCCGCGCTGTTCCGGGACAACTTCAAGGGTTTGAATATACGCCATCACTCCGCCCGCCTCCCGCGTCCACTCGACGATGCCAAAGCCGCATATCTGCCCCTCCTCCTCTGCAATCCAGGTGGCCGCATTGGGGCGATGGATGAGTTGGTGCAGATACCCCCGGCCAAAGCGAAAAGGCGACCGGAAGCAGACCTCCTCGATCGCATACAGTTCGTCGAAATCCTCCGGCGTGTAGAGACGATATTGCACAGCCCCACTTTAACGCAGTTTCGGTCGTTTCGTACTGCCTTCACAAAGCAAAAAGCCACCCTCGCAACGAGGATGGCCTTCCGCCTGCCGTGTTATGCCCTGAAACCTAGACTTTCGCTTCCAAATCCGCGATCACGTCGAAGAAGCGCTTATCCAGCCGGCGATTGGTGGCGATGGCTTCCTTGATGGTGATGTCGGTGATGTCCAGGCCCTTCAAAACGGCGATCCGGCCCCACTTCTTCTGGTGAACCATGTCGATGGCGTGCAGGCCGTAGCGCTGCCCGAGCAGGCGGTCATAGGCCGTGGGAACGCC
>JBKQRH010000043.1:0-26208 GCA_052326045.1 Occallatibacter sp. | reverse complement strand
ATCGAAGATCCACGCATCACCTATGTTCCGGAACTCGAGCAATATGCAGTGGCGTATACCTCCTTTGCGCGCGGTGGTCCGGGAGTCTCCTTGGCGCTCACAACGGACTTCCGGAGCTTTAAGCGATTCGGCGTGATCATGCCGCCCGAAGATAAGGATGCCGCTCTGCTGCCGCGAAGAATCAACGGCAACTGGGCCTTGATCCATCGGCCTATGACCACGCTTGGCGCTCACATGTGGATTTCTTACTCACCCGATCTGCAGCATTGGGGCAGCCATAAAGTCATCCTGGCAGCACGGCGCGGGGGGTGGTGGGATGCGAACAAGATTGGCCTGTGCTCTCCCCCAATCGAAACGCCAAAGGGCTGGCTGATGATCTACCACGGAGTGCGGCAAACAGCCTCGGGAAGCATCTATCGCCTGGGCTTGGCGCTCTTCGATCTTGAACATCCAGAGATTTGCCTGCAACGAGGAGACTCATGGATGTTCGGTCCTGAAGCGCCATACGAGCGCGCTGGAGATGTGCACGACGTCGTGTTTCCCTGCGGCCAAACCATCGGCGCGGATGGAGACACCATCCATTTGTATTACGGAGCGGCCGATTCCTGTGTGGCCCTGGCTACAGGCAGCATCCGTTGTCTGCTCTCATGGCTTGACGCGAATTCCAGCGCGGGAGACGGAACCGAGCAGTGATGCATGCCGTCCTTACCCAGAAAGGAAGTTCCGGATGAATGTAGAAGCGATGACCTGGCCGCGTTGGCTACCGAGGGTGCTGTGGATACGACGAATGTGCCCTCGCTGCAACTGCGTTCAATTCAAACCAGCCGAGCTGCACTCCTTCGATGATCTCCTGGGCATGTTTGCTCTCCGCCCCGTTCGCTGCAAGTTTTGCTGGCGGCGCTACTACTGGATTTCCCTGCGAGGCGCAGAATGAGCATCCAACAACATGACTCGGGTCCCACGTCGAACGATCTTCTGGAAAGCCTTATCGCGGAACACACCCCGTCAGCGCTGAACTATCAGATCGTTGCACAAAGCGCGGAGGACGTGCAGAACATCGAAAATGCGCCGGCCGTCAGCATGGGACCGTACTTGCTCAAGTCCGGGCATAGGAGCCTCTTGACGGCAATCAGCATCTATAGTCTCCGGGGAGAGAGCCGCGAGCAGATACGACTGCTTTATATGAACCCTGCGGCGATTCTGGTCTGGCAAGAGATGGGGAAAGCACCCAAAATCATTGGCGCCCAAGTTCGCCCGCCTCACGCAGCTCTCCTCGCGCTTGGTGTCCCTTTCAGCAAATAGGCGGCCAATGGCCGCATCGGTACCTCTAATCCCCCACGTTTCCATGGCTGGTTACCGGGAACTTGTGCCGCGTCCATGCAGGTTGGTCGGCACGAAATCCCAGAGTCGTGAACGGAGCAGCAGCCCCGGACCAGATGAAGTCACATACGTACCGGGAAACGCCCCAGCGTGCGATAGACCGAGATGGCGGTACGGATCATGCTTTTTGCCACGGCGAATGGAGGCCGTACCCATGGCAAAGAGCAAGACGAAGCGCAAACGGGCACCCAAGCATGTTCTGAAGCTTCCGGACCTTGAGCAATCGAAGTCGGCCGTATTGAACAGCCTGACGTCTCGAAGCTCACAACGAACCTACGATCATGCAATCAGAGAATTCATCGAATGGTATTGCTCGGAACCGAGGCTTGCTTTCAATAAGACTGTGGTCACCCGATACCGTATATCCCTCGAACAGCGGCACTACGCTTCAACCACGATAAACCTGCGTTTGGCTGCAGTCCGGAGGCTGGCCTACGAGGCTGCTGATTGCGGCCTGCTCAGTGCAGACCTTGCTGCTGGCATTCGCCGGGTAAAGGGTGCAAAACGGTTGGGAGTGCCTGTCGGCAATTGGCTCACTGCCGAACAAGGCAAGCGCTTGTTGTTGACGGCAGACGGCACAAGCCTTCGAGGCAAGCGCGACTATGCCACACTCGCGATTTTGCTGGGCTGCGGGCTACGCCGGGCGGAATTGACTGCGTTGCGAGTTGAGGACATCCAGCAGAGGGAGGAGCACTGGGTCATAGCCGATCTTGTGGGCAAGGGCGGACACATACGAACCATCCCGGTCCCCGATTGGGTGAAAGCTGGAATTGACGCCTGGATGAGGGCCGCCGAGATTAAAACCGGCACGCTCTTTCGTTCGATCAACAAAGCCGGCAGGATTTGGGGCACCGGATTCAGTCCCAAGGTCATTTGGGGTGTCGTGAAGCAGAAAGCAAAGCACTGTGAGATTCCGTCTCTCGCGCCGCACGACCTTCGCCGGACTTGCGCCCGTCTTTGCCATCAGGCCGGTGGTGAACTGGAGCAGATTCAGTTCCTTCTGGGGCATGGAGTGCCCGGCGATTTTTGTACCAGTTGAGGTGAGAGAAACTGGTATGAAAGGAGCCATGAATGGCGCGAGGGAAGAAGAATACGCCAGAGCAGATTGTGAGTCTGCTTCGACAGGTTGAGGTTGCAGTCGCGAGCGGGAAGACGACTGCGCAGGCATGCAAGGAAGCTGCAATTACCGAGCAGACGTACTACCGCTGGCGCAAGGAGTACGGCGGGTTGCAGGTGGACCAGGCGCGACGGCTGAAGGAGCTTGAGCGGGAGAACGCCAAGCTGAAGCGGTTGGTAGCAGATCTGAGCCTGGACAAACTGGTGTTGAAGGACATCGCCTCGGGAAACTTCTGAGCCCTGAACGACGGCGTTGTGCGGTAGACCATGCCAGCGAGCAGGGCATGAGTGAGCGGCGAGCGTGCCAACTGGTGAACCAGCCACGCGGCACACAGCGCTACCAGCCGACACAGCGCGAAGACGAGGATCGGCTCACCCAGGCCATCGTTGCATTGGCCAGCCAATATGGGCGCTATGGCTACAGGCGCATCACCGCGCTGCTGCAGCGAGCGGGCTGGCAAGTAGGCAAGGATCGAGTTGAGCGAATCTGGCGTCGCGAAGGGCTGAAGGTTCCGCAGAAACAAAAACCACAGGGCCGCTTGTGGCTCAACGATGGATCGTGCCTGCGGCTCAGGCCGGAGCGCAGGAACCATGTGTGGACCTACGACTTCGTCAGTGCGAAGACGCACGACGGCTGCACGGCGCGAATGCTGAACCTGATCGATGAGCACACCAGGGAGTGCTTGATGATCCGATGCGAACGGAGTTGGTCGAGCGCCAAGGTGATCGGCGCATTGGCCGATGTGATGGTGATCAAGGGCATTCCGGAGTATCTTCGCTCCGACAACGGTCCGGAGTTCGTGGCCAAGGATCTGCGCAAGTGGCTGGCCGCGACGGGAGCGAAAGCGCTGTATATCGAGCCCGGATCTCCCTGGGAGAACGGCTATTGCGAGAGCTTCAACTCAAAGTTGCGAGATGAGTTTTTGAACGGAGAGATCTTTTACTCGATGAAAGAACTGCGTGTGCTGGCCGAGCGCTGGCGCGTCCACTACAACACCGTCAGACCACACTCATCGCTGGGCTACAGATCGCCGGCGCCGGCGGCATGGCTGACCGAAGCATCTCAGGGGCATGGAAAAGTGGAAAGCAAAGAGCGCTTCCCACTTTCCCACATCCCCGACTACGGCGACGGGGCATATCTATCACCCGTTGCGCTACACTAACAATCTCGCTGGTACAAAAGATCGGGCAGACCAATCTCCCGCGTTCGATTGGCGGCGCGCAACAGCAGCAGCGTAGCCACGTTGATGGTGCACATCGCCACCAGCAGGCCGGCCATGCTCATGAGAATAATGAGAGGCCTCTTCAAATCCATGCGTTCCGGCGAAAAGCCTGTTGAATCGTCCATGACATGAAGGCGTGAGCCATCGAGAAACTCTCTCTTGAACCCCTCTGGAAACGAACTGTAAAAGGGTAATTCCAGCGCTCGCAGCGTGTGCCACAGCGGCGCCAGGCTCGCCTCTGCCTGGGGCATGGTCATCCCCGGCTTAAGCCGCGCAACTAGAGTGAGCCAGATGAAGTGATGCTTGTTCGAAATGTCGTAAGGAGCCAGCCATGGCATGGCGATATCCGACATGCTGATGGGAACGAAGACTGCCGGCTTGTAGCCGCCGATGGCCGACTGAAAATTCTCCGGCGCGACACCGAGAATCGTGAAAGCGTGGCCATTGATGAGCACTGCCTGGCCTACTACATCGCGCGATGCGACAAAGCGTGCGCGCCAGTAGTTGTGACTGAGGACAAGCACCGGATTGGCGTTCCTAACGGTATCGTCCTGAGGGGTCATAAGACGGCCCAGCGCGGGTTTGAGGCCGAGCACCTGAAAGTAGTTCCCTGAGACGATTTCGGCATCTTTATTCTCGGCCTGATTGCGCCAACTGACGCCGACGGTAGTCTTGGCCGCGGTCAACATGCCGACAAAAACCTGGTTTTGATCGCGCAGGTCCTTGTACATCGGATACGAGAAGTAGTTCGATCGGTCGCCGCCGAAACTGTTGTTCCCGCCGGCGTACGAGCCGGTCCACTCGAAGCGCACCAGTTCTTTGGGCCGCTCGACGGGCAGCATGCGCAGCAGCACCTGATCGAAGATCGTGAAGATCGCCGTGTTGGCTCCGATGCCCAGCGCCAGCGTGACCACAACCGTCGCGGTGAATCCCGGCGACTTGCACAACTGGCGGATCGCGTAGCGAAGGTCGTGAAGCAGCGTGTTCATCGTTCTTTCTCCTCAGCGGCGGTTATTCGGCGCGCAATGCCTGCATGGGTTCGATGGAAGCGGCGCGGCGGGCGGGCAGAACCGCGGCCAGCGCCAACATCAGAGCAGTAAGAATCGCTGCCACTGCCAATGAGAACGGATCGAAGGCGGCTACACCGTAGAGCTGGCTGCGGAAGAGGCGCGCCAGGGCAACAACGGACGGCAGCGCAACGATGGCTGCAACGGCCGCGATGAGGGCCATCTCGCGCACCACGAGAGCAACCACGCCCCATCGTTGCGCGCCCAGGGCCAGGCGCACGCCGATCTCGCGGGTGCGCTGCTCGGTGGAGTAGGCCAGTACGCCGTATAAGCCCACGGCGGCCAGCATCAATGCCAATGCGGAGAAGCCGATAGCGAGAAAGGCAAGCGCCCGCTCATTCGATGCGCTCATTTCAACCTGCGCCTCCATGGTGCGCAGGCCATCGACGACCAGCGTCGGGTCGAGCCGATGAATGGCTTGACGGATCGCGGCTTCGACCGTCTCCGGCGCCTGCGCGGAGCGCACATAAATATGCATCCCAGCCGGCGGATACGGATCTTGCGCAAAAGGCCGGTAGACAGCGGCTCCTATCTCGGTGCGCAGATCGTAATGCTTGATGTCGCCCACGACGCCGATGATAGTGGTGTCGAGATTCTCTTCGCCGATCATGTGGCCTAGCGCATTTTGCGGCGAGCCGAAGAATCGCTTGGCAAAGGCCAGATTGACGACGGCTACCTTGGGAGCTCCCAGCGCGTCGGCTGTCAAGAACTCACGGCCCAGTAGCAATGGTTGATTCAGTGTGGCGAAGTATCCGGGAGTGATCCAGGGAGCTTCAAGGTCCATATCGCCGCCGGTTGATCCTTCGGGCGGCTTGTAGCCCTGCACGTTGAAATGATTAATGTGTATTCTGCCGGCAAGCTCGGGATCGTCGGTGGCCGCAACATGGACGATGCCAGGAATCTGGCGCAGTGCGTCGATCGTGTTGGAGATGATCTGCGGAGTACGATTTGCGCCATAGCCGGAGTTGGCCGGACTGAGGCCGAAGGTGGCGAGATGTGTTCGATCGAAGCCGACGGGCTGCTGACGGAGGTTGTCGAGCGTGCGCACGAAGAGGCCGCCGCATCCAAGCAACAGAACGCTGAGGGCAATCTGCGCGCCCACGGCCAGCTTGCGAAAGCGCTGCGAGTTCTTCGAGGCAGTTCCCGCGTTCTGGCGCAGCGCATTGGCCAGGTCGGGACGGAGAAAGTGGAAGACTGGGGCGATGCTGAACAGAAAGCTGACGACCAGCGCGACTCCAAGTGTGAACAACAGCACGCGCGCATCGATGGCCGAAGAATACGGTTCTTCGCCGGGATTGGCTCTGGTCATCAGGCGTACGAGTGTCGCGGCCACCGCGGGCGCAAGCGCAAGTCCCGCCGCCGCTCCGGCAAGACCGAGCAATCCGCCTTCGACAAGCAATTGCGCGACGATGCGGCCGCGCGCGGCGCCGAGCGCATAACGCATCGACATCTCCCGCGCTCTGCCGGCAGCGCGCAATAGCAGCAGCGTTGCCAAGTTGATCGCGCACATCGACACCAGCAGCCCGGCCATGCTCATCAGAATGATGAGCGGGGTCTTGATCTCCATACGCGCCGGTGTGAAGCCGGTCGAGTTATCGATGACCTTGAGGCGCGAATCGTCAAGGAATTCCTTGGTGAATTGCGGATAATGCCAGGGGTAGAGGGTCAGCTCATAGGCGCGTAAGCTGTGCCAGAGCGGCGCAAGGCTGGCCTCGGCCTGGGAGATGGTCACGCCGGGCTTGAGCCGCGCAACGAGTGCGAGCCAGATGGAATTGTGACGGTTCAGGTTATCGGCCGGCGCCATCCAGGGCAAGGCGATTTCGACCATGCTGATGGGAACGAAGACCGCCGGCTTGAAGCCGCCGATGGCGGAGTTGAAGTTTTCCGGCGCCACGCCGAGGATCGTGAAGGCATGGCCGTTGATGAGAATATTCTGGCCCACTACATCGCGCGATGCGGCGAAGCGCGTCTTCCAGTAGTTGTAGCTGAGGACCACGACGGGATTGGCGTTCTTGGCCGTGTCGTCCTGCGGAGTGAGCAGACGGCCCAGCGCGGGCTTGAGGCCGAGCAACTGGAAGTAATTGCCGCTGACCACTTCGGCGTATTGATTCTCGGCCTGATTGCGCCAGCTGATGCCGACGCTATCTACGATTGTGGCCAGCATTCCATCAAAGACCCGGTTCTTGTCGCGCAAATCCTTGTACATGGGATAAGAGAAGTAGTTCGTGGTATCGCCGCCAAAGCTGCTCGACGAACCGGCGAAGGCTCCGGTCCACTCAAAGCGCACGAGTTCCTTGGGCCGCTCGACCGGCAACATGCGCAGCAGCACCTGATCGAAGAGCGTGAAGACAGCGGTGTTGGCGCCGATGCCGAGTGCCAGCGTGACGATCACGGTCAGCGTGAAAGCCGGCGACTTGCGCAACTGGCGCAGTGCGTAGCGAAGGTCCTGAAGCATCGTATTCATCGTTCTTTCTCCTCTGAGGAATGGAGGCGCGTTATTCGGCGCGCAATGCCTGCATGGGATCGAGCTTGGAGGCTCGGGTTGCGGGGAGCCAGACGGCGAGCAGGGCCACGCCAGTCAAAATCACCGGCACCGTGCAAAAGACGATCGGGTCCCATGGCTTGACGCCGAAGAGGAAGCTGGCAATCAGGCGGGTGAGTCCGAAGGCCGCGCCAATGCCCAGAATTGCTCCCGCGATGGCCAGCCTCATGCCATGCCAGACGACGTGGTTTCGAATCGTGTTGCGGTCCGCGCCGAGGGCCAGGCGGATGCCCATCTCCTGTCTGCGCTGCTCGACGGAGTAGGCCATGAGGCCGTAGATGCCGATGGCGGCCAGGAGCAGCGCAACGGCGCCGAAGATGGTCAGAAGAAGCATGTTGAAGCTGTCGCGGGCGGTGGAGAGGGCCACGATTTCGTCCATGAGCCGAACGTGCGCGACCGGAAAGCCGCCGCTGGCCAGGCGCAACTGCTCAGTGACGGCGGCGATGACCTGATGCGGGTTGCCGTGGGTGCGGACGATCCAATTCACCGGGCCGATGCCGCTGTTGATCGCTGTCATTCCATCGGTCACCTGGGCCTCGGGAACGATCATCATGGGAAGTGGATCGCGATTCAGGCCGCCGTCGTGGATATCTCCAACAACGCCGACGATCTGGCGCGCAGGCTCTTCAAACTGAGAACCTAAGCCCTTGCCGAGGATCATTTGCTGGCCGACGGGGTTCTCCTTGGGCCAGAACTGTTTCGCCATGGCCTGGTTGATGAGGACGACGCCGGGCGCGCCGGCAACATCGCTATCAGTAAAGTCGCGGCCCCGCAGGATGGGAGTTTTGAAGACGCTGAAGTAGCCCGGCGAGGCATTCATCCAGCCGACGATACCGGTCTGCGTCTCCTTGCCGAGCGGCCGGCCAACAATAATGAAGGGCAGACTGAAAGTGCCTTCGAGCGGCAGGCAACAAGCGGAGGCGGAGGCTTCAACGCCGGGGATGGCATTGAGGCGCTCGCGGCCATCGCGCGAGAGCTGAGCCACGCCCGCCGTCTTCTGATAGCGGTCGCCGGTCAGCGACATCTGGAGCGTGAGCACGTTGTGGGTATCGACGCCGGGATTGACCGCGCGCAGAGCGATGAATGTGCGGATCAGCAGTGCGGAGCCGATGAGCAGCACCATGGCAAGCGAAACTTCGCTGATGACCAGCAACGAGCGAGCCTTGCTCTGGCGGAATCCCGTGCCGGAACGGTTGCTGGTGTCTTTCAAGGAGGAATTGAGATCGAGGCGCGAGGCGCTCAAGGCGGGAAAGAGACCAAAAAGAATGCCGGTAGAGAGCGAAACAGCAATTGTGAAGCAGAGAACACGCCAATCAATCCCCACCGCAGCGCCATCTTCACCAATGCGGGGAAGGGCGGCAGGGCTGACGGCGAGCAAGGCGCGGACTCCCTCATAGCCAAGGATGAGGCCAAGCACGCCGCCCGCGACGGAAAGCAGGACACTTTCAGTAAGCAGTTGCCGGATTATGCGCGTGCGGCCTGCGCCAAGAGCGGAGCGCATGGCGAACTCGCGTTTGCGCCCGGTAGCGCGGGCGAGCAATAGGTTGGCTACATTGGCGCAGGCGATGAGGAGCACCAGGCCCACCGCGCCGAGCAAGACGAGCAGCGAGGAGTGCACATCGCTGGCGATGCTGTCGCGCAGAGGGTGGACGACGAATTGATCCGCGCGGGTCGGCCAGTCTCGGTGGAACTGCTGGGAGGCTAGCTTCATTTGTGCGTTGGCCTGGGCCAGGGTAACGCCGGGCTTGAGCATTCCCGCAACCGAAAAATAGTCGCCCTGATTGGTGCTGTTGGGATCGAATTGGAAGGGCAGCCAGATCTCCGCTTCGGGATCCGATTGGAAGGACTTCGCCAGGACTCCGACGATCGTATAAGGCTCATTGCCGAGAGAGAGCGAACTGCCGACGATCTTTGGATCGCCGCCGAATTTGCGTTGCCACAAGCCATAGCTCAGCACCACCACTTTGCCGCCGTTGGGCAGATCCTCTTGTGGAGTGAAGGTGCGGCCCAGCATGACGGGAGCGCCGAAGAGGCGGAAGTATCCCTCGGTTACGTGGAGGCCGTGGACCTGCTCGGGGCGTTCGCCGGTGATGTTGAAGCCGGGACCGGCGAAGTCGTATGCGGCCACCTCTTTGAAGATGCTGGCCTGCTGCTGCCAGTTGTGAAATTTGGGGATGGAAGCGACGGTACTATTGCCGCCGGAGTAGATGGTGAAGAATTGCACGATGCGATCCGCGTCGGGATAGGAGAGCGGCTTGAGCAGAACTGCATTGACGACGGTGAAGATCGCGGTGTTGGCGCCGATGCCCAGCGCCAGCGTGAGCACGGCCGTGAGCGTGAATCCCGGCGACTTGCGCAACTGGCGCAGCGCGTAGCGCAGGTCCTGCAGAATCGATCGCATTGCAAATCTCCTTTCTCGTCAGTGCATCCTCAGAAAAATGCAGGCCGCTCACATTATTCCGTGCGTAGCGCCTGCATGGGTTCAATGGAAGCGGCGCGGCGCGCGGGAACGACGGAAGCCGCGAGCGCGAGCAGAAAGATGGAGATGCACGCCAGAACAATGACGAATGGGTCGAGCGGATCGACCTGGAAGAGCATTGAGCGCAAGAGGCGCATGGCGAAGACGGCTCCTATCGCTCCGATACCGCAGCCGATCAGTCCCAGCTTCGCGCCAGAAACGAGAACCAGCCACATCACACCCGCGCGCTGCGAGCCGAGCGCCAGGCGAATCGCCATTTCATGGGTGCGCAGCGCGGCGGAGAAGGCGATGACGCTGTAGATGCCGAGCAGAGCCAGCAACACGGCGGCGGCGGCGAAGCTGGAGATAAGCACGGTGTTAAAGCGGCGCGAGGCCTGTCCTTCCGTGACCACCTGTTCCATGGACTCGACCTGTGTTAGAGGAAGCTGCGGGTCGATGGAGCGAACCACGGCCCGCACCGAGTCGGCCATCTGCTCCGGCGGCAGTTGGCCGCGCAAGACGATGGAGCCGCCATTGCCGGTTAGCATACCGGGAGGCGCAAATTGACCGATTGCAGGTTTGATCTGGCTGGCCGGCATGTAGAACTGATTCTGCGTATCGGCTTCGGCTGAGGTCTCCTTGATATCGCCGATCTCTCCCACTACGGTCATCCAGGGCGTTGGACTTTGCGGCACGCCAATTTTCAGGCGCTTGCCTATGGGGTCCTGGCCGGGCCAATAGCGCTCGGCGAGAGTACGGTTGACAATCACCACCAATGGAGAGTCCACGCGGTCCGCCTCGGTGAAGTCGCGTCCTCTCAGGAGAGGAATGCCCGCGGCGCGGAAGTAATCGCCCATCAGCTGGGGTTGCCAGGCCAGATTCAGACCAGCGCCCTTCAGTGGGACGTAGCCTTCAGGAACAAAGGTGATGCTGCTGATCGCTCCCACATTGGGCAGCAGCGTTGTGACGCCCACCGCCTGCACGCCCGGCAACTGGCAAAGCTTGCTCAACAGAGCCGAGTCAAAAGTGTCCACGGCAGCCTGGGTCGAGTATTGCTGATAGGGCAGGCTATAGGAGGCGGTGAGAGTGTGATCGGTGCGGAAGCCCAGATCGACTGAGCGCAATTTCTCAAAGCTGCGCAGCAAGAGACCGGATGCGGTAAGCAGCACCAGCGCCACCGCTAGTTCCACAATGACCAGAGCCGAGCGCAGCCGCGCATGGCCGCCGCCTGCGGTGCCGGTACGGCCTGCTTCCTTCAGCGCGTCGTTGATGTCTGTGCGCGCGGCGGCAACGGCCGGAATCAGCCCGCAAAGCAGGCCAGTGAGAACCGCCAGCAGGAGGGCAAAGCCGATCACCTTCCAGTCAAGACTTATGGCGCTTACTCGAGGCAGCGATTCCGGCAGGAAGTTGATGCCTACGCGTAGAACCGTGGATGCCAGAGCCAAACCGAGCAGCCCGCCAGCAACGCTCAGCAGTAACGCCTCTACTAGAGACTGGCGCACGACGATGGCTCCGCTGGCGCCCAGCGCGAGACGCACGGAGATCTCGCGGTGGCGGCGAATGACCCGCACCAGCAGCAGGCCAGCCAGATTGGCGCAGGCAATGAACAGCACAACCGCAACGGCCAGAAAGAGTGTACGCACCAGTGGCCGGGCCTGCCCCACTGTGTTCTCGGTGAGCGACTGAACAATCGAATGAATGTGTAAACTTGTCATGCCGGGGGGAAAGTTACGCATGATCTCCTGCACTGCCGGTTGCGCATCCTGCAGAACCTGCGCGGGCGTGACGCCCGGCTTCAGCCGCCCCACCATTGTGTAGTTCCAGTTCCCAAAGCCGTGCTCCAGTTCATTCTGGGAAATGCTCGTCGGGACCCAAAGCTCGCTGCGGTTCAACTGCCCCGGAACGAGAGGGAACTCGAAGTCGCGCGGCATGACGCCAATGATCTCGTAAGGCTTGCGGTTAAGCTGGATTTTCTGGCCAAGGATGTTCGCATCGCCATGGAAGCGGCTGTGCCACATCTGGTAGCTGATAACGGCCACCTGCTGGCTGCCTTCATCCTCCTGCTGCGTAAAGGTGCGGCCGATCAAAGGCGAGACGCCAAGCGTCGGGAAGACGCTTGCTGTAAGCCGCGAGGCATTGATCTTCGCGGGATCGCCCACGCCGGAGAGTTCATAGCTGTTTTGTTGGTAACCGCCAAGACCGGAGAAGACGCTTGTGTCGCGGGAATAGATGCGAATTGCGGGCGCCTCTGCGCTGGGCTGGCTAAAGGGTGTGCCCACACCTTCTGGAATATCGCCGAAGAGTACCAGCCTGTCGGGTGTGGGAAACGGCAAGGGCCGCAATAGTACGCCTTCCACGATGGAAAAGATGGCGGTGGTGGCGCCGATGCCGAGAGCCAGCATCAGCACGACGGTGACCGTGAATCCCGGCGACTTGCGCAACTGGCGCAGCGCGTAGCGAATGTCCTGAAGCAGCATGGTTGGGTCTCCACTTCTTCCTGAAGCATCTCCGACTCAAGCTCGACTAGAATCTTATCGTCGAAGAGATGGACTTCGCACTCGGCGTGGCGGGCGAAGCAGGAAGTGTGTGTGACTATGCAGATGAGCGTGCGAAATCCATCCATTAAATAGCAAGCAATTGGCATGCCAGATGACGGTTGGCTCATGTTGTTGAAAACATATCACTTATATTGCACACAGGATTGAATCCTTGCGCCATAGTGTCCGTTTGCGGTGCGAACTGTCCGATTCCGGACTCTCGATGGCGGCTGACGCATTGTGGTGCTTGCCGCTCAGGTCGATGGGACCAATTTATTGATTGGGCGGGACCGCGACGAAGGGCGCCGTTTTGCTCTGGAGGAGGTTACGCGCTTCAGGGTATCGGCAGGCTTCACGATGTCGAGCATAAGCCCAAGGGCTGCCAGAATGAGTGCGATGGTTGCGAGCGATCCCGCGAGGGCCAAGGGTGCGGACACCCACATCCTTGCGCCCATTCTCAATCTCCGAACGGTAGCCCCTTCCAAGGACAACGTGGTCGGCAAGCAAATCTTGCGTCCGGTGGCGTTTGAGCCGTAGTGCGCGGATGCGCTTCCCGATCTTGATGCAAATATCTATTGCCACTCATTCAGCGCCGTGATTGGCGCGGCGAAAGGGAGGACGCAATACGGTGTGCCTCGCCAAAATAACGATCTGTCGTCGAATCAAGCAAATGAATTGTCAATTCCTCACTGCACGACAATGACAAACACAATGGAATTTCAGCGTGCGCTTCACGGAAATGGATCATCGAGAGTCCGGCCTGTTGGGTGTGTAGCTGTAATCGCAGGAACTTCAAAGTTCAACACTGTTCAACATGGTGACGCGCCAAGCTATTGATTTTATTGAAGTTCTGGAGGTGGCTCCATCTGCTCCCAAAACAGAAACGGCCCAAGGCCGTTTCCGGTCCTTGAGCCGCTGCTTGTCCCGAAGGTGCGGGGGCGCGTTGCTCGGTGATGCTATTACCTGCTACGCCCATTCTGCGCTTTCCCTTTTCCCTGTCAACGGTAATCTCACGTTTTGCACATTTCCACGTGGAACATGTGCGCCTTCACCATACCCGGCAGGCGAAGAACTTCGACTTAGAGCGACACGTTGCGGAGATCCGTGTGCGCGCCGAACATAGGTGTGGCCAGTTGTTGGCAGAGGTGCCCAAAGCCGAGGGCGCGGCTGGAAATCCTGGTGGACAAGGCGCAAAAATTGTGCCCTCGGAAGACACGAGGACACAAACATTGGCCGATCTTGGCATCACCTACGACCAGTCTGCCGAATGGCAAAAGCTGGCCGATATGCCAGCTATGCCAGCGATGCCTGCTTAGGCTGGCCGGCGATGAATGCAGAGAGAGCCTCTACCGGCTGCCTTGGGGGCGGCGTTTGCAGAGGCTCTCCTGGTTTTGCCGATGCTGATGATCGGCATGTGGTGGCCGGTCACCGAGGATGGGCCGACCCATTGGATCAGTCTGCACACATTCTTGCTTGAGCGCAAAGGCAAAAACAGTGTGTGGGATATGGCCGACAGGCATAGAACCCCCTGAAAACGATACAGCCCCCGGTGGGGGCTGTATCGATGGACGCCATGCTGATTTTTGTCAAGAGCCAGAATGGACGGCGTGGATCGGGCTGGGCACCCTCACCACGAAATGATTGTCCACGAAGTCAGCCAGAAGCGCAAGCGTAAAAATTACCGTTGTGTCGAAACCGAAGATGTGCCTATGCTATGAGCGTCAAGAGCAGTCCACCGAGGAGAGACTGGACGGATGAATGACTACCAGCAGACCCGCGCTTTCATGCACATCTAACCAACCGCTCGCTGAAGCGGTGCGCTTGGCCGCCGAGCGGGGCTGGAAACTCTTCCCTGCTGCCGCGGCAGCCGCGCTTGGTAAAAAACCGCTCATCACGGGCTGGCGGCGTCGCGCCACTAACAGCCTCGACCAGCTCGAAGCCTGGGCATCTCAGTTCCCCGGCTGCAACTGGGGGCTGGCCACCGGGGCGTCGTCCGGCGTGGTAGTTGTCGACGTGGACGAAGCCGAAGGGCGTGCGTCGGTTGCTGACCTGGAGGGTCAGGGATTCTTGTTTCCGCCTACCCTTACCGTGGTCACCGGAGACGGCCTGCACTGGTACTACCGTCTGCCGGCGGGTGTCGATCTCCGCAGCAGTGTGAGCAAGCTCGGCCCGTACACCGACGTGCGGAGCACAGGCGGCTATGCGATTGTGCCGCCGTCAACTCACCTGAGCGGCCGGCAATACCGCTACGTGGACCCCGATGTGCCTCTCGCAGCCCTGCCCGGTTGGGTGGTGGAGAGGCTTGCGCGGCCGGCACCACTGCCTCGCCGCAAGCTGTTCGGAAACGAGATCTACACGCTGACCGAGGGGCAGCGAAACGATGGCCTTACCCGCCGCGGCGGGGTGCTTCGCCGCAAGGGTGCCGGGTTGCTGGAGTTGGAAGTGGCCTTGCGGGATGCGAATCTCCGTTTCTGCTCGCCGCCATTGCCAGACGCGGAGATCACCAGCATTGCCTGCTCTCTAGTGCACTATCCGGTGGGCGGCCCGGACCCTTTGGAGCGAGCCTGGGCAGCCGTCCAACAAGAGGACCACCAGGATGGCTATGAGCAGTTTCTTGCATTGGCACGCCAGTTACAGCGCGCCCGGCCGGAGATGCCCATTGCTTTGCCGCTTGTACGGATCAGCGCACTTATGCGGCAACATCGGACCCAAGTCGCCCGCTGGCGCCAATATGCCGTGCGTGATGGCCAACTCCGTCTTGTGGCGCCTTACATTGCGCATCGCATCGCCAACCTGTATACCGTCGTATCCCCTTTGGCGGGACAGGCTGACCATCACAAAGGACTCGCCCTGGTCCCAACCCCTTTAGTGACACAGTTGTGCGAGAAGTGTGTCACTAAGCCATGTTTTTAAATACCTAGTGACACAGTTCCCTTTAGTGACACAGTTAGGGAGAGGGAAAGAGGAATGGCCTCCGCGGCCTGAGCGGAGGAGTCCCATCCCTCGCTGTTGCTTCTTTTCGGGAAAGAGAAAGAAAAGCACCAATTTTAAGATGCGCCTGAAATGCGCTTTTAGGTTTTAGTCTAGCCGAAATTTTCAAACTAAAACCCTGCGCTTAAGGTGCGCTTTTGCTTTTCAACCTGGCTCAAAACAAGAGACTGAACGCGTCGATGCCGTCGCCGCATGGGGTACCCGGACAACTCCCGGCGCCATCCGCGGTCTATCGGGACAGCTCGCCGGCCGCCTGGAACCCCGTGCGGGGGCCTGCCAACCCCCTAACTCGCCCATTCTAAAGAATGGGCGTCGACGGTGCCGATTACGGGCAAATTAGGGACTAATCTACCCCTTCCCACTCTGCGCGATGCTGGCCGGCCAACCCGCCGATACGCTGCGCCTGGTTTTGATAGGTGCCCACTAAAAGGGCTTGGCGGGTCTGAAGGCTTCACTCCCTGCAGATCTTTGCCTGGGATGTCCTGCCCTTCTGGCCGGGTTGTCTCGTGAGTTTCCTTCAGGTTCCTGCGCGCGCCCGCACGTCTTGCCGAGGATGGGCTGCGCCTTTGTGTACCCTTTTGCCAGGATGTCCTGCACATAAATAGCAGTCAATTGCGAGTTCTTTCTAGGTGAGCTGCACCCCGTTTGCCGGGCGGCTGTAGCTTGGGGGGTGTCACATCTGTCGCATCTCTGACATCTATTATATCAGTTTCCCGCTTGCCTTGTCCCACATTTCACAGTACAGTCATTTCACAGTACAGTCATAGATATGGGCGCTCTGAAGTCAACGCGATGCCACGCCGGTCACAACTGGAATAAATTCGGCCGGCTGCGCAAGGACGGAGGCCGCACCTGCACCGCTTGTGAACTGGCCAGGAAGCAGAAATCCAGAGCCGCCCAGGCTCTCTTAAAGAAATCCTCTGCCACAAAAAAATAGAGTTTCCCACAGCCCTGCACCTTCCTACCTCTTGACATGTCCCACATAATGTCGGACACTATCGGGGTATTCAAGGGGCAGTCAATCCCAAAGGAGTGGAAAATGACTCAATCCATTACACATTGCCCCGATTGCCAGCGCGAG
This sequence comes from Occallatibacter sp., assembly GCA_052326045.1. Classification (GTDB taxonomy): domain Bacteria; phylum Acidobacteriota; class Terriglobia; order Terriglobales; family Acidobacteriaceae; genus Telmatobacter. The sequence goes on along the minus strand of JBKQRH010000043.1, from coordinate 9,813 downwards.
ATGAATCTCTTCGGAATCTGTCCCAAAGCATCCCTCAAGGATGCGGCGATCATGGCAGCTCCGGTTTCTTGTGGAGCAGGGTGGAAACTCATCCCGCCGGCCAGCGATCGGCAGGCATTGCCGATAGCAGCGTAACTCGTCCAGATTCTGGATTCTACCGGCCCGACCGATTTGGGAAAGCGCCTGGCACGCGCAGAGGAGCAAAAATGAACTATCACGATTTCGCCTACGGAGCGGGCATCAAGCGCATCGAGTTTACGGACTTTCCGCTGGACTCCATCACTCTGTACTGCGAGAACGGAACCATCCTGCTCCCGTCTGAGCACTGAGAAGAACACCCCTGCCACGCGCGGCAGGGGTGTTGGAAGCGCACATTGTCCAGGATCTGGACACTCACCAGGCCGGGATGTTCCCGGCAAGGCAAGCCCGGAGGATCTAAGTTGGTATTCGCTGCGCCCTCGTGGCCGATCTCATCGGCATCCTCGGGCAAGCGAATCGTGAGGGGTGCCACCCCTCCGCCCGGGTACGTAAGCCGGGGCACGACTTCAACCCCGAGCCGGGCGGGTAATCCCGGCATCACTTCAACTGGTCGGTCGGAGGACCGCAACCCCGGCAACCCGCCGGCCCTTCGACAACCACCCCCCAAAAACTAAAAGGAAACGCTCAACCCCGAAGAAAGTGAAACACTCCGATGACTAGAGCATTCGTCTACCTCCGCGTCTCTGGCAAGGGGCAAGTCGAGGGGGACGGCTTTGACCGCCAGTTCCTCGCCTGCCAAGCCTACGCCGCCGAGCACTCCCTGGAGATCGTTGAAGTTTTCCGCGAGGAAGGCGTTTCCGGCGCTAATGAACTTGCGGACCGGCCCGCGCTTTCTCTACTTCTCGCGGCCCTGGAAGCGAATGGCGTCAAGACCATCCTCATCGAAAAGCTGGACCGCCTGGCCCGCGACCTGATGGTGAGCGAAACCATCATCGCCGACCTCAGGAAGTCCGGCTGCACGCTACTGTCCACCATGGAGCCGGACCTGTGCTCGGAAGACCCCAGCCGCAAGCTGGTGCGGCAGATCTTCGGCGCCATCGCGGAGTACGAGAAGAAGATGATTGTGCTCAAGCTGCGCGGCGCCCGCCAGCGCCAGAAGGCCAGGAACGGCAAGTGCGAGGGCAGGCACGCCTTCGGCAAAAAGCCCGGCGAGGCCGCCATCCTGGCCCGGATGCTGGAGCTGCGCCGGCAACCGATTACGTGCGCCAAGATCGCCGACCTGCTCAACACCGAGGACGTTCCCACCCGCGGGGGCCGGCTCTGGCATCCCGGCACGGTGGCCAAAATTCTGGCCCGGAAGAGTCTTGATACAAAAGTTGCGCGCCGGTTGCGTCAAAGTTGCGTCTTCGATGCTGAATTCGCAATCCAACTGGGCCTGGACGTGCGGGGAAAAGGGGGTATCAATTGAGCGCAACCGAGCACAGTCCGGCTTTGAAAAGCAGTCTTTGGGCTACCGCTTACCATTAGGCTGGTCACGCTGTCGCCGCTTGGTGTTTTGGTATCGGCCTCAAACGTGAGGGAGTCACTATCGTCCCCAACGAAGCGCGGGACGCGCTGGGTCTTGCACCCCTTTTCGCGTTTTGGATCGCAGCATCGAATGGGATCGTTCCGACCGAAACCGCGTCCGGGCCGAGAGAAAAGTGCAATCATTGCTTGCCGGGGAGATCGCCCAACAGCGCTACAATCCGCGCAGTGTGAAGCACTATCATGGAGCGTCCGACTACAGTGCAGCGATAGACATCTTGACGTACTTCACATACAACCAACGCGAATTGGAAGCGTGGCTGAAGTCGCTGCACATCCGGACGGAGGATATGCTCTTCAATCCCAACGCTTGGCGGGCAGTGGAGCGATTGGCAGCCGAACTCATGCACACGCGGACAATTCGTGGAAAGGAAGCGACAGAGATTATCCACGAAGGATTCCTGGTGCCGCCGCGCCAGAATGCCGAAGAGCGCTCCGCAAGCCGGGTCCGGACCACCCACGGGGGAGGCCCCTGGAAGTCCGGCCCGGTGGCCAAGATCCTGGCACGGGAAAAGAGCAGAACGTCTGCGTTCTGATGGTGCTCCTCGCCCGGCGGAATTTGACGTGTTATGAAAGCTTGCTGGCCACATTGCGATCAGGAGCTGACCATCGAGGACATCGGCCGGCTGCCCGGTGGGCCCGCTCTGGCGCAAATTGAAGGATGGCAAGACGAGAAGCCATGACCTACCCCGAAACCATCTCGATCGTTCGCCAGCGTTACCACTTCGCCACTCCGCAGTGCGCTCCGGGAAAGGGTTGGCGCATTCTGTCGACCATCCCTATTTGCAAACACTGCGTCCTGCTCACCCTGTTTTTCCCCGACTTCGACCAGGGGATCATTGCTGCGGCTGAAGAAATTGCCAGCGCCCAGATATAACAAATGCGCCGACTGTGCGCTCCCAGCACAAGAGCTGCGCTTTTCGCGGAAAAGAAAAGGCGCAGATAAACGCTCACTCTGCGTCTTCTTAGGGGGCACCTGTCCTGCGCTTTTCAATTTCAACCCCCCAAAAAATCCAAAGGGCTGAAGGCGTCGATCCTTCCCCGCAGGGGATGGTGGCCGCCTCGTTTATCGCGCCGCCACCTCGGTCTGGGAAGCAAGGGCTCAATCAGTTCTCACTGTTCGTCCGTCAACAGCTTCTACCGCTTCTTCATGGCAGAAGCTCAACGGCTCACCCACCTCGCGCATAGGTACCTGATTCGAGTCGGAACCGATTTTTGAAACACGCTCTGAACTAAAGTAATACTCTCAATGGTTCCAAGAGTGATACCCCTAAATGGTTCCAAGAGTGCTACCCCTCATGACCTGTAAGTGGCTTATTCTCTTGTAGAATTAGTTTATTACCCTGAATAGCCAGATTAGGATGTCTGCGATGTTGCAGGCGTCTGGAGCTTTGTTGGTCGACGTTTGTTTACTAAAGAACGAACAGTTCGACGATCGGTCTACCCTCCCCCCGGAGGAATGTCTTCATGATCTCCATGCCCTGGTCAGTCTGCCCGGCGATTCTTGCCGTAGCCTCTCTCTGTGTTTCCAACCATCCACAGAAGCGGAGCAAGCTGGTTGCCCTGTGCGCTGTTCTAAGTGGTGATGCTGTGCGGCGCAGGGAAGATCGCGCTTGCCCAGACCGCCTGCTTCAGCGGGGCACAAACCACCCTAGACAGCGGCAGCTGTCGGGTAGCGCCTGCGCTTGGCGGATGACGCTGCAAATATCCCGCTCCTCGAATTCTTCCCTGTTTTCAGAGCCGGAGGCGAAATGAAGTCCACGGAGGATGTAATCGTGAATCTAGCAAGGTTTTTCTCACGGCTTGCAGGGCTGATTGCTCTGGTTGTCTTGACCAGTCTCGCCGCAGTGGCGCAGACCGCTACGCCCCGGCTCGTCACGCAGAAGATCGACGAGGCCAATCTGACAACGCTTCGCGGTAACATCCACCCAGAGGCTAACGTACTCAACGATCGTGGTCCGGTGGACGACAGTGCGCCCGTGGGCCATATCGTCCTACTGCTCAAGCGCAGCGCCGGCCAGCAACTGGATTTGGATGCTTTTGTGGATCAGTTGCACAATTCGCAGTCGGAGAACTACCACAAATGGCTAACGCCGGCCGACTTTGGGCGCCGCTTTGGACCCGCCGATGAAGATGTAGCGGCGGTGGCGGCTTGGCTGGAGAGCAAGGGCTTCACCGTCGAGGATTTGCCGGCTTCAAAGACGCACATCACCTTCACCGGCACCGTGGGCCAGATGCGGCAGGTCTTCCATGTCGATATTCATCATCTGAGCGTGAACGGCGCAGCCCACCAGGCCACCATGAACGAGCCGAAGATTCCCGCGGCGCTCGCCGCCGTGGTGAGCGGCTTCCGCCAGTTGCACGACTTCGGCCCCAAGCCGGCGAATCATTTTGCCGGCGTATTCAAGAAAGACCTCCAGACCGGCAAACTGACGCCAGTTGAGGGCACGCAAACCGCTCCTCGCGCTAATTTCACCAATGTTTACGACTCGGAGGATTACTACGAGGTCGGTCCCCAGGACTTCTACACGATCTACAACGAAACCCCTCTGCTCAACAACAACATCAACGGCGCGGGGGTGACGATCGCGGTGATTGAGGAGACGCAGATCAATTCGGCAGACCCGGTGTCGTTCCGGTCGCAGTTTGGCCTTCCGGCGTACCCGTCCACGCCGAATTCTACTGCGGGCGGCATCAACTACATCTATGGCACTTCTTCCGGCGTGGGCGGAGACACGGCCTGCACCGCGCCGCTCACCGTGGCACAGGGCAAATCGAGCGGCGATGAGGGAGAAGCCGACATCGATGTGGAGTGGGCAGGAACCACGGCGCCCAACGCGATCATCGACTTTGTGGCCTGCGGCACCAAGAGCGATGCCATCGGCAGTTTTGGCACCGACCTGGCCGCCGCGCACGTCGCCAACTACCTTTCCAGCACGGTGGCTGCGGCCAGCCTGAGCTATGGCGAATGCGAAGTGTCGTCGGGAAACAGCACCTTCTACTCGAACCTGTGGGAGCAGTATGCCGCTCAGGGTCAGACGATTGTGGTCGCGGCCGGCGACGGCGGCAGCCTGGGGTGCGAAACGCTCACCAATAACACGTCGGTGAGTATCACGGCCGATTCCGCCTACAACATCTCGGCCGGCGGCACCGACTTTGGCGACGCGTACATCAGCAACGACTATTCGACCAGCCCCGCAACAACATGGTGGAAAACGACCAATGGCGCGGGACTCTCGTCGGCACTCTCCTACATTCCGGAGACGACCTGGGGCGGATATTGCTCCAACGCGCTTTTTGTCTCTTATCTACAGAAGGCCGGCAGCACGACCTTCGGTTCTACCTATACTCCGGAGGCGGTCTGCAACAGCAGCTACTCAACCAAGAATGGCTATACGGAGCCCGTGGGCGGCAGCGGCGGTGTTAGCGCCTACAAGACAATTCCCACCTGGCAAAGCGTCTACGGCGTAGGCCTGTACTCATCCTCGACGACCCACCGGAATCAGCCCGACATCTCACTTTTCGCGGGCAACGGATTCTGGGGGCACTCTCTTCCGTATTGCGAATCGGACCTGTATCCCTGCACCTACTCCAATTCCACGGATGCCTATGAGTTGGAGGCCGGTGGCACGTCGTATGTGGCCCCGCAGGTCGCCGGCCTGATGGCATTGGTCAATCAGAAGACGAGTGAACGCCAGGGCCAGGCCAACTACACGATTTATGGGTTGGCGGCGCAGGAGTACGGTACCACCTCGACGCCGAACAGCGCCAACCTGAGTGCCTGTTCCGGTTCGGCGCAGGGCGCCAACGTGGGCAGCACCTGCATCTTCCACGACATCGCGGCGGATACCCCCAGCCTGCAGGGCGGCACGATCGCATCGCAAATCATCGAACCCTGCACCTACGCCAGTGTGACCGATTGCTATCGCAGCAACAGCAGCGATAAATATGGCCTGTCTGCGATCACAGGCGCGTCGCACTCTTCCATGCTGGCCTACTATGCCGGCGCCGGCTATAACCTGGCCACCGGACTGGGCAGCGTGAACGTCGCGAATCTGATCAATAGCTGGAACACTATGGGCATCAGCTTCGCCAGCACCACCACGCTGAGCGCGAGCGCCAGCACCGTTCCCTACTCGACGACCGCCAACCTTACTCTTACGGCAACCGTCAAAGCCACCGGCCGCGGCGGCGCGGTTGCACCCGCCGGCGTGGTCGAGTTCTTCGATGGGGGTTCAACCTCCGGCACACTGCTGGGGACCGGTTCCATTGTCTCCAGTTGCACGGGCAGCGGCGCTACGACGAGTTGCAACGGCGTTGCCACGCTCAGCCTGGCCAGCTCCACGCTGACTCCCGGCGCCAACAGCATCGTCGCTTACTTTGAAGGCGACGCGGCCAACGACGCCTCCTCCACCTCCGCGGTCAAGAGCGTGACAGTCAATAGCTGGCCGCAGACGGTTACCATCACCAGCCCCAACACCGGAACCTACGGCACTCCGTACACGCTGACCGCAACAGCCACCTCGGGGCTCACCACGTTCACGTATTCGGTAGTCTCCGGACCGGCAACGGTGAGCGGCAGCACGCTTACCTTCACCGGTGTGGGCGCGGTGGTGGTGCAGGCCACTCAGGCCGGCAACAGCACCTATGCCTCCGCTTCGGCGCAGCTGTCGATTACGGTGAGCCCGGCCACGCCCACGTTGACCGTGGCCTCTTCCCTCAATCCTTCGACATACGGCCAATCGGTGACTTTTACGGCAACGATTTCCAGCGGACCCACTGGCACGGTGACCTTCTACGATAGCGCCAGCGGCACCCCGGTATCGATTGGAACCGGCACGATCAGCGACGGCAAAGCGACCTTGGCCCTGACCACTTTGACGGCAGGCGCCCACACAATCACCGCCGGCTGGGCAGGGAATACAGATTACAACGCTGTCACCTCCAGCCCCATCACTCAAACGGTGAACCGGGCCACCACCACGATTACCTGGGCCGCGCCGGCGGCGATCACCTACGGGACCGCGCTGAGCGCGACGCAGCTCGACGCTACAGCCACCTCGAACTATGGCGGTGTCGCCGGCTCTTCGGATCCCGGATCCTTCGCCTATACCCCGGCATCCGGAACGGTGCTGGGCGCAGGATCGCAAACGCTTTCCGTCACCTTTACGCCGAAGGACACCACCGACTACACCACGGCCACCAAGACGGTGACACTGACCGTTAACAAGGCCACCACCACGATCACCTGGGCCACGCCGGCGGCGATCACCTATGGGACCGCGCTGAGCGCGACGCAGCTCGACGCTACAGCCACCTCGAACTATGGCGGTGTCGCCGGCTCTTCGGATCCCGGAACCTTCGCCTATACCCCGGCCGCCGGAACAGTGGAGACCGCTGGATCGCACACGCTTTCCGTGACCTTTACGCCGAAGGACGCCACCGACTACACCACCCCGGCCGCCAAGACGGTGACGCTGACCGTAAGCAAGGCGACGCCCACGATCGCCTGGGCGACACCGGCGTCGGTTCCCTACGGGACGGCGCTGAGCAGCACACAGCTCGATGCCACCGTCACCTGGAACGTAGGCAGTACGCTTACGACCGTGGCCGGAACGTTCACCTATACCCCGGCAGCCGGAACCGTCATGACGACCATCGGATCGAATACGTTGAAGGTCACCTTTGCGCCGACCGATACCACCGACTACGCCACCCCGGCCGCCGCGACGGTAACGCTGACGGTGATCAAGGCCACGCCTGTGATCACCTGGGCGACGCCGGCTCCAATCACTTACGGGACGACGCTGAGCGGAACACAGCTCGATGCCACTGCGAATGCGGCCGGAACCTTCGCCTATTCACCGGCAGCCGGAACGGTGCTGACTGCGGGATCGCAGACCTTGTCCGTCACCTTTACGCCGACCAACTCGACCGACTACACGACGGCGACGGATAGCGTGACGCTGACCGTCAACAAGGCCACGCCGACGGTCTCCGCGTGGCCAACCGCCAGCGCCATCACTTACGGCCAGACCCTCGCTTCCTCTACCCTCAGCGGTGGAACCGCCTCCGCAACCGGCACGTTCGCCTGGACCACGTCCGGCATCGCGCCGGGCGCGGGAACGCCTTCCGAGAGCGTCACCTTCACACCGAGTGACACCACTGATTACAACATCCCGACGGCGGGATCGGTGAGCGTCTCCGTCAACAAGGCAGCTCTCACTGTCACCGCGTCGAGCGCCAGTATCTCCTACGGATCCCCTGTGCCGGCCATTACTCCCGGCTATTCCGGCTTCGTCAACGGAGACAGCCCCGCATCGTTGACCACCTTGCCGACCTGCTCGACCACCTACACCGTGGGCAGCGCGCCCGGGATCTACCCCACGACCTGCCCAGGCGCGGTTGGTGCGAACTACTCCATTAGTTACACGGCCGGCACTGTAATGGTAACCGCGGCCAGCCAGACCATCAGCTTTACACCGCCCGTGACTCCGGTGAACTACGGCGCGCCACCCATCACGCTCTCCGCTAACGCGTCCTCCGGACTGCCAGTGACCTTCAGCGTCCTCTCCGGACCCGCCACGGCCAACGGCAACATCCTGACCATCACCGGTCCCGGAACCGTGCTTGTCGCCGCCGACCAGGCCGGCAACGCGGATTACACTGCTGCCACCGAAGTCACCCAGGACATTGTGGTTGACACTGCGCCCACTTTCACTGAACTTGCCTCCAGCCTCAATCCCTCCACCTACGGCCAAAGTGTGACCTTCAACGCCCTGGTGTCGACCGGCGGCGTTTCCCCCACCGGGAGCATCACTTTCAACGACGCCGGCGCCACCATCTACTCGACGACCGTTACCCCCGTCCAGACCAGCAACCTCGTTGCCTACTCGCAAGCCAACGCCACGGCATGGACTTCTGACGAAACCGGTCCCGCCGCGCCCACCGTTACCGCCGACAGCGGACTCGACCCGTTTGGCGGAACCAACGCCCTCCAGATGGCATTCCCCGCCCCAGGCGCCGGAACGTCGGACAGCTTCAACACGGTCAGCGTCTCCGGAGCTTTCGCCGGGCAGACCTTTACCGCCAGCGTCTGGCTAAACGCCTCTACCGCGACCACCATCAACTTACTCCTCAACGAGGTTGGGGGCAGCAGCGCGTCGGCGAGCAACGCAGTCACGGTGGGGACTGCCTGGCAGCGCTACTCCGTGAGTCTGCCCATCCCCGCGGCCGACTCCAGCGCTTCAAGCTTGGAGCTGGTGCTGGTCAACCCGAGCGGACAGCCGGCTGCCACCATCAATGTCTTCGGCGCGCAGGTCGAGAACGCAACCTCGGAAGGGCCCTACGTCGCCACTTACGGAACAGCACAGAGCGGCTACGGCGCCATTGCTTCCTTCGCCACCAGCTCATTGACATCCGGTTCGCATCCCATCAACGCCGCTTACGCCGGTGATTCAAACGATGCCGCATCCACCTCCGCCACCCTGACCCAGGTTGTCAATGACGCTACGCCGACACTGAGCCTTGCGTCCTCCGCCAACCCCACCGTCTACAGCAATCCGGTGACTTTCACCGCCACCATCTCGAACAGCCTTACCGGAACCATCACTTTCTACGACGGAAGCACCGCGATCGGAACCGGCGCCCTCAGCGGAGGCAGCGCTTCGCTCACCACCAGCGCGCTGACTGCCGGCTCGCACCCTATCACTGCAGCTTGGGCCGGAAATGCGGACTACAACCCCATCACATCCGCCTCCATCACTCAAACGGTGAACCAGGCCACGCCGACGCTTACTTGGCCCACGCCGGCGCCCATTTACTACGGAAATGCGCTGGGCGCAACGCAACTCAACGCCACCGCCACCTGGACCGTGAACGGGACGAGCACGCCCGTGCAGGGGACCTTTGCCTACTCGCCCACGGCAGGCTCATTCCCCGCGGTTGGAACGGACACACTTTCGGTCATCTTCACTCCGACCGACACGATCGACTACACGGCCGCGACAACTAGCGTCTTGTTGACTGTGAATCCGACGGTGCCGGCCCAGCTCACGACTCCGGCACCGGGCAGTGTGCTGACGGGTTCGAGCGTGACCTTTACGTGGACGGCCGGCAGAGGCCCCACAGCGTATGAACTCTACCTGGGCACCACCGGAGTGGGCTCGAACAACCTCTATTACTCGGGTTTAACGACGGCCACTTCCGCGAGCGTGACCGGCCTGCCCACCAACGGGGTGACGGTGTATG
>JBKQRH010000042.1:0-3053 GCA_052326045.1 Occallatibacter sp. | reverse complement strand
GGTGCCGATGTCACTGGCGCCGCGGCTGCCGCTGGTGCGGCCGCTGACCTCAGCACCGAGTTGAACACCGAGTTCGGAGCCGCCGGTGGAGCAGGCGGCGGTGGTGGCGGCGGACGCGGCTTTGGCGGCGGCCGCGGAGGCGGTGGCCCCCTGGTCGACCCCGGCGAGTATACCGTCACGCTCACCGCCAGCGGCAAGTCCGAATCGCACAAGGTGACGGTGGAAGACGATCCGCGCATCCAGATGTCGTCCGAAGATCGTGCCAAAAAGCGTACGGCCATCGATACCTTGGTGAGCCTTACGCGCGAAGCGGAAGCTCCTCGCCGTAAAGCCGTGGCCATGACCACGGCATTGACCAACCTGCAAGCCAGTTGGACCGTGGCCAACGCGGCGCCGGTGCCCGACGCCATCAAGAAAGCCGTCGAAGATCTGGCTGCCAAGGTGAAAACCGCGGCCGCCTATTTTGAAGCGGCCGGTGGTGGAGGCCGTGGAGGCGGTGGCGGAGGCGGCGGCACGGGCGCGCGCGGCGATTATACGCCGCCGCCCGTGACTCAGAAAATCCAGCGCTTGATGGGACTGATCGACGGGTTCTCGGGCCCGCCCACCGCGCGCCAACTGGCTGACATGGAGGAAGCCGCGGCCGAGTTGAAAAGGGGCACGTCAGCCGTCGACGCGGTCTGGGACGAAGTGCCCAAGCTGAACCAGGTGATGAAGGATGCCGGCGTCGCTTACTTCAGAGTGGACCTGAACGCCGTTCCGGCGGCCGCCGCCGGCGGCCGCGGCGGCGGGAATTAGCTAAACAGGGATATCAAGGGCGCAGCCCTTGCGTTGGAAGACAGCCAGTAGAGGAAATATTCTCACGTCTGCTGAATTGGTGCGCCGATCAGGCGGATTTTCTCACCAATACTCTGTGACGTTGCCGGCCTATGGGCCGAGATCAAGGAACCCCTTCCCGTTGTGGGCGTTTTCATCGGCGCATTATCCGAAGTCAACATTGTTTTTTCTGCACTGGCGCCCTAGACTCCCTCGTCCCCTGCTCAAATGAAGACGAAGTATACGATATCGCTTCTTTCCCTCTTGACGGTGGCATTCGCGACTTTGGACGGCCTGTTGGTGGTCCACGCGAAAACCCAGCGGGCAGCGTTTGAGCAACTTCATTCGGCATATTCGCCGCGAACCGGCGATTCCGTCATAGTACTTTCTGGTACCGCGCCGCTCAGGGGGCTGACCAGCCAACCGGAGCCCATTACAATTTCCACAGGACCGGGCGCTGCTCCAACCATCATTATGACCGTCCAGGCAAAATGTCGGCCCTGCCAGGAGGCTCTACCTTCACTACAGACGCTGGCCGAAGTAGCAAGACGCGCAAATCCCGATGTGAGGATTGTGGTGCTGGATCGCTACGGCATTGGATCGTTTGATGCTATCGACGATGACGTCCGCCCCGACGTTCGTATGAGGCCCACCGCGGAGACGCTGTTGGCCCACAAGCTACTCGAGTCCCCGCTCGTGATGCTCGTGAAAGACGGTGTATGCCGAATGGTAGTTCATGGGAAGGTAAGCACTGCCGACCTAAATGGGATCGCAGAACTATTAAAGGTTAAACCAAGGTAGAAAGGAGGTGACAAAACAAATGAACAAGCTTATGGTTTCTCTAGCGGTGACTCTGGCGTTATTGTTACCGATGTCAGTGTTGGCGCTCGAGACCGACCCGGATGTCCCGACCTGTAACCAGCCGCCGACCCAGTGCTGGTTTGACAGCGCCTGTGTGATTGCGGGTTCGCCGCAGTGCACGTGTACGTGGTACGTATTCTCCTCAAACCAGTGCGAACCCCCGCAGCCGCAGTAAACCACCGAGGCCATTCACCATACGGAAGCCGAACGTGGAAAGGATCCGTAATGAACACAGCTCAGCTATTCTTGGCTCTAGCATGCAGTGCACCACTGTTCGGGCAGGGCAAGGTTCCTACCCGACAATCCGACGCGGACGCAATTCTGCTCCAAGCGCGGTCTGAGCCGGTTGAAATCGAAGCCTACGTCTTTCGGCAACTGCGTGGGCAACGGCGCTCCATCACGCAGACGATGGTGTCGGAAACGCTCGATCGTTTGCGTGATCGGGCGCACTCAGCCCAGACATGGTACCCTCGCTTCCCGGTGACAAGCATAATCCCGGAGGGATACAGCGGTCTGCTATCCGCGTCCAAATTCGATCTCAGTGGCTTAAGCATCTTTCTCGGCACGCTCGGCCCGGAGCTGCCGATATCCACCCTGCGCCGAATGCTAGCCTCACTCCCACGAGGTGCTCCCGAGCAGGCAACTTGTGACGTACCGGTGTTCAGATCACGGTTGCCGCTTTTCCATTTCGTAGCGCAGCACTGGCAAGAACTATACCCGACGGCCTACGACCAATTAACGGGATTCGGTGGCCTTGCGAGCCAAATTGACTCCGCATTCGATCTTGCGAACTTTCTTGATCTAACTCTCCAGGTTAACGCCAAGAGTCACACCGACGTGGCCGTACCGCTCTCGTATGCCGCTAGCGCACTCGACCGCCTGACAACCCCGGCCTGCGGCGGCAACCCCCTGCAGGTGCAATTTGGTTTTGGCGTAATGATGGACCGGGCCATAACGCTTGCAAAGGACTATGAACTGTCTGAAACGCTACTTACGAAGTACCGCGATTTCGTTGCCCGATCAGTTGGCCAGTCTATCTGCACCATCGACGGGCGGCCCGATTCGAACGAGACGACTGCGCGACGCCGGTTGGTCGACAGTGTGAACAAGACCATCGCGTCATCGGGGCCCGAACACGTCTCCAAAATCAGCCAGGATGAGGTAACGAGACGCGAGCAGGAGCGCGTCCTCCTGGGGAAACAAAGCAGATTCTCGATGGACCACAACATCAAGGAGCACCTCAAGCAACAGCGCCTCGCCATCATGCCGTTTATGATGGACCCGCAGTTTGCCGCTTCGAACCCAGTGCAGCTCGACATCATGGCGAAGCAATATCTGGCAGATTGGCAACAATGGAATCCCGGTGAAGACGAGCTAAG
>JBKQRH010000041.1:0-14043 GCA_052326045.1 Occallatibacter sp. | reverse complement strand
TCTCGGTGGAAGCGGCCTACAAAGTTCTTCAGGACGGCAACCGCCTCACCGGCACGCACGATGCCCACACCCAGATCGGCAAAGACGGCAAGGGGCAGTTCAATCTCTACGACCCCGACGGCATTCGCCTCGAACTGATGAACTTCCACGCCACGGAAAAGCCCTGCTGCTCGCCGTTTACCGCCGACGATCCGGCGGAGTAGACCGCTAAAGCAGTCGCAACTCTCACGTGCATCATGAAACTGATCAGGCTGATCGCTCTTGCAATGGTAACTGCCGTCTGCGCTTGCTCAGCACAGACAACAGGGAGACCCTCTGCCAAGACGATAATCTGGTCGCCACCAAAAGTTGGCTGGTGGGATAACATGCCTCGACCAACTATCCCGAAGGAAATGATTGGGGCGCTGAAGGTGGCAAATCTGCCAATCGTCCTCGAAGACACGAAGCTCGAAGATGCGCAAAAGCGCTTCGGTGGAACAATTGGGGCCCGTGGTGATGCTGGTGAATCTCTCGGATGGCTGTGCCTTTATGGAAGCGACAACGACGGGCCCTGGATACTCTGGCTGACAAGCGATGAAATTGACGGGCCTTATGTTGGCGGGTTTCAGTGGAGGCGCTTGTCGCTCCACGAAAGACCGGATCGCCGTTGCACTCGGCTTCCAGAAGGCAAGGGTGGAATCGAGCTGCCAATTGCGCTTCACCCCGGAATGACAACGGTAGACGTGCAGAAGGTCCTGGGACGACCCACCGTTGCGCGGGGCAATACCCTTTTCTTCTGTCATGAGCATCAGAAGGTCATCCGCAAAGAAAACTACACAGTTTCGAACAACGTAGCGATTGTCCTCCGCGACGGCGTGGTATGGGCAATCGAAGCCGCAAAGACCACCTCAGATTGACCACGAGAGCCGCATCGTCACGCCGGCCCTCCCTCCCCTGCGCGCTAAAATTCACTTATGCCCGCCTCCACGCTCCCTCCTGAAGTCCTGGCCAAGTACGAGCCTGTCATCGGACTCGAAGTCCACGTCCAACTGCTCACCGCCACCAAGGCCTTCTGCGGTTGCGCCAATCATTTCGGCTCGGCCCCCAACACCAACGTGTGCCCTGTTTGCCTGGGCTTGCCCGGAGCGCTCCCGGTGCTCAACGCCAAAGCCGTCGAATTCGCCATACTCGCCGCCCTGGCCATCAACTGCCAGGTGTGCGAGCGCTCCATCTTCGCCCGCAAAAACTACTTCTATCCCGACCTCCCCAAGGGCTACCAGATCTCGCAGTTCGACAAGCCCATCGCCGAGCACGGGTGGATCGAGGTGCCTACCGCGGACGGCACAACGAAGCGCATCGGCATCACCCGCCTGCACCTGGAAGAGGACGCCGGCAAGAGCCTCCACGACGGCTTTTCGGACTCCACCACCCGCACCTATCTCGACCTCAACCGCTGCGGCACGCCGCTGGCCGAGATCGTCTCCGAGCCCGACATTCGCACCCCCGAAGAGGCCTTCGAGTACCTCACCCGCCTCAAGGAGATCCTGCTCTACTGCGGCGTCTCCGACTGCAATATGGAAGAGGGTTCGCTGCGCTGCGACGCCAACGTCAGCGTCCGTCTCAAAGGCGCGGAGCGCTTCGGCACCAAGGCCGAAATCAAGAACGTCAACAGCTTCCGCTTCATCCGCGCCGCTCTGGAGTACGAGATCGAGCGCCAGATCGAGGTCCTCGAATCCGGCGGCCGCGTCCTCCAGGAAACCCGGCTGTGGAACGCCGCCGAAGGCCGCACATACTCCATGCGCTCCAAGGAGCAGGCTCACGACTACCGCTACTTTCCCGAGCCCGATCTGCCGCCGTTGATCGTTTCGCCCCAACTCTTGTCCGAAACGAAAAAAAAGCTTCCCGAGCTGCCCGAGGCGCGCCGCGCCCGCATGGTCGCCGAATACGAGCTGACCACGCAGGACGCCTTCACGCTGACCGCCGAGCGGGCCTTCGCCGACCGCTTTGAAGCCGCCGCCAGAACCGCCCGCAACCCCCGCCGCGTAGCCAACGTCCTGCTCAGCGAGGTAGGCGGCCGCCTCAAGGCTCTCGGACTCGAACAGGAGCACTCCCCCGTCTCCATGGCCGGCATCGTCCTGGCCGCCGACCTGCTCGACGAGGGCAAGATCAGTTCCAGGCAGCTCAAGCAGCTTTTCGATGTGTGTTTTGAGAAGGGCGAAGACTTTCCCGCCGTCTACGACCGCGAGAAGCCCCGGCAGATTACCGACGCCTCGGCCCTCGAAGCCCTCATCGATCAGGTCATCGCCGCCAACCCCAAACAGGTGGAGCAGTACCGCGCCGGCAAAAGGACCCTCGCCGGATTCTTCGTCGGCCAGGTGATGAAGGCCTCCAAAGGCCAGGCCAACCCGGCCCTGCTGAACGAACTTGTTACAAGAAAGCTGGAGGAATGAAGCGCCGGAAGATCACACATGCGAATTTCTCAATGAATGGAACTTGTCGAGGCGGCGTTCCGTAAGATTCCCTCAAGGAGAACTACGTGATTATGATGCACAAAGCAAGCACAATGTCATTGATTCTTCTGGTGGGTGCGTTCGTGGCCTTCACCTCGGGTTGCAAGGACTCCGGGTCGTATTCACAGGCGCAAGAAGCTCGCGCGGATTCCGGCGCGCTCAACATCAGCAAGATGGGTGGCGGGATCGATGTTGCGAAGGCGCCGCGTGGAGCCACTCTCACCACCATGGGCGGCGACATCCATCTGGGCAGCGTGTCTTCGTACGCGCATCTCAAAACAATGGGCGGCAATATCACGATTGACCACGCCGAAGCTTCTGTCGACGCAACCACGATGGGCGGCAATATCACCGTCAAAGACGCAAACGGCTCCGTCCAGGCGACCACCATGGCCGGGGACATCACAGCTCACCTGGTTGGCTCTTCCTCGGCCCAGCGCGATGTTCATCTGACTTCGAATTCAGGCACGATCAGGCTGATCGTGCCCAAAGACTTCCCGATGGATATTAGGATTAAGCTTGCCTACACTCGGAACGCGGACGAGCCCTTCGACATCATCGAACACCTTGGCCTCACTCATCGTCAAAGCGCTGACTGGGACACGTCACAGGGCACCCCGCGCAAGTACATTTACGCTGAAGGCCGCGTCGGCAGTGGTCAGAATCATGTGGAGATCAACACCATCAACGGCGATGTAATTCTCAAACAGGAATAGCGCCGCCCGGCTTCATCTCACTTCAATTTCAGCTCGCACACGAAATCCGTGCGTGTGTCCCACGAGCTGACGGTCTTCGTCGCGCTCTTCTTCCCGTCCTTTTCCGCCCAAAGCTCATGGTCTTCCGCCATATCCACCTGCGTAAAGCGGAATTTGCCGTCGGCGGCCGAGGTATAGCTTCGGATGGACTTGGTCTTCAGGTCCCTGAGAAAGACTGTGGCGCCGCCCACCGGTTTGGAATTCGTGTCCACTACGTACCCCGACACCACGCGCTGGCCCAAATTCTGGGCCTGCGCCACCGCCGGCCCAAAACCAAATCGAATCGGGCCTCCTCGCGGCCCCCCGGGAACCACCCCTGCCGCCAGCGCGGCAAACGCCACACCCGCAAGCAAACTCGTGCGGTTCAGCCTCACTCTTCCTCCTCGTCCTCTGCAAGCAGATCGTCGTCCTCATCCAGATCGTCGTCCACCCGCGCCAACTCCAGCGGTTCTACGCCGACCACCTCGTACTCCGCCCCGCACTCCTCACAGGTGACCACATCGCCTTCTTCCACTTCGTCTAATTCGATGTCAAGTACATTCTCGCATTCAGGGCAGTTGGGCACGGCAGCCTCCTCTCTTTCCAAAGCGTTTGGGGTTGCAGGATGACGGTACCTTGCGGTGCAACATCGCTATCTTTAGGGAGAACCCGGCCTCAGGTCAAGAGGCGCGGATCAGAACCGCAACCGAAACTCCCATCAGCGGAGAATATGCTATGAATTTACGCCCATCGGCGGTGCTTTGCAGGCTGAGGGCGGTTCCATAACGGAACTGCTCTGGAATCCGCAATGGCCGGGCGCAGCGCCTTCCCGCGCGCAGCCAACCCCATGACACCCGCCTGCTCCACCGTTTACCCTGTTCTCTACGATGCCCAGATTTGGCGCCACTCCGTTTGCCTTCCCCGAATTCCGCGGCGCCACCCGCCGCCTGATTCTCCTCAACCTGGCCGCCTACTTTGCCTTGCTCCTGGCCCAGTTGGCCTTGCCTCAACCGGCGATCCCGTTCACTGCCCTCTTCGGCTTCATACCCCGCGCCTTCCTGCACGGCTCCCTCTGGCAGCCACTCACCTACAGCTTCATCCATGTGGGCATCTTGGGAACCCTGTTCGAGCTGCTCTCCCTCTGGTTCCTGGCCGGCTTTCTTGAGAACCTCCACACATCCACTTGGGTCACCAGCCTCTACGCCGTTTCCGTCCTCGGCGCCGCCGCCGCTGCAACCGCCATCTATGCCGCCGGCCCCACCCTCGGCTATTCGCTTCCAGAGATTTCCCTCTACGGCTGCTTTGGCGGCATCTTCGGCCTGCTGGCGGCCATAGGCGCGCTCTACGGCGACATGCAGTTTATGCTTTTTCCCCTGCCCATCGGCATCAAGGCCCGTTACCTGGTCGCCGTCTACGCCCTCATCTCCATCGCCATGCTCTTCGGCCAGCAGCGCATGTACGCCTTCGCCCAGTTGGGCGGAGCGCTGGCTGGCCTGCTCTACATTCGTCTGGCCCCGCGCCGAGGAGTCTCCTTCGTCTTCAGTGAGCGCTGGTACGCGCTGCGCAATCGCTACTACCGCTGGAAGCGCCGCCGCGCCGCCCGCAAATTCGAGGTCTACATGCGCCGCCAGGGCCGCATCGTCCGCTTCGATGGCAGCGGCAAGCAGATCGACGACGACCCCGGCGACAAAAAGCACTGGAACTGACTCCGGAAAAAGCCCACGCCGCACCCTCCCGCCCGCTTCCGATAAAATCTCTTTGAAATGTCCACCAAAACCGCTTTCCTCTTTCCGGGGCAGGGTTCGCAGGCCGTTGGCATGGGCCGCGAACTCGGGGCTCGTTTCCCCATCGCCGCCCAGACCTTTGCCGAGGCCGACGAGGCCCTCGGCTTCCCGCTCTCCAAACTCATCTTCGAGGGGCCGGAAGAAGACCTCCGCCTCACTGAAAACACCCAGCCGGCCATTCTCACTGTCAGCGTCGCTGCCTGGCGCGTGCTGGCCCAGCACGGCGTCGAGCCGGCCCTTGCCGCTGGCCATTCGCTGGGCGAGTGGTCGGCTCACGTGGCCGCCGGAACCTTCAGCTTTCACGATGCCGTGCGTGCCGTCAAAGCCCGTGGCCGGGCCATGCAGTTGGCCGTCCCGCCGGGGCAGGGCGCCATGGCCGCCGTCCTCTCTTTGGACCCCGCCCAGGTAGCCGAAGCCTGCCGTGAAGCCGAGGGCGAAACTGGCCTTACCGTGGCTGCCGCCAACCTCAACTCACCTACCCAGACGGTCATCTCCGGCGCCCTGGCGGCCGTTGAAAAAGCCTCGGCTCTGGCCAAGGCAAAAGGCGCCCGCCGCGCCGTCCTGCTCCCTGTCAGCGCGCCCTTCCACTGCGCCCTGATGCAGCCTGCCCAGGAGGAAGTTGCGCGTGTGCTCGGCGCTCTCACGCTGGCCGACCCTGGCATCCCCGTCGCCGCCAACGTCACCGGCGGCCTGGTCACAACCGCCAACGAGGTCCGCGACGCCCTCATCCGCCAGGTTACCGGCGCAGTCCGCTGGGCAGACTGCATGCACTCGCTCGTGGCCGCGGGAGCCAACCTGTTCATCGAAGTCGGCCCCGGCAAAGTCCTCTGCGGTCTGCTTAAACAGATCGACCCTGCCCAAAAATCCCTGAATGTCGAAGACCCCGCCAGCCTTGAAGCCACGCTTGCAGCCCTGGCAGCCCCCGAATCCGCCACCTGAAGTGCAAAAGCTCCATCCTCATCGCCTTTCCGCGAAGAGAATGGAGCCCACAAATCTGAATCGCGCCGATAATCCCGCTGACTTGCTGACCTGCCGCGCCTCCTACGGTCCCAGGTACAGCTCCACCCCCGGCGGCGAAAAGTTCAGCGTATGTGTCTTGGGATCGTAGTCCAGGTTGAGCGCTTTGCTTTTCCGCCCGTTGATCAGTACAGCCGCCAGCAGCACATTGCCGTACATGCGCGCCGCCACAATCTGGTGGCTCTGAATGGCGCCGTACTCGTTGTCCGGGCTGGTTGAGCTCCAGTCGGCCTGGAACCGCGAAAACGGGTAAGCGCTATCCTGTGCCTGATGCTGCTGCCAGTTCGGATCGTGATTCCAGATGCCGTAGGCCTTGGGCAGGTCGTTCTTTTCCACGGCCCTGAGAAATCTGTTGATCGTCAACCGCCCCCGCAGATGGTTGTTCCAGTTCCACGGCCAGTCCACTGGCATCCCGGCCGCCAGCCACCAACCCACAAACAGCGCCACAAGCAGCCCCGCGGCCGCCTTCAGAATCATCTGGCGCCGCCGGTCGCGGACTTCATCAAACACAGGAGCGTCGAGCAAGGTCATGGAGCAGTTCCTTTCAGTGGACAGTGATCAGTGGTCAGTAACCTGAGCAGCCGAGACCATTATCGCTCCACACACTCTCTCTTTAGACACCGGCGGCTGGCGAACAGTTCCCTGTAGGCGGAAACTGACCACTGTTCACTGTTCTCTGCTGTACGTCGTCCTTTTCTTCTCTTCCTGCCGTTCCAGAGCCAGTTCGATCAGCCGCGTGATGAGCTCCGTGTAGGGCAGTCCGGTGGCCTCCCACAGCTTGGGATACATGCTGATCTGCGTAAACCCCGGCAGCGTGTTCACCTCGTTCACAAAGATGCGCCGCTTGCCATCCGGCTCCATCAGAAAGTCCACCCGCGCGAGGCCTGAGAGGTCGCAGGCGCGGAAGGCCGCCACCGCCATCTCTCTTATCTGCTTCGTCTCCGCCCTGCCCAGCTTGGCCGGAATCACCGCCACCGACCCCTCGGAAAGATATTTCGCCTCGTAGTCGTAAAACTCCTTGCCGGGAACGATCTCGCCCACCACGCTGGCCCTGGGGTCATCGTTGCCCAGCACCGCAACCTCCAGTTCGCGAGCCTTGGCCGCCTGTCCGCCGCGGCGGATCTTGCCGCCCACCCCCTGCTCCACAATCAGCTTGCGGTCATACTTGGCGGCCAGCGTCAGCGCCGGCCCCAACTCCTTCCGGTCGTGAACTTTGCTGATGCCCACCGACGAGCCCAGATTCGCCGGCTTCACAAACACTGGATACTTGAGCGCCGCCTCCACCTGCGCAACGGCCTTGCGCGGCGCCTTCTCCCACTCCGCGCGCAGCACCGTAACGTGCTTCACAATCGGCAGCCGCGCCTCGGCAAACAGCCGCTTCATCACGTCCTTATCCATCCCCGCCGCCGAGCCCAGCACGCCCGAACCCACATACGCGATCCCCGCCAGCTCAAACAGCCCCTGGATCGTCCCATCCTCGCCAAAAGTCCCGTGCAGCACCGGAAAAACCACGTCCAGATTCGCAGCCGCCGGCCGAACGCTGCCCACCGTCAACTCGGCGCTGGTCTCAACCGGCTCCGGCGCCAGCAGCGTGGGAATCCCTTCGTGCAGCAGCTTGGCGCCGGGCGTGGCCTCGGGATCGCCGGCGCGCAGCCGCCGCACCACCGCGCTCTCGTTTCCCTCCAGCAGGTTGTGCGCATCCCCGGCCGCCAGCCAATGGCCGTCCTTGGTAATCCCGATCGGCGTCACATCGAACTTTTCGCGATCGATCGCCTGCAAAACAGAAGCCGCCGACAGCAGCGAAACCTCGTGCTCGCCGCTCCGTCCGCCAAAAATGATTCCAACCCGTAGTTTTTTCGCCATTTCTCCTTAATTGTAGTTTGCGGAATCGAGCCGGCTGGCTATCCATCTGCATTGGGTTCGGCGAAATCGGATCGGTACAACGCGACCCTCTCATTGCCGTGGCGCCTCAATTTCGAAAGGATTGCGGCCGGGCGCCTCGAGCATAGATGGACCCCTTGCAATCCTTCAAACTCCGGCATCTCATGCGCAATCGGCCTTGACCGTATGGTGTGACGCGTGGTATCAAGGTGCTTCCTGATACACAGAAGGTTAACGCAAATCGCTACCCGGCGACCCGTGTGGCTTTCGGTCAGTCAAGGAAGGACCACAGTGACATTAAAGACATCCTCGGAGCCTACCCGGGCAGCGCGCGCGTCGGCGCAATCATCATCCATGTGGCATCTACTGCTGGTCAGCTCTGCAGCCCTCTATTTGGAAATCGTTCTGATTCGCTGGCTCGGTACCGAGGTGAAAATCTTCGCCTTCTTTCAGAACCTGTCGCTTATGGTGAGCTTTCTGGGCTTCGGCGTTGGCTGCTTCAGTTCCAGGAAGCGCGGCAGCTTATTGCCCTCTCTGGCAGCTACAACCACATTGGTGGTCGCTGTCAGCCTGCCGTTCCAGCCTTGGCGCTACCTCCTGCGGGTCATGTCCTCCGTTCTTTCATTCACGCCCGATGCTGCGCTCTGGGGCATTGCGCTTCAGCTCTCTCGACCCGACTATTACCAGCTTTTGGCGATTTCGCTCCTGGTAGTTGCCGGGTTCCTGATGCTCATAGCTATTGCCATGATCCCTTTGGGCCGCTGGGTTGGACATTACCTTGAGGCTGCGCCCAACACCGTGGCGGCATATTCTGTCAATCTGCTGGGCAGCTTAGTGGGGATCTGGCTTCTTGCCATCCTCGCCTTTTTTTGGCTTCCTCCGTCGTACTGGTTTATCGTAGCCTTCGTCCTCATTCTATTGGCACAGCCCTTTTCCTTGCGCTCCGGTCTCGTTGCCTGTGCCCTGTTGGCGATCGCTTTACTGGCTCTGAAACCCGCAGGCGGCAACTCGGTCCACTGGTCCCAGTATCAGAAGATTTCCGTAACAGACCATGGCGATCGGCAATACCAACTCGACGTGAACAATGAGGGCTACATGTCGATTGCCAATATGAGCCCCGGGTTTTTGGCCAGGAATCCGCAACTGGCGAGCACCTATCAAAACAGTTCTTATGACAGCCCCTTCCAATTTGCCAGGAGTGTAAATCGTGTTTTAGTGGTCGGTTCCGGAGCCGGCAATGATGTTGCCGCCGCGTTGCGGCATGGGGCCTCCCGAGTCGATGCGGTGGAGATTGATCCGCTGATTTCTACCTTGGGCGCGCGCCTCCACCCTGAACAGCCTTATGCCTCTCCAAAAGTTCATTTAATCACTAACGACGCGCGAAACTATATGCGCAACTGCCATGATAAATATGACGTCATTATCTTCGGGCTGCTCGACTCACACACTGAGTTCTCCGGTTATAGCAATATGCGCGTGGATAATTATGTGTATACCGAAGAGTCGTTTCGCGACGCCAGGCAATTGCTGAATCCGGACGGGATACTGGTTCTGAAATTTGAAGTAAGGCAACCCTGGACCTGGATCGGACAGCGGTTCTACGCGATGTTGAGCCGCATGTTTCCCCGCCCGCCTCTAACTTACTACTCTGATAAAGTTGGGGACCTGTGGAGAGCGACCGTCTTTATCGAATCCGATTCTTCTTATCCGTGGGAAAAGAGCCTCGGCACACAAGAGTCGATGTTCCTGAGCTCTCACCCGCCTGCTTTCCCGCTTACTGTTGACAATACCCCGCCGCCAACCACGGATGACTGGCCCTACGTTTATCACCACGGACATTCCATCCCTCGGGCCTATTACTCGGTCTCCGCGGTCATACTGATTATAACGTTCTATATGGTTGGGCCATTCTTCACGCCGAAAAAACGCAGCACATGGCAGTTCTTTCTGTTGGGGGCGGGATTTCTGCTGATGGAGACCCAACTGGTCAGTCGCCTCGCTTTATATTTCGGTACAACGTGGCTGGTGAACTGCATCGCATTAACTGGCATTCTCACGGTTCTGCTCTTATCGAATGTTTATGTGGAACTTCGGCGCCCGGGAAACCTGGGCATCTACTACGCCCTTCTATGCGTGACGCTTGTAGCTAATTATGGAATACCCTGGACCCGGGTGCCGGGTTCGGGAACACAGGTGGGCGTTTTGATCTGCGTTACTTACTGCGTGCCTTTCTTCTTTGCTGGAGTCATCTTCACCGAGAGCTTCCGTCGCTTCGCAGGACGAAGCAGCGCCTTCGGCGCGAATATGCTTGGCGCAGTCGCTGGAGGCTTGGCGCAGAACCTTTCTTTTATCGTAGGAATGAAGGCATTGTTGCTCATAGCAGCCGCTGTATATGGCGGTGCGGCTCTTCTTCAAACAGTGAAACCTAAACGGCTGCCAGTTGAAAGCCAGTAGTTTGGAGAAAGAACGGTTGTTGAAAGCCGATCGCCTGAAGGGCGAATGCTGCCTTCACAGTATCTTCTTCCCAAATGCCGAGCAGGCCAGCTCCACCGCCAAATCCGCCGTCCGGTTATGCTCGTCGATCACCGGGTTCACCTCGACGATCTCAAAGCTGAGCAGCCCCCCGTGATCCGCCAGAATCTCCATCGCCAGGTGCGCCTCCCGGTAGGTCGCGCCCCCGCGCACCGGCGTCCCCACTCCTGGCGCGTCCTCCGGGTCGATCCAGTCCATGTCCAGCGACACATGATACCCGGCCGTCCCGCGCCCCGCCGCCCGCAGCGCCTCTTCCATCACCGCCCGCATGCCCCGCTCGTCGATATCCCGCATGGTGTACACCTCGGCCAACCCGGCGCGCCGAATGTTCTCCCGCTCGCCGGCGTCGATATCCCGCACCCCGATCAGCACCGTGTTCTCCGCCGCCATCTTGGGCGAATAGCCGAAAATGCTCCCCAGCGGCTCCGGCCCCAGCCCCAGCAGCGCGGCCAGCGGCATCCCATGCACATTCCCCGATGGCGAGGTCTCCGGCGTGTTGATGTCCGTGTGCGCATCGATCCAGATCACGCCTATCTTCTCCCCCCTCCGCCGGTAAAACTCAGCCACCCCCGACACTGAACCCGCCGCCAGCGAGTGGTCCCCGCCCAGCATCAGCGGCGTCATCCCCTCTTCCAGCGTCTTCACCACGGCCTCGGCGGTGCGCGTGCAGGTTTCAGCAATCTCCGTCAGGTAGTGCGCTCTCTTGTTGCCCGACGTTCGGGTTTCGGCAATCTCCACGCGGATGTTGCCTCCGTCGGTCACCTGGTGGCCCAGCGCTTCCAGCCGCGCCTCCAGTCCGGCCACCCGCATCGCCGAGGGCCCCATGTCCACCCCGCGGCGGCTGGCGCCCATGTCCAGCGGAACGCCAATCACCCGAATGCGGCGCGTGGGCAGCGCCTGTGTGCCGCCGTGCGAAAACGATGAGGCGGCAGTGGAAACTTCAGAGGCATTCGACATTCAAACAACTCCCTGCGGCGTGCTCTGGCCAGCATCCACGCCGCGCTATAGCGGAACCAGGGAATGTGTATCCCGAAACCGCGGCGCTCAAGTCGACGCGACCATCAGACCGGGGTCCCCGGCGACAGGTCTTCGTCGCTAAGGTGGAGGAAGCGGCGACCCTGCTCAAGACTTAACAGGACATAGTAACCCTGGTTTCGCTCTGACACACCTGTGGCCGCAAAAACCGGCCGGATCGGAGTCCACCGGCAATCCATGGCCAACAAGATGCCGCTATCTGCCCCAAAAGGATCATTAAACCAGATTTACATGAGAGTAAGATTGATATACACGAATTCGGGTGGATTCCGCTTGCCCGCAGGCGCCCGAATGGTTTTTCATGCTGGAGTGACTGATAGGTTGAGTCCTGCTGGCGGGAGTTGCCGGGGACCGAATGAAACAGCGCATATACCACCGGTTTTTCTCGATGAAGAGGTTGATCCCCGCTTTCGCGATCATCCTCGGTTGGGCCTCGGCTGGCTGGGCAGCGCCGCCCGCCCCCCTCACCACCCTGAGCGCCATTCATGCCCTCAGCAATGCCGAGGCCGACAAGGGGCTGCCCGTCGCCTTCGAGGCCACGGTTACCTACTACCGCGGTTATGAAAAAACATTATTTGTGCAGGATGGCGACGCGGCCATTTATATTGCCTATCCAAACGATCTCAAACTGGTCCCCGGCGACCGCGTGCTGGTGCAAGGAAAAACGCAGAAAAGCTTCAATCCCATTGTGATTGCTGACAGCGTCACATTGCTGGGCCGCGTCGCCTTGCCGAAAGCGGTGCCGGCCAGTTTCGATCAGATGATCCGTGCGGAGACCGACTGCAAGCTGGTGACCGTGCGCGCCGTGATCCGCACAGCGGACCTATCACTAAGCCTGGTAGCGCCGGTGCACTTCATGCGCCTGCAGTTGCTCATGGAGGGAGGCTATTTTAACGCAAATGTGGACAGCGACGATCTCGGCGTTGTAGAAGGCCTGCTGGATGCTGAAGTGGAACTCACTGGCATCGCCTCGGAAGAATTCGACAGCAAGATGCATCAGACAGGGATATTGATACACGTTCAATCGCTTTCCGATGTAAGGATCATCAAGCGCGCTGACTCCAGTCCATGGGCTCTTCCCGTCACCCCGATGGATCGGGTGATCACGACTCTTCATGGAAGCGATTCCACTTCCAGGGTCCGGATTCATGGAACCATCACCTATTACCTGCCCGGTTCAGCCGTTGTGTTGCAGGATGGCGCCAAGAGCATATGGATCGCAACCCAGACTCACAACCCTCTGCGGGTGGGCGACGCCGCGGATGCAACCGGCTTCCCGGATAATCATGACGGCTTTCTCAACCTGGAGCATGGCGAGGTGAGGGATACTCTCATACCCGCACCGGTTACACCGCTGGCGGCAACCTGGGAGACCATGTCACCCAGAGGATATGACTCGCCCGGCCATCACGACGATCTGGTTTCGATTGAAGGCCGGGTTGAAACCGAGGTGCGGGAGGCTTCACTGGATGAGCTGGTTCTGGAGGCTGATGGCAAGCTCTTCTCCGCCATATACCGCCATCCGGATAATCCGAGTCCGTCCACCAGGGTGATTCCTCTGGGCTCCAACGTTCGTGTAACCGGCATCTGCGTCCTGGAATACTCCAACGCCTTCACCGCGCATGTGCCCTTCAATATTCTGTTGCGCAGCTATGACGATATCGTCATCGTCGCCCGGCCCTCTCTGATCAACACGCGCAACCTCCTTCTGGTTCTCGGGCTGCTGCTGATCGTCGTCTTCGTCGTGATCGCCAGGGGATGGGCACTGGAGCATAAGGTACGCCGGCAGACCGCCGCCCTGGCCGCCCGCATTGAGGCCGAGGCCGCCCTCGAGCGGAAGCGCAGCCGCATCCTCGAAGACATCAACGGATCGCGGCCCCTCGCCGAGATTATCGAGGAGATTTTGGAGATGGTCTCCTCCGGGTTGGAGGGCGCTCCCTGCTGGTGCGCAACCGCCGATGGAGCAATCTTGGGAGCGTGCCCGCCCGAAGCGGGCGCGTTGCGCGTCATCCGCATGAAGATTGCCGGCCGCTCTGGTTCCACTCTGGGAACCCTCTTTGCCGGACTCGATCCCCTCACTCCGCCCCATGACAGCGAGCCGGAGGCGCTCTCCGTGGGTGCTCGCCTGGCCACTCTGGCCATCGAGACCCGCAGGCTGTACTCCGACCTGCGCCGCCGTTCGGAGTTCGACCTGCTCACCGACATCCACAACCGCTTCTCCCTGGACAAGCATCTGGACGCGCGCATTGCCGAGGCACGCCAAATGGCCGGCGTCTTCGGCCTGATCTACATCGACCTCGACGAGTTCAAGCAGGTGAATGACCTTTGTGGGCACCAGGTCGGCGACCTGTATCTACAGGAAGTGGCGCTGCGCATGAAGCGGCAGCTCCGGGCCCACGACATGCTGGCGCGGCTGGGCGGCGACGAGTTTGCCGCCCTGGTCGCGGTGGTGCATGACCGCGCCGAAGCCGAGGAGATCGCCCATCGGCTCGAACACAGCTTCGACGAGCCCTTTGTCATAGAGGAGTTTGTCCTGCATGGTTCGGCCAGTGTCGGCATTGCCCTCTACCC
>JBKQRH010000040.1:0-54847 GCA_052326045.1 Occallatibacter sp. | reverse complement strand
GGCCGAGGGAGATGACTTCCAGATCTACCCTGGCAAGGCCCGCCTTGGTCATGGCCAGCTCCTGGGCTGCTCCATAGGAAAGGTCGATGATCCGCCCTTTATACAGATAGCCGCGGTCGGTGATGCGGACCACGACCGACCGTTTGTTGTCGCGGTTGTGGACCCGCACCACGGTGCCGAAGGGCAGCGTGGGATGGCAGGCCGTCATGGCGTACATGTCGAACTTCTCGCCGCTGGCCGTCTTGCGCCCGTTGAAGACCCCGCCATACCAGGAGGCGAGGCCGTGGAGGATATCGGCCTCCCGTTCCCTGGCGGTCCTGGGGGCGGGCCTGGGGGCGGGCTTGGGGGTCGCAAGCAGAGCCGCCGGGGGCGCGCTGGCGAACGGAGGCGTGTGGGGCGTGGTCGCGGCGGGCCGGGGAAGCACCGCATCCGCATGCACGGTCCGCGTGGAAATCGTCACCACCACAGCGGCCAGAGCAACCGAAGAAGCTCCCGCCAGCAGGCAAATCCTCAGCGGGGTTTTCAAGCTCGTGTTGCGTGATTTCCTTTTTATGACCATCTGCCTATTTTACTAAATCGACCCCCTTTCGCCCACCCAATACAAGAGATACACAGGTATTTCCTGGAAGTGGAAATGGGCGGTTTTTCGGGAATTTGCCCATAAGTGGTTCATGCTGTGCGACTTGCGATTTGCACCAGGAATAGTGCAAAATTGGATACCTGGGCCGGTTTTGCAGATTATTTTCCACATCCTGCTAGTGTCAGGCTTAGGGGCCATCTACGGCCATGAGCGGGGGAGCGATGGAACTGAGCGCGGCGGGACTGGATCTGCTTAAGCGGTCGGAAGGTTTTCGCAATCAGACGTATACGGACGTGGCGGGATTTCCGACCATCGGCTATGGCCACCGGATTCTGGCCTCGGAGTCCTTTCCCGGCGGCATTGACGAGGCGCAGGGGACGGAGCTGCTGGCCGGCGACGTGCGCGCAGCCGGGCAGGCCGTCCAGCGCCTGGTCAAAGTTGCCCTGGCGCAGGGCCAGTTCGACGCGCTGGTGGACTTCTGTTTCAACCTGGGTTCGGCAAGGCTCGCGGCATCCACTCTGCTGCGCGAGCTGAACATCGGACGGTATGACGCGGCCGCCGAGCAATTGCTGTGCTGGGACCATGCGGGCGCCATAGAGAACGCCGGCCTGAAAGCCCGCCGCGAGGCCGAGTTTCACCTTTGGCACAACGACGATTTCCGGTTACAGGCGGCCGCCCAACGGCCAGCTCTCAGGGCTTCGACCCGTCGATCTCCAGCACCTCCAGGCGCTCGCCGGCCTTGAGGTAGCCTTTGCGGCGAAACCAGTCTTCCATGGCCGGCTGAAGGCGATCGAGCGGAACGCGGCTGCCGGCTTCGAGCACTCCGTCGCCGGCGGGCAGCGTGTCGTCGAAGACCGCGTCGTTGGTGAAGTTGCGCATGGCGAAGTTGTCAATCCAACCGATGGGGCATGGGTGCCGACCGCCGGAGGCATCGATCCGCTGGATGGATATGCGCCTCGCAAACATGCTTCCACTCTAATGGATGCGCCGCATGACGCGGCTAACTAACGCATTTTCAAAGAAATGTGAGAATCTGGAGGCTGCGAATCATTTTTGTGGCTTGCGTTCTGCAATTTTTGTGGAGTTCACGAGACGCTGCGCGTTACGCCCGCGATGGAAGCGGCATTGCTGAGTATATATGGACAGTAGAACTTGTCGCATAAACACGTATCGTCTATTCTGTCCGTTTAGAATCAATGGTTTACGATGACGGAAAATGGCTATGCAACAAGCTCTAGAGCGCGAGCCAGGCGATGACGACCACGGCCACGCCGATCAGCTGGCTCATGCGGTCGGTGAGCGCAAAGGCGACGGGGTCCTCGTCGAGTTCGCCGCGCGAGGCCAGCAGCCAGACCCGGTTGAGCCAGAGAATCATCAGCGGCACAATCAGCCACAGGCGGCCCGGCTGGCGGTAGAGCTTCATGACGTCAAGTCCGCTGATATAGATGGCGAAAACCACCACGGCGGCATAGGCGCTGGCGGTGCCGAAGCTGCGCAACTGCGCCAAATCCGCGAGCAAATAGCCGCGCCCGTAGGCCGGCGTGGAACTGCTGGCGCGCAGGTTCTCCAGCTCCGCAAAGCGCTTGACGATGGCCAGGGAAAGAAAGAGGAACATGGAGAATCCGGCCAGCCAGTGGGAGATAGACGTCTGGGTTGCGGCGGCGCCCGCCAGCAGGCGCAGGATATACAGGCCGGAGAGCACCAGCACATCCACCAGCGGAATCCGCTTCAGATACCCGGTATACGCCAGCGTCACGGCCAGGTAGACGAGCAGCCAGCCGAAAAAGCCGCCGGGAAGCAAACGCCCGCCCAAAAGTCCCAGAGCGAGAAAAGCCGCCGCGATGCCGATGCCGGTCAAGGCCTGGAGATCGCCCGAGGCAAAGGGCCGCAGGCGCTTGCGAGGATGGCGGCGGTCGGCCTCGATGTCCAGCAGATCGTTGACAATGTAGGCCGCAGAAGCGGTGAGCGAGAAGCAACAGAAAGCCGCCAGCGCCGTAAGCAGTTTGCCGGCGCTCAAGGCATGCGAGAGCAGCAGCGGCACAAAGATGAGCAGGTTCTTGGCCCACTGGTGCACGCGGACGGCCTGAAGCAGGGACTTGAGCCAATGGCCGCGCTCTAAAAAAACCTTGGCCGGCAGTATGCCGCGCAGCCGGAGCCTGATCCGCAACCACAGGCTGGGATTGGCCACCATGGCCAGGTTGGCGTGGGCCAGCAGGGGCAGATCGGGCGCGCCGTTGCCAATGTAGTCGAACGCGCCGGAGCCCAGGCAACCGCGCAGGCTGTTCAGCTTCTTGTTTCCCGTGAGGTTGGTGACGCCGTCGGAGCCCAATACGCCGCTGAAGATGCCTAGATGGGCGGCAACACGGCTGGCCAGCGCCGCGTCCGCGCCGGTTACCAGAAAGATTGTGCGGTCCCGGGCTTGCTCCTGCTGAAGAAAGCGGAGCAGTTCGTGGTTGTAAGGCAAGTGCGCGACATCGAGGGAGATGGATTCGGCGAGGTATGCCTTGAACGCCGCTTTGCCGCGCAGAAGACGGCCGGGCAGTTTCAACAGCAGTCCGGGGCGCGTGCGTGCAAGCACCAACAAGGAATCCACGAGCGTATCGGACTTGACCAGCGTGCCGTCCAGATCGACGCAGAGCGGACAAAGCGCCGCAACGGGAGTTTCCGGCTGGGAGATGGGCTTGGAGATGATTTGGGGCAACCGCTCACCTCGTCCTGGGGATCGCCGGCTCATGGCCGGGAAACGCCGGCCCATCAAGGCAATTGAAGCTCAACAAGTTGGCCAGTGAATTGTCCGGGACCCCACAAGTATACAGTCGCCCCGGAGCGAATCAGAACCCGACGGCAGGATCCCATCCCTGCGCCCGGCACGGCAGTTCTACCCCGATAGCTGGGTTTCAGTCTTAGGGCCGCCGGCCCACTTGGTCAGATTTGCCGCCAGCAGCAGGAGAAATGTGATGTAGAGAAGGCTAAAATCCCGCAATTCGCCAGGGTTGCAAAACAGGAAATACAACGGGAAATTGACGGCCGCGGCAATCTGCGCGTGACGCTGAATCGCCCGCGGCAGAGAGCGCCATCCGCGCCACAGCGTCCACGCGATCAAGGCCAGCGACAGAGGATTGAAGCTCCGAATCAAGGTCATGCCGTACGTCGTTTCCGGAGAAAACATATTTGACGGATGGGGTATGGTACGAATTTGCTCTATGAGGTGCACCGCGACGGTTCCACCGGGATTGTGCTGAAAGTGCGACCGGAGCACACCATAGACCGCGGCGCAGGTCAATCCGAGGACCCCAGTCCCGGCCAACGCATTGATCCAGGAACTCCGCCGGCGCAGGAGCGGATAGAGCGCCGGGATGAATAGCAGGAAGGATTCCTTGTTCCAGGCAGCCAGCGCCGCCACCGGGATCATCCACCACCAATCGAAATTGAGCGCCATCCACGCCGCCAGCGCAAAAAACGCCAGCTCCGGATAATCGTAAAGATACCCCCCCCGGACATGAAATAGGGCATGAGCAGAACCATGATGATTGCGGAAAGAGCAGCCGTTTCGGGGGCGTACCCCACGGACTTGCATAACAGGTACATCGCATAGACCGAAATCCATGCAAATAGGAATACTGCGGCATAGACGATCCAGTAACGCAGGAAGTAGGCCCGGTTTTGCGCAACCGGCGAGCTGAAAAGGCGTTCCCGAAGCGGCGCCCCGAGAGGGTCCCTGGCTGCGAAGAGCCGGTCTTTGGTTTGCTCCGGAACCCGCCGGTCGATCCAGTTCGCCAGCATCGGAAGCAGTTGCCGGTACACAAACGGACGCGCGGCTGTGCCATCCACCATTGCATCGAAACTGGCTTCCTGCATCGATGCGCTTGTGCCTGCCTCGCGAAAGCGCCACTTGTCGTAATAGCCGTTGAAGGAAGCTGCCGCGGCTACAAAAAAGAGCACGAAACAGCAAGAACCGTAGTACAGCTTTGACGCAAAGGCCTTCTGGTTCATCCGATCTCGCGCTCCTTCGCCGCGCGCCGGATTGTTGTCTCCTCCGGCGCTCACAGGAAGCTTCAAATCCCCATTCCGAGGGAGCGCAAAGCCGCTCCCACAGTTTTGATAGTAGATGTATTTGGAAGTTGCTGGATGTTGGGTATGGTGGAGCTGAGCGGGATCGAACCGCTGGCCTCCTCGTTGCGAACGAGGCGCTCTCCCAGCTGAGCTACAGCCCCACGACTTTCATAATCTTACCAGCGAGCGGCAAATCCGGGAAGCAGCTTCCTGTTCATCGGCTCTGCAATCGCGCGGCTTGAGCCGGTTCCCGGCAACGCGCCGGGGTCGCGGGTCGCAGTATCCCACCCTTGCCGCAAAAAACGCGGCAAGGATGGGGCACCCGGCAAATCTTGCCTCGAGGCCCTTAGCCGACGGGGCGCGACGGCGAAGGGGATCGGCTCTCTTCGTCTCTTTCGGGCGCCGCGGCGCGCTTCTATCCTTTCAGGTACCCGGTGAGCCGCAGCACTTTGAGGATCTGTCCTTCGCTCGAGGCGGGCGCGCTGCTCCCGGCCCACACCTTGTAGTACCAGTCGAGATAGTGCTTGAATCCCTGCTTGTTCCAGTCTTCGACCAAGCCAAGATGCCGCTCAGGATCGTCGTATGCGCGAACCAGCTCGTCGAGCTCCTCCTTGCTCAGGCGGCGGTACTTCTCGCGATAGACAACGCCCAGGCGCTCGAGCCGGCCGCGCTTCACTGCCGGGACGGTGCGGGCGTAGCCCAGCACGACGGCGATGAGCGGAAAGCAGTACTCGCGAGGCAGATCGAGAATCTCCCACAGGCGCCCCATGTCTCCGCGATGGATGCCGTTGGTGGTCAGCGCGTCGATGCCCAGCGATCGCGCGGCGATGACCGCCGTCTGCGCGGCCAGAATTGCGTTGGTGCTGGCGGTGACGAAGTGCTCGGCGGTGTCAGCGTAGTAGGAGTAGCCCATGTGATGGGCGGTGTCGATCAGCCGGGTGTAGTCGGTGCAGTAAAGCAACATGCATCCCGCGCCGTAGGTGGTGATCTTCTTGACCTTGTCGGCATCGCGCGAGACCACGATGGCGTAGCTCTGGTTGTTCGATGCATTTGCCGCCCGCACGCTGGCGTCCAGGATCGCGTCCAAATCGGCTTCACTCACCTGGCGATCGGAGAAGTCGCCGTGGGTGGTGTGCAGTGCGTGGATCGTGCGCAGTGTCTCATTCGCGGCCGGCGCGCCGACCGCGCGCGCCGCCCTTCCCGCAAGCAGCCATGCGCCGAGCGCCGCACTGATACCGACGAAGCTTCGCCGGTTGGTGTTTCCCTTCGAATCAAACATGATTTTCCTCTGATGGTGGTCTCTGTTGGATTCACCTCTGCGCATCTTTGCCGGGGAGAAGCACTCCATGCATCAACCCTCATCAGAATCGCTTCAACAATCCAACAGCAGGGAAGTGTACTCCCGGGGCCGGACGGCGTCAATCGGTCAAATGGCGATATCGCCCGCATGCCGAAGGGCTCGATCGCGGGAGCGGCCTTTCGGACCGAGTGCGGTCCGCTTCAGAGCTGATTCATGTTGGCCAGGAACTCGGCGTTGTTGCGCACCTTTTCCAGGCGGGTGATCAACAGCTCCATAGCCTCCACCGGGGACAGCGGGTTCAGCACCCGGCGCAGAATGAAGATGCGTTGCAAGTCCTCCTTGGGAATGAGCAACTCTTCCTTGCGGGTGCCGGAGCGCTGGATGTCGATGGCCGGGAAGACGCGCTTGTCCACCAGCTTGCGGTCCAGGATGATTTCCATGTTGCCGGTGCCCTTGAACTCCTCGAAGATGACCTCGTCCATGCGCGAGCCGGTGTCGATCAGCGCGGTGGAGATAATGGTCAGCGAACCGCCCTCCTCGATGTTGCGGGCCGCGCCGAAGAAGCGCTTGGGCCGTTGCAGCGCGTTGGAGTCCACGCCGCCCGACAGCACCTTGCCCGAGGGGGGCACGATGGTGTTGTAGGCGCGGGCCAGGCGGGTGATCGAATCCAGCAGAATCACCACGTCGCGCTTGTGCTCCACCAGCCGCTTGGCCTTTTCGATAACCATCTCGGCCACCTGCACGTGGCGGGTCGCCGGCTCGTCGAAGGTGGAACTGATGACCTCGCCCTTCACCGAGCGCTGCATGTCCGTCACTTCCTCGGGACGCTCGTCGATCAGCAGGACGATGAGCACCACCTCGGGGTGGTTGGTGGAGATGGAGTTGGCGATGGACTGCAAGAGCATGGTCTTGCCGGTGCGGGGCGGAGCGACGATCAGGCCGCGCTGGCCCCTGCCCACCGGGGTTAGCAGGTCCATGACGCGGCCGCTGATGCCCTCGCGGACCGTCTCCATCTTGATCCGCTCCTGAGGATACAAAGGAGTCAGGTTGTCGAAGAGAATCTTGTTGCGCGTCTCCTCGGGCGACTCGAAGTTGATGGCCTCGATCTTGACCAGGGCGAAATACTTCTCGCCCTCGTGCGGCGGACGCACGTTGCCGCTGATCGAGTCGCCGGTCTTCAGGTCGAATTTGCGAATCTGCGAGGGGGAGACGTAGATGTCGTCGGGGCCGGGCAGATAGTTGTAGTCGGGAGAGCGGAGGAAGCCGTAGCCGTCGGGCAGGATTTCCAGCACGCCCTCGGCAAAGATGTGGCCTTCCTTTTCGCTTTGGGCCTGAAGAATCTTGAAGATCAGATCCTGTTTGCGAAGGCCGCTGGTGCCCTGGATCTCCAGGGAGCGCGCGATGCGGCTCAGTTCGGTGATGTTCTTCTCTTTGAGTTCAGCGATGGTCATGTTCACCTGCAATAAGGGGGGATGGGTGTGAGGGATAGGGGAGGGGAAAGCGCTCCATAGGAAGAATTGGTGGTAATTCCAAGAAGCTGCCGGCGCGCGCCGTGCTGCAAGCATCTCCTGAATTCAAGTGGAATATCGAAAGGCCGGTAAAGAGCGCGCCCGCAAAAGGAAGCCGCCTTGAAACCGTTGCCTGATTCAACTATACCCCTGGGGAGACGCACTCAGGCGGCGCGGCGCCGTTCAACCGGCTGGGCCGCGGGCTCCGCTACGGGCGCCGCCGATCCAGGATGGGCGGTTTGAAAGCGGCACAGGACTTCATTGGTCGTGTCTTGCAGCCGTGTATTGGGCTTGTGCAGCTTGCGTGTTGCCTTGCTGGCCAGTTGACAGAGCTGGTAGCGATTGGACACATGAGAAAGTGCCGCAAATACCAAATCAGAACGCATGACGAATCTCTCCTTCCTTGGTTTCCTGCCCGGCCGGAACTCGCTTGGCGCCGCCGGTGCAACAGGGAAGCCAACACTATCCAGGGCTGCCCCAAATTTCCACTCCCAAGGTATAGACGCGCGAACCGTGCCTCAGTTCAAAATCCTGACGCATATTCACACACCATGGAACAAGTCTTATGCCGTATCCGCGAACCACATTACCGCCTTGGGAATCCATGTGCCTGCATTCCCATACCCGGCGGAGGTCGAAACGCACCGGGGCATCAACGGATGAGCATCAGCTCAAATATGATGCGGGGGACAACAGCTAGACTGTGCAAGATTGCTCTCTGCAATCCGCTCTTATGGATAGTACTACTGAATGTATACCGAGTTGACTTTTAAGTCAATAAGTTTTTTGGGGGTCTTTGCTGCCCGGCCGCGCTGGGACGAGGCTCGGAGTGATGATAATAAAGCTTTTTAAATCAATTAGATAAAGCTATAATTCCGGGGAAGATTCTGGGCTCCGGCGGCAGTCCCGCAGCCCGGTACCCCCCTCGCGCCGCCACTGGGGAACCTGCCTGGTCACGTCCAAGACCCGCGGTCGAGGGTGCGGAACTCCAGCCCATCGCGCCAAAAACGCAGGCGCGATGGGGGCCCCGGATTCTTCAACCCCAATAACTCCTATCCAGCGTCCTATATTGAATGGCCTCAGCCAGATGGGCCACGGTCAGGCCCTCGGCGCCTTCCAGATCGGCGATGGTACGGGCTACCTTGAGGATGCGGTCGTGGGCGCGGGCGGTCAGGCCCTGCTGCGCCATGGCGCGCTCCAGGAGGCGCTCGGCGTCGGCGCCCAGCTCGCAGTAGGCGCGAATCTGGCGGGTGGTCATCTGCGCGTTGGAGTAGATTTTTTCGCCGAACTTGCGGAAGCGCTGCCGCTGGCGCTCGCGGGCGGCCAGCACCCGGACGCGAATCTCGGCCGAGCCCTCGGCCGCCGCCACGCCGCGCAACTCCTTATACTTGACTGCCGGAACCTCGATGTGAATGTCGATGCGGTCCAGCAGCGGCCCGGAGATCTTGGCCACGTAGCGCTGGATCATGGGCGGCGTGCACATGCACTCGCGCGACTTGTCATTGAAGAAGCCGCAGGGGCAGGGGTTCATGGCGGCCGCGAGCATGAAGCGCGCCGGAAAGCTGAGCGACATGGAGGCCCGCGCGATGGTCACGGTATGGTCTTCGAGGGGCTGACGGAGGACCTCGAGCACGTTGCGCGGAAACTCCGGCAGCTCGTCGAGAAACAAGAGGCCGTTGTGGGCCAGCGAGACCTCGCCGGGGCGGGGAATGATGCCGCCGCCGATCAGGCCGGCGTCAGAGATGGTGTGGTGGGGCGAGCGAAAGGGCCTCTGGGTGACGAGGCCCTGTGCGGCGTCGAGCACGCCGGCCACGGAGTGAATCTTGGTGGTTTCGAGAGCCTCCTCGAAGGTCAGCGGGGCGAGGATTGAGGGCAGGCGCTTGGCCAGCATGGTTTTTCCCGAGCCGGGCGGCCCGATCATGAGAATGTTGTGGCTGCCGGCCGCGGCCACCTCGAGGGCGCGCTTGGCCGTCTGCTGCCCGCGCACATCCTTGAAGTCCACGGTGAAGTGTTGCAGCTCGTTCAGCAATACCTCGGTGGCCACATGAAAGGGCTCGCGCTGAATCACGCCCACAACGGCGCTGTTGAGCAGCTCCAGCACATCCAGCAGCGAGGAGACCGGATAAACGTTCACGCCCTCCACCACGGCGGCCTCGGCGGCGTTGGCGGCGGGCAGAATCAGGTTGGGAATGCCTTTCTCGCGGGCCAGGATGGCGATGGGCAACATGCCGGGCACGGCGCGCACGCCGCCGTCCAGGCCCAGCTCGCCCACCAGCAGGAAGCGGCTCAGGTCGTCGGCCTTCAGCGCGCCGTAAGCGCCCAGAATGCCGACGGCAATGGGCAGATCGAAGCCCGCGCCTTCCTTTTTCATGTCGGCCGGCGCCAGGTTGATGGTGATGAAGGTGGGCGGAATCAGGTAGCCGGAGTTCTTGATGGCGGCGCGGACGCGGTCGCGGCTCTCGCGCACCGCGGCGTCGGGCAGGCCCACGGTGTGGAAGTGATCCTGATCGGTCGCCACGCCGCTATAGTCGACCTCGACTTCGATGAGGTTGGCGTCGATGCCGTAGACAGCCGCGCTGAGGGCTTTGAAGAGCATGGAGGCGAGTTGCAGCGAGTGTAGCAGAAGAGAGGGGACAGGGAACACGACACAGGCATTTTTCCGCAGCCTGTGAAGCCGGCGCCCTTCAAACTGAGACACTACCGAAAATGTGGATGAGCATTAGGCGGTTCATCCGGCTGACGGATGCTTTTTCAAAGGAGGTTGAGAACCACGCCGCCGCCATCTCGCTGTACTTTATGTACTACAACTTCTGCCGGGTTCATCAAACGCTCCGTGTCACCCCTGTGATCGAGGCGGAGCTGGCAGATCACATCTGGACAGTAGAAGAATTGACGGCATTGCTGCCTGAGCCTACCGTGGCCAAGTCCACAAAAGACAGGGATTTGCTGCGGAAGGCGCTCGGAGAGTAGTATGCAGACACAAGAAAACCCGCCTGCCAGCGGGTCACTTGTGCTTCTAAGGTGTCGCGTCGGGCAACGCTTAAATTAAGCGTAGCATAGGAGTGTGCCCGATGGCTAGCCAAACTTTGGAGT
Source organism: Occallatibacter sp. (assembly GCA_052326045.1). Taxonomy (GTDB): domain Bacteria; phylum Acidobacteriota; class Terriglobia; order Terriglobales; family Acidobacteriaceae; genus Telmatobacter. The sequence continues at coordinate 44,313 of JBKQRH010000040.1, read as the reverse complement.
TCCCCACCATGGCAAGAATCCTCGCAGATAAGGACATCCAGAGGCTCTTTGGAACCGTGATTCACAATGCGGACGCGAAGAGAATCAATCCTAACGGAATTGAGATTCGACTTGGGAAACACGTCCTCTTTCATTCCACAGACGAAGAGAAGGAACTTGGCCCCGAGATGTTCCTAAAGGTGCTTCCGGGCGAAAGTGTCACGATCACCAGCTTTGAACGATTCGATTTCAGGAACGATGCAATACACAAGATTTTTCCCGGCTGCAACATTATGGCGTTTATCACACCCACAACGACTATGATGCGGGAAGGAATCATGCAGTCTGCCACTAAAGTCGATTCGGGATGGCATGGGACACTGAATTGGGGTCTGCGGAATAGTTCAATTCGAGACTTTATTCTTGGCTATTGCGAGCCAATTTTCAAGCTGACATTCTTCCTTCTGGAAAATGACGAAGTACCGGATGTGCTCTACGGAGACCGTCCTGATGACCGCTATCAAAACTCTGAGGGAATAGTTCGGTCCACACGGACAATTCCCGTCACCATTCAGCCCAAAAGAATAGTCAGTTCGACCACCGAGAAGATCGATCCCCAAAAGCAACTTCGAGAGGCCGGCCCTCCCTTCAACTACATCAGTCAAGAGTTGACCGTTCTCCATGGGAAATTTGAGGTTGTTTCCACCGATGTTTCGCTGCTAAAGAACGCCATCACAGACGAGACAAAGAAGCTGACCGATAAGCTGGACGCTGCACAGACTACCCTCCTCGAAAAAGTCGAGCACTTATTCCATCGCAAGTTTGTTCAAATTGTTGGTGCGGTCGTCTCCTGCTTCACAGTGATGTTTGCGATTTACACTTTCCTGAAAGTCAACGGCATTCAAGGGGCTTTGATGGGATGGTTTGCTTTAGCGGGTGGTCTATTGATTGCCTTGGTCGTTTATATCGTTGGCAGACGTGACGCACCAAAGGTCTAGCGTCTTTCCCTTTCTACCCCTGTGGAAATCCAAACTGACCCACTACCGGGATTTCTTTCATCTTGGCGTTATGCAGCCAATCCGTGCTACCCTTATTGGCATCTTTTGATTTTGAAATTTCGTGGGAGGCGTTTATGAGTGGAAACGGTTCCTCTTCGCCGCTTGACGCGGCGCTGGCGCATGTGGATCCCGACCGGCGTCAATTCCTGAGGATGTTGCTGGCCGGCGTTGCGGCAGCTCCGCTGCTGACATCGACGGACTTGATTGCCGAGAACAGATCCAATTTCCCGAAGGCCAATGTAGCCCATAAAACGAATAGCCAGCCGATCAAGAACAGCCAGGCCGCGCACAAAGGCTCAAACTCGCAGCTCAAATACGGCGCCAATCAGCACAAAGGCGCAAACTCGCAACTCAAAACGAATAACCAGCAGCTCAAGGGCGCGAACTCGCAGGGTAAGTTTGATGCCGCGCACAAAGGCTCAAACTCGCAGCTCAAATACGGCGCCAATCAGCACAAAGGCGCAAACTCGCAGGGTAAGTTTGATGCCGCGCACACAGGCGCGAACTCGCAACTCAAACTGAATAGCCAGCAGCTCAAGAACAGCAGCACGATCAAGAACAGCAGCGGCGGGATCAAGAACAGCAGCGGCGGGATCAGGTCCAACACCGGAGCATACAAGGAAAACACCGGAGCATACAAGGAAAACACCGGCGCGGTCAAGAACAGCCAGCGGTAACAAGCATCTGCCTCCACCCAAGGGGCGGCGGTCATGCGGATGCTGCGCAACCGGGCTCATCAATCCCCACAGGCTCACTATGCCGGCGGTGAGCCCCGCCAGTAAGCCGTGCCCCCGGCGAAGAGTGTTCGCAGGGGTGGAACAAGGCAGGGCCCCTGTACTCAGCGGGTAGAAGCAGACCTTTTTATGCTCGGATTCGTCCATGGCTGATCCCGTCATCAACCCCGATGCCGGGCTGTCGCCGGTCGAGGGCGGCTATATTGCATACGATCCCGTGCGCGATCGTCTGCACGAAATGAACGCGATTGGCGCCCTGCTGGCCGAATTGTGCGATGGCGGCAGGAGCGTGGAAGAGATCCGCGCATTGGCTGGACCGTTGATGCCCGAGGGCCGAAGCGCCGAGATCGACCGCTGGATCGACGAAGGAATCGAGGCCGGCCTGCTGGTTTGGGGCGATGGCGCGACCGTCCGGCCCCGTGAACTCACCGCCGGCGAGTTGTCCGAGCTGGCCGAACGCCTTCGCGACAACGGCAATACCGAGGCCGCATTCCTGTGCTCGAAAAGAGTGGCGGAGCTGAGGCCGGACGACCCGGACGCGTGGTACGCCCTGGGCTGGGCGGCCCAGGCTGCGGGACGGCGCGATGAGGCGCGCAGGGCTTACGAAAAATACCTGGAAGGCAGGCCGGAAGACGCCGCGATTCGCCAGATTTTGACGGCCCTGCGGGATGAAGCGCCGCCGCCGCGCGCCCCGGATGAATGCATCCTGCAAATCTTCAACGACTTTTCCTCGCACTACGACGACAAGATGCGCAACAACCTGAGCTACCAGGCTCCGGAGCGCCTTCAAGAGCTGATCCGGTCAGAGATTGGCGATGCCGGGGGCCTGGAGATTCTGGATATCGGTTGCGGAACGGGGCTGGCGGGAGTTGGTTTGAAAGAGCGCGCTGCGCACCTGGCGGGGATCGATCTTTCTCCGGAGATGATCGAGTTGGCACGGGAACGAAGCGTTTATGACCGGCTGGAGGTGGCCGAGATCACCGCATGGCTTGACGGAACGCAAGCGGAATTCGATCTGATCGCCGCCTGTGACTGCCTGGTTTATTTCGGGGATCTTCAGGGGGTGGCGGCGTCGGCAGCCAAGCGGCTCAAGCCAAGCGGTTGGTTCGCTTTCACGACGGAACGCGGCGCGAGATATCCTTTTCATCTCACCGATTCCGGACGATATACGCATCATCCCGGCCACGTTCGCGAGGTTGCGGCGAAGGCAGGGCTTATCGTCGCCAGACTGGAAGAGGGATTCCTGCGGACGGAACGCGGCGTCGAAGTGACCGGACTGCTTGCGCTCCTCAGGAAATCCGACCACTGACGGACGATCTCCATTTCACGCTACAATCTCATCCGTGACCACGAGTCTCTTCGACCTTTACAAGATCGGCGTGGGCCCTTCGAGTTCGCATACCATGGGACCCATGCGCGCGGCCTGCCGCTTTGCGCGGGGGCTTGGGGAGCGCGGCCTGCTCGAACGGGTGGAGCGGGTGCAGGCGGAGTTGTTCGGCTCGCTGGCGCTTACCGGGCTGGGCCACGGCACCGACCGCGCCGTTCTGCTGGGTTTGTCCGGCAACGAGCCGGCCGGCATCGATCCCTCGGCCATTGAATCCACGGTGGCGGAGATTCGCGCGGCGCGGCGGATCAATCTGGCAGGCGCCCGCACCATCCCCTTTCAAGAATCCAGCGACTTGCTGTTCCAGCGCGCCCAGATGTTTCCGCCCGGCGCGCGCACCCAGCACCCCAACGGACTGCGCCTCAAGGCCTTCGACGCGGCCGGCGCCGTGCTCGACGAGCGCACCTTCTTTTCCATCGGCGGCGGATTCATCACCGAAGACGCCGTTGACGCGTCCGCTCAGAACCAGCAGCCAATGATTCCGTTTCCCTTTCACAACGCCGCGGAGCTGCTGGCCACGGCACACTCGAATGAACTCTCCATCAGCCAGCTGATGCTAGAAAACGAGTGCGCTCTGGTCCCGCGCGACTCGGTGCAAGCACCCGTCGAGGTAGTGCGGGAAGGCATCGAACGCATCTGGCAAGCGATGCAGGCCTGCGTGCAGCGCGGCATGGCGGCGGAAGGCATTTTGCCCGGCGGCCTGAACGTTCGCCGCCGAGCGCGCCGCCTGGCCGAGCGCCTGTGCGAAAAAGAGGCGGACGGTCTGCGCGGCGATCCGCTGGCCCCGCTCGACTGGGTTACGGTCTACGCCATGGCGGTCAACGAGGAGAACGCCGCGGGCGGACGCGTGGTCACAGCGCCCACCAACGGCGCCGCCGGCGTGGTTCCAGCCGTGGCGCATTATTATGACCGCTTCATACCCGATGCGGACCACGAAGGCCTGCTGCGCTTCTTTCTGACCTCGGCGGCCATCGGCATCCTATATAAGGAGAACGCTTCCATCAGCGGCGCGGAGGTAGGCTGCCAGGGCGAGGTGGGCGTGGCCTGCTCCATGGCCGCCGGCGGACTCACCGCGGCGCTGGGCGGCAGCAACGGACAAGTGGAGCACGCCGCCGAAATCGCCATGGAGCACAACCTGGGCATGACCTGCGACCCCATCGGCGGCCTGGTGCAGATTCCGTGCATCGAGCGGAACGCCATGGGCGCGGCCAAAGCCGTGCAAGCCTCGCGCATCGCGCTCAACGAGCAAGAAGCCCATAAGGTCTCCCTCGACCAGGTCATCCGCACCATGTACCTGACCGGGCTGGACATGCAATCGCGCTACAAGGAGACCAGCCTGGCCGGCCTTGCCCTGAACGTGATCGCGTGCTGATGGAACTGACCCTCCAACCTGTCCCGGCTCCTCACGGCGACTGTTTCCATGCGCCTTTCTCGATGACCCACCGCTCGTCTACTATCTTTCGCAGAGGAAACCCGATCGTGGAGCCGAAGGAGATCAATCCGACGCCGCCATCGCCGCCGGTTAAGCCATCCGCGCCGCTCGCGGTCGCCCCTGCCTGGCACACCATGGTGCTGGTGGCGGCCATTCTTGCGCTCACCATTTACGGAGCCATGCGGTCCTCCCCCGAGCATGCGCCGTTCAACCGGCTGGCGGCCTATGGCTTTATGGCCGCCGGGGAATTGGCCATGCTGGGATGGATCGTTTTCGGATTGCGGCTGAGAAAAACTTCCATTCGCTCCCTGCTCGGCCCGTTCCCGTTCAATTTCCGATCCATAGCGGCGGACCTGGTGTGCGCGCTGCTGTTCTGGGCCGGCTCGATAATTTTGCTGTGCATGTGCGCTCTTGCCTGGACCAGCGTTGAAACAGTCTTTACGCACCGGTTGCCGGCAAACGCAGCCGGCCAGCCGCTTTCGCCCGATCGCTCACTACAGCGAGTCTCGGGGGGGATAGCGCAACTAGCGCCCTCCAACGGCGAGGAGATTGCCGCCTGGGCGCTGTTCTGTGTAGTCGCCGGCTTCGCCGAGGAGATCGCCTTCCGCGGATACCTGCAGCGCCAATTCACGGCGTGGGCGAGAGGAAATGCGCCGGCGGGCATACTGTTGTCGGCGTCGATATTCGGCTGCGCACATGCCAACCAGGGAGCGCGCGGGATGTTCTTGCTGGGCGTATTCGGCGTGTTCTTCGGCCTGCTCGCGCTGGAGCGCCGCGCTCTGCGTCCGGGAATCTTCGCACACTGCGGACACGATTTCATCCTCGGCCTGGCGCTCGCATCGCTTAAATCCCACCCCATTCCCTGAGCCGGCGAATCGATCCACGATTCCGCGCTGAAAAAATTGTTGCTACTTTTTCCACCATCATGTCGTTTTTTTCTTGACAGTGTCGATGCGTGATTCTATACATGCATCAACTGCAATTTCAATATTGCAGACTCGATGCAACCCATCGAAAAGGGAGAATAGGCAAATGGCAACCAAGAAAGCAGCTAAAAAGGCACCCGCGAAGAAGGCCGCAAAGAAGGCCGCGAAGAAAAAGTAGCGGAACATCCAACTGAAAAAAGGCAACACTCCAGGGGGACGCTTCAAGCGTTCCCCTCAGTGTTTATGCGGTTAAAATAGATTTCAGAGAGACGAGAACGTTCCGGAGAACAGATGACCCGCCGCCGCTGGATTGCCGAACATTGGGACGAGGCCACCGCCACCATGGTGGGGGCGCAGGCCGAACACATGGCGCGCGTGCTGCGCGCCCAGCCCGGCATGGAGGCGGATGTGGTGGCGGGCGGGCACGTCTTCCACGCCGAGGTCGCCGCCGCCACTCCCGATGAGATTCGCTTCAACCTGATCGCCGAACTGGAGGCCGATCCCGCGTTGCCCGTCACGCTGGCCGTTTCCGTCTATAAATTCGATCGCATGGAGTGGGCCATCGAAAAGGCCACCGAACTGGGCGTTGCCGAAGTGGCCCCGGTCATCGCGCGCCGGACCGAGAAGCACCTGGCCCAGGCCGCCGGGAAGCGCGCGGAGCGATGGCAGCGCATCGCGCGCGAAGCCGCCCAGCAGTCGCGCCGCTCCGATGTGCCGCTGATCCACGATCCGGTTCCGCTGTCCGTGCGGGTGCGGGCCGCTTCGACGGCCACGCGCATCGTGCTGGCCGAGCAGGAGCGCACCACCACCCTGCGCCTGGCCCTTGAAGAAGCTGTTGCCGCGGCGCAGTCGGAGATGCCTACGCTGGAGATCGCCATCGGCCCCGAAGGCGGATGGGCTCCCGACGAGGAAGCGCTCTTCGACGCCAACGGCTGGCGGGCCGCATCGCTGGGCCCGCGCATCCTGCGCGCCGAGACAGCGGCCATCGCCGCGCTGGCGGTGGTGGCTTCGTACCTGGAGTAGAGGGAAGACTCTTCGACTAAAGCGAAACTCCGCGCTTCCAGGGAATGAAATCGTTCTGCCCCAGCAGCTCGGCCTTGGTGAAGCGTTCCCCGCTTGCCACTTCGAGGGAAAGTTCGAGCAGCTTCTGGGCGCACTCCGCGACCGTCGCCTCGCCGGTCACGATGGCGCCCGCGTCGAAGTCGATGATGTCGCTCATGCGGATGGCGAGCGCGGAGTTGGTCGCGATCTTGACGACCGGCGCCACGGGATTGCCGGTGGGCGTGCCCAGCCCGGTGGTGAACAGCACCAGGTTCGCGCCCGCGCCCGCCTGGGCCGTCACGCACTCCACGTCGTTGCCCGGCGTGCACAGCAGGTTCAGTCCCGGCGTGGTCGCGTACTCGGGAAAGTCCAGCACATCGCGGATCGGCGAGACGCCGCCCTTGCGCGCCGCGCCAGCCGATTTCATGGCGCCGGTGGTCAGCCCGTCCGCGATGTTGCCCGGCGAAGGATTCATCTCGAAGCCCGAATGGACGGCTTTGGCGCGCGCCTGGTAAGCCTGCATCAAATCGCAAAAGCGTTGCGCCAGGGCATCGGTGGCGCAGCGGTTCACGATCTCCTGCTCCACGCCGTGCAGTTCGGGAAACTCCGAGAGCAGCGTCTTGCCACCCGCGCCCACCACCAGATCGGAGACGTAGCCGACCGCCGGATTCGCCGAGATGCCGCTGAAGCCATCCGAGCCTCCGCACTTCAGCCCCACGGTCAAGGCCGCCAGCGGCGCGGGCGCGCGCGTGATGCGGTTGGCCTGCGCCAGCGCGGCAAAGGTCTCGTCCAGCACCTGGCTCAGCAGCGCGGATTCGCGCCCGGACTTCTGTTGATCGAAGATCAGCACCGGCTTGCACAGCTCGGGATCGCGCTGGCGCAGTTCGTCCATCAACATATTCGCCTGCGCGTTCTGGCAGCCCAGGCTCAGCACCGTTGCGCCGGCCACGTTGGGGTGGTGGATGTAGCCGGCCAGCAGCCCGCAGAGCGCCTGCGCATCCTGGCGCGTGCCGCCGCAGCCGCCCTGGTGGGTAAGAAATCGGATTCCGTCGAGATTTTTGAAAACCGGGTCCCCGGCGACAGGTCCTCGTCGCTGTGGTGGAAAGATCCGCTCCGCATGAGGATGCGCAACCGTCCCCGCCGCGCTGTATTCATCGGATTGCGACTGCATCAATCGCCGCACATGCTGGCGATAGCTGTTCCGGCTCCCGTAACCCAACTCCTCTTCAAGCGCCTCTTTCATCCGCTCCACGTTGCGGTTTTCACAGAAGACCAGCGGCAGCACCAGCCAATAGTTGCGCGTACCTACCTGCCCATCCTCGCGATGAAAGCCCAGGAAACCGCGCCCAGCCCACGCCGAAGCATCGGGCGCAGCAACCGGCGCAAGCTGCCGTACCGCGGAGTAAGCCCCTGCGCGATGGCGCACGTTGCGCGCCGTCAGCAGCCCTCCGCGCTCGATGGCCTCAACCGCCTCGCCCACCACCATGCCGTAGAGAAAAATCGGGTCGCCGGGCTGGAGCGCCGCAATCGCCATCTTGTGCTTGGCGGGAATGGCCTGCGCAACCGGGCACGAGGCCGGAGCCGACGCGGGGCCAAAGTGCGCCACCGCGCCCGCTTCCAGCGCCGCCAGCGCCACTACTACATTGTCGCGAGCGTCGATTTGCAAAACCGTTTCCGGCATGAGCATTCTCTTCTTTCTATCCATAATAGGCGCGGTCAACAGGCGCGGATGCCACGCATCCGCGGAGCCAGCCGCTGGGCATCAAAGATGCGCGTAGCGCAGCAGCAGCCCCGCCAGCGCTCCGCCCGCAAGGTCGCCGACGATGGGAATGTGCGCGTAGCGCCAGTTGGAACCGCCTTTGCCGGGAATGGGCAACAGCCAATGAACGATGCGCGGACCCAGGTCGCGCGCGGGGTTGATGGCGTAGCCCGTGGTCCCGCCGAGCGAGAGGCCGATGCCCCACACCAGGCTGGCCACCAGCCACGGCCCCAGTCCGGCGGCAGGCCCGTTCGCAGAAACTCCGTGGGATAAGATGGCGCCCGCCACCAGCACCAGCACCGCCGTGCCCAGGGCTTCGCTCAAAATGTTGAAGATCGGGCTGCGCACCGCCGCGTTGGTGCAGAAGACGCCCAGCTTGTCCGCCGGACCCGGCGTGAGCTTCCAGTGCGGCGCGTAGTGCAGCGCCATCAGCACCGCGCCGGCCATTGCTCCCAATAGCTGCGCCGACCACATGCTCGCCAACTGCGAATAATTTCCGCCGATTACCGCGACGGCGAGCGTAATGGCGGGATTCAGGTTGGCTCCGGGGCTGCCGAAGGCCTGCGCCACCAGCACCCCGCACAGCACGCCCAGCGCCCAGCCGGTGGCAACTACCAGCCAGCCGGCATTCGCCGCATACGACCTGTGCAGCGTCACGCCGGCATTGACGCCGGTGCCCAACAGCACCAGAACCAGCGTGCCCAGAAACTCGCCGAACCAGACAGAATGCATTGCGTCTTCCTTAAACGGACCTTATGAGCCTCAGATGGCTACTCGATTCGTCCCTTCAATCGTAAACCGTATCAGAACCACGTCTGTCGCTTGTAATCCAGGTAGGATGCGCCGAACTTCTCCGCCAGGACCCGCTCCTCCGTCCGGCTTCGATAAATCTGCAAAGGAATCACAACGGCGAAGCCAAGCAACAGCCAGGGCTTATTGGCCCAGAGAATCAATCCCGCTATCATCAAGCTGCCAAAGACATAAATTGGATTGCGGATGCGGGAATAGAGGCCGGTGGTTACCAGTGCGCTTGCCTTAGCCTGCACGCTGAAGGCCCGTCCCAGTTGAATGCGGGCCAGGGCGAGCAGCAGGAAAGACGGAATTGCAATGGCCAGTCCGGCGATTCGCGGAACTGTCCACGGAGGCCCCCAGGAATACATCAAAAAGATCAGGAGGACGACAACAACCAATGCCAGCGTTCCGTAGTTGAGTTTCAAGAGTGGCCTCCACGTTACTTAGATTCTGCACCATACTGTTGCGCTTCCGCCCGCGCAGGCCGGTCCCGTCAGCCGCACAGCGCAAACGATGCAGGATTTGCCGAACTCAAGCATTCTCGACTGTCCGGCCCCGCTCCGCCAAGTGAGTCCCCGCAGTCCCGCGCGGACGGCGAACGCTGATGAGAGCCATGCCGCAAAGCAGATGAACCGAACGCAGCGCGCCCGCAGGCGATACCATGGGAGGAAACGGGTAGATCACGCACGTGCAAAGAATGAGAAGAGTCTTTATCGGGGCGGTCCTGGCGGCAGCGGCGTTGGCTACCATAACGGTCGTGGCGCAACAGCCGGCCCCTGTTCCCACAAGGGTCATCGGCTTCATGACCGACTTCGACGTGAAAGACGATGCCGTGGGCATCTGCAAGGCGGTGATGGACGGCGTTGCTCCCGGCGTGCGCATTATCGACATCACACACCAGTCCGAGCCCTACAACATCGCCATGGGCGCGCGTTTGCTGGCCGACTCGGCGCCCTACTTCCCCAGGGACGCGGTCTTCGTCGCGGTCATCGATCCCGGCGTCGGCTCCACGCGCAAAGCCATCATCGCGAGGTCGCGCGTGGGCCAGTTCTTCGTGCTCCCCGACAACGGCCTGCTCACCCTCATCCAGGAGCGCGACGGCATCGCCGAAGCCCGCGAGATCACCAACCCCGCGTGGATGACCGGCTCCGGCATCTCTTCGACCTTTCACGGCAGAGACATTTTCTCTCCGGCGGGCGCCCACCTGGCCCGCGGCGACGACTGGACCACCGCCGGCCCCGCGCTCGACGCGAGCAAGCTGGTCCGGCTCGATCTGAAAAACGCGGTAGTTGATGAGAAAGGACTCCACGGCCAGGTCATCGGCACCGACGGACCATTCGGAAATCTGGTGCTCAACGTACCCGCCGAGAGCTTCGCGCAGCTGGGCTACAAGCTCGGCGACCGGGTCCCCGTCACGCTCGACGGCAAGCGCTACGTTTTCCCGTTCGTAAAGACCTTCAGCGATGTGCCGGTCGGCAAGGAGCTTTTCTACATCGACTCCCGCGGACGGCTCTCGCTGGGCATCAACCAGCGCAACTTCTCCGCGACCTATAAGGTAGGGGAAGGCGCTGAACTGTCGATTCCGAAGAAGTGACCTCGGCACTCGCTCAAATGGTTTTGCCGGAGGATCAAGTCATGCGAAAGTATCGTAGCGCAGTGTGTGGAGCAATTATGGCAACTCTCGCCGTCACCGCCGCCGCTCAGCCCCCAGCGCGCCACTGGGCCATTGTCGTCCACGGCGGCGCGGGCGTCATCGAGCGCGCCACCATGAAACCTGAAACCGAGGCTGCATATCGCGCGTCCATCACCCAGGCAATCCAGGCGGGCAGCGCAATTCTCGATAAAGGCGGTTCGTCCGTGGACGCCGTCGAGGCCGCGATCCAGATCCTCGAAGACGACCCGCTCTTCAACGCGGGCCGCGGCGCGGTCTTCAACGCCGAGGGCAAGAACGAGTTGGACGCGGCCATCATGGACGGCTCCAACCTGAAGGCCGGAGCGGTGGCCGGCGTCACCCGCACCCGCCACCCCATCAGCCTGGCGCGCGCGGTGATGGAGAAGTCGCCGCACGTGATGCTCGTCGGCGCGGGAGCGGACGCGTTTGCCGCCAGCGCCGGCCTGGAACAGGTTGACCCCAGCTTCTTTTTTACCGAGCGCCGCTGGCAGTCGCTGGTCAGGCAACTACAGAAAGAAGGCCGGCCCATCCCGCCGCGTCCCGCCGGCGCGCCGCCTCCGCCGCCCGTGCCGGTGGCTGAAATCGAAGCGCCGGAGGCACACGAGTTTGGCACTGTCGGCGTAGTCGCGCTGGACAAACAAGGGAACATCGCCGCGGGCACATCGACCGGCGGGACGCAAGCTAAAAGATGGGGCCGCGTGGGCGACTCGCCCATCATCGGCGCGGGGACTTACGCGTCGAATCAGTCCTGCGCCGTTTCGGCCACCGGCACCGGCGAGTACTTCATCCGCCTCGGCGTGGCCCGCGAGGTCTGCAACCTGGTGTACTTCAAAGGCATGCCCCTGCAGCAAGCCGCCGACCAGGTCATCCACAAAGAATTGGAGGCGCTGCACGGCGACGGCGGCGTCATAGCGATTACTCCAGACGGCCAGTTAGCCTGGAGCTTCAACACGCCCGGCATGTACAGGGCAAAGATGACGGAAGGCGGAAAGGTGGAGATCGGGGTCTATAACGACGAGCCGTAAGCACCGGCTTTCCGGTTTGCTCTTGATGAAGCGGCAGCTACTTCGCCGGGTTACGGCTGCGCCGGGGAATTCGCGTTCCGCGCTATGGCCTTCTCCGTCAGAACCTTGTGCGCATGGTCTTCCAGAGCCTGGGCCTCGGGCAGAAACGTCAGAGCCTTCTGGATCTCGGGGTCCCAGTCGGCCAGCGTGCGCAATCCCTGCAACTGCCCAAACTGGATGGTGACGATCTTGTCCTTGATGTTCACCTTCAGCCAGTCGCTCACCCCGTCCAGGTCGGCCTGGGTCCAGGGAAGGTTCTGGCTGGTCAGGTAGCGCTTGAACTCGCCCATCACCGCGGCGTCCACCTGGAAGTTCTTGTCCACCGTGCGGTTGGCCAGGTAAACCGGCGCGAAGTGGAAAAACACATCCTTATAGGCCAGCTCGTCCTGGAAGCGGTTGCTCTTGGGGCTCTCGATCTTTTCGTCGGGCGTAATGCCGCCGCCTCCGTAGACGGTGCGGCCCGCGTCAGTCAGCTTGACTTCCTGATTGGTCGAGTTGGTGGGCTGCGCCCCGGCGTGGTTGTAATAGTAGTCGTATAACGAAACGCCCTGGTAGTTGCGCTGAATGAGCCGCCCCGACGGCGTGTAGTAGTGATACGTGGTGAGCGCCAGCCCCATAGTGTGGTCGGCCAGATCGTAGACGGTCTGCACCAGTCCCTTGCCAAAGGTGGCCTCGCCCACAATCAGGGCGCGGTCGTGGTCCTGCAACGCGCCGCTCACAATCTCCGCCGCCGAAGCCGTATTGCGGTTCACCAGCACCACGATGGGGAAGGTTTTGCCGCCGTTGCCGTGGGTGGCCGTATACACCTGGTCGGGATAGGCGCGCCCGCGCTGCGAAACGATCGTCTGTCCCTTGGTCAGCAGGTGGTCGCAGACTTCCACCGCCTGGCTGAGCAGGCCGCCGGGATTGCCTCGCAGGTCCAACACCAGCCCCTTCAGGCCGGAGAAGCCGTCGATCGCATCATTCACTTCCTGCGCCGTGGTTTCCTGGAACTGCTTCAGGTGGACGTAGCCGATGCCGGGGCGAATCTCGTATTTCAGGTCCACGGAGGGGTTGGGAATCTCGTCGCGCACCAGGTCGAAGACCAGCGGGTTGGGCTGGCCCTCGCGGATCATGCTCACCTGCACGTGGGTGCCCTTGGGACCCTTGAGCGCCTTGGCCACAAGGTCCGAGGTCATGCCCTCGGTGCTCTTGCCGTCCACCGCGGCAATGATGTCGCCGGGATGGATGCCGGCGCGGAAGGCGGGCGCGCCCTCGGCGGGATAGACGACATAGACTTTGTTGCCCTGCGGCTGGATGGTCATGCCCACGCCGTAGTAGCGGCCGTGCTGCTCCTCGCGCATCCTGGCGTAGGCCTTGGGATCGTAAAAATTCGAGTGCGGGTCCAGGACGCGCAACATGCCTGGTATAGCGCCGTCGTAGATGACGGTGTCGGCCTTGTCGCCGTTGATGGGCTCGGCGTAGTTCTGCTCCACCAGCGTATATATATTGGTGAACGACTTGAGGCTGTCGCGGAGCTGGCTTTCGTCGGCCGAGGACTGGGCCCCCACCCGGCGCTGCAGGAAGCTGCCCGCTACGGCGCAGACGGTGAAGAAGAGAACGACGGTGAAAAGTGCGCGGCGGGCGCGGGGAGTCATGGGCGGGGAGAACCTCCGGAATGAGGGCGCGGCAGACGCGCGTGCGAAAAGCGGCCTGGAACGGCAGTCTCAGGCTAAAGTATAGCACCGTGGTGTTTGACGGCGGGCGGGGGGGGGGGCCGGTAGCGGGGGGCGCAGCCTGTTCTGTTCTGCCCCGCCCACAACATCCCCCTAACCGTGTTACCAAAGGCTCTTCCTTCCGTAACGCCATGTGGCGCCAATTCGGGTACAATTTTCCCGAGCCGCTTTTCGGGCTCAACCCGTAGCCAACCCTTTGAAAGGAAAGTCCCCATGCGCAAGCCTTTGGGAAATGGGGGGGAGGCAACAGCCGTAATACCTCTCCTCCGCGCCGCCATGCTTCTTCTACTGTTCTCCGCCGCCGTCTGCCATGCGCAACTTGATTGCACCATGACCCAAGCTCAAGCCGCCCAGGCGCCGGGGACACAGTACACTGACTTCGAACCTCTTGGCTGGCCTGCAGGGCAGACCACCACCGTGACCGCCTACGGAAGTTGGACGACTCCATCCCTGCCCGTGGGTTGCTGGAGCGACTGGATCCAGGTGCAGGGACTTAATGCTGACGGAAGCGGTGGAACGGGGGTGCCTGACCCGAACGTGACCATCTCCGATACCATCAACTACGGCCTGACGCAAACCACCTTCACGGTAACGGTGGCGGCCAATGCTCCTTATACAAAGGATCTGATGAACTTCGGATGTTTGTCCGGCTCTTGCCCGGAATGGTCTGAAATCTTTGTCAAGCCATTGATCTGCCCCTTCGCTCCTCCAACCATCACCTCCGTATCTCCTGACATTTGGGATGCGGGACAGACCTACAACGTAACCATTACGGGGACCAACTTTGTCCCTGGAACCTACCTCGGCGGGTCCACAGCCTATCCGGGCTGCCCCGCGACCTACATGAACATCACCACCAGCGCCGGAACGCTGTCCTACTCCTACACCTTCGCCTCCGCAACCACCATCACCGCCGTCGTAACGCCCACGGCCGGCGACCCTGCGGCGACGGCCACTATCGCGGTGAGCGGCCCCCCCACGGCGACGGCCACGGCGCAGATCGTTCCCGCCCCCTGCCCCGTTCCCACCGTCGCCTCCATCTCGCCCAACGTCTGGTGGGCGGGCCAGAGCTACAAGAACGTAACCGTCACCGGCGCCAACTTCATCACCCCGGCCAACGCCACTGCGGTCTGCCCCGCGACCACGGCTACCATCACCGGGGCGTCCTTCACGTTGGGCGCGGTCACCGTGAACAGCGCAACCCAGATCACCATCGCCAGCGTTGCGCCGCCCTCCACAGAACCCACCGAGGGACCCACCATCGCCGTGAGCAACGAGGCCAGCCCGCAGCCCAATGTGGATGTTCTGGGTCCGCCTCAAATCCAGTGCACCGGATCAAGTATGCAGTGCGACGGAGAGACCATCAGCGGAGCAAACGCCTCGACCCAAACTGTGGTTGTGGGTCAGACGATCACCTTAGCCACCACGCCGACGGCCGCGCAAGTGGCCATCCTCCCGATCAGTCTCACTTTCGCCTCGACCACATGGACGCTCCCGCAAACGCCGGCCAATATCGGCGGGGATGTACTCGGAACTCTTGATGCCAAAGGCAATCCAACCACCTTCTCGACCACTCCCACGGTGCCGACCAATCCCGGTCTGAACACCTACTGGCTCTATCCAAATCCCAAGGTTCCGGTTACCTACACCTACTGCGTCGCCGTCCCCAACGCAGGCAACCAATGCAGCCCCACCAAGGCCACGGCAAACTTCAATGTGACCGGGCCGACAGCCAAAATCACTCCATCTCTATCTTCCATCAATAGTCCTGCCGCAACGGGAACCTGGTCGGTGAGCCCTCAATACCCTGGCTGTTTGGATGCAAACAATAAGAAATATCAATTCCTGATCTTTGGATTGCTGAATCCCCCTTCGACAGGCTGTACCCGGGTAGTAGACACTCCTGGGATCGGCTTTGCAGCCACGGGTATAAATCTCGCCAATGTGACGGCTCCCGCTGGAGATTTTCTGTGGGTTCAACTGATTACCACGGACACTCTCACTGGCACAGAGACAGGCGTCAAGGTGTTACCCACTTACCTGGGGACGGGACTGGATAATTCCTATCCGTATTCTTCGGCGGGCACTCAGACAAACGACAGCCCAAATGTAGGCTTGGCCAACTCTTTAGCCACGGAAACCAGAGCATTCACCGCCCAGATGTACCTGTTGTGGAATTCGAATCTCGATTCCGCCTCCATCGAAGTTCCCATTGGCTACGTCACCTGGAGCATCAACGGAACCGCGGATCAAAACACGAAAAAAACGCCCCCCTGGTATCTCGCCGCCAACCAGAAAACGGCGACCACCACATACACAGCCAGTAGCGACACCGGTGCTCCCGCGCATGGTCTGCCGGTATGGCAAGCTATTACTTACTCCGGACCGACTTCAAACGGAGAATTGGAATCCGTCCCGACGGACGGGGAAGAGGAGAACCAGCAATGAGAAAGCCAGCGTTCTATTTCGTAGCCATGATCTTTGCCATGCAGTCCATCGCCGCCTTTGCCCAGGCGCCCCGCCCAGGGGAGGCCCGGCCGGCGCCTGGATTCACCCTGACCATTTCGGAATACCATCACGAGTTTGGTCCAGCTCTCAATAGACTAAGCGTGAAAGAGACAAACATTTCGAACGAAGTCATCACTGAGCCTGGGTGCATGGAGCGTCACGGTTTGTTCAGCGTCTCTGTCGTCTATAACGGCGCCCCGCTGGAGGAGAAAGACGCGCCGGCCCGGCGTCTTAGGGAGAATCAGGCCAGAGACATGGGGTGTACCTCGGAACTTGGAATCAATCCGATCAAACCCGGAGAATCCAGGACTCATTGGGTGAGCGTTGCCGCAATCTACGACGTGTCCAAGCCGGGCACATACGAGATTACCGTTTCCAGGGAGACAGACCCGGATCATCCCGAAAAGAGCGTAACGGTCCGGTCCAACACACTTACCGTCGTCGTGCCGGAGCCGGAGGCCGACGCGCCGAAATAACCCGCTGTTTCAGCAAAAGCCCGCCCCAGTCGCGCAATTGCTTCCGGGGCGGGTTTCGTTTGACGATTCTACTGAATTCAGGGATTCCCGCCGGATTCGCCCCCATTTGCTCCCGGAATCGGCCCGGATTCGGGCCCGGATTCGGGTCAGCCGTCGCGCTGGTGCTGCCCAGGCATTTACAATGGCGTCTATGCATGAGGTGGCGATGGTTTGCCCCCTGGCGTGTCCTGACCTATGACCCTGAATCTTTTTCGCACATCCGCGGCGATGTTGTTCGGCACGTTGCTGCTGGCCAGTTCCACTCCGGCGCAAACGCATCCGGCCGCGCCGGCGAGCCCCTACGGCGGCACCCCAGTGGAGGAAATCATCGCCCGGGTGAACGACCAGATCATCACGCGCTCGGACTATGACCGCGCCATGAAGGAACTGGACGACGAGGCGCGCCAGCACGGCGCCACCATGCAGCAGATATCGGAGGCCCACCAGGAACTGTTGCGCAACCTGATCGACCAGCAGCTGTGGCTGTCTAAGGGCAAGGAACTGGGCATCAACGGCGAAACCGAGCTCATCCAGAAGCTGAACGATATCCGCAAGCAATACAACCTGGAGACCCTGGAGGACCTGGAAAAGGCGGCCAAGGAACAGGGCGTATCCTACGAGGATTTCAAAGCCAACATCCGCAACGGCATCATCACGCAGTTGGTGATGCGGGACCAGGTGGGCCGCAAGGTTCAGATCACCCCCGGCGAGGTGCAGCGGTACTTTGAGGAGCACAAGCAGGAGTACGCGCAGCCGGAGAGCGTGAGCCTGAGCGAGATTCTGGTCTCCGTTCCCGCCCCCGCCGCGGGCGCACAGCCCGACGATGCGGCAACACTGGCCCCAGCCAAGGCCAAGGCCGACGACATCGAGGCCAAGCTGCACGCCGGCGGCGACTTCACCCAGTTGGCAAAGACCTTCAGCGAAGGCCCCACCGCCGCCGAGGGGGGCGATCTGGGCCAGTACCGCCGCGGCACCATGGCCAAGGTGCTCGAAGATCAGACCTTCGCGCTCAAGCCGGGCCAGTACACCGATCCCATCCGCACCCGGCAGGGCTTCGTGATCCTGAAAGTGACGCAACACGTGCCCGGCGGCGTTCCGGCGTTCAAAGACGTGGAGCAGCAGGTGGAAGATGCATTCTTCACCAGCCGGATGGAGCCGGCCATGCGCGACTATCTGACCACCATGCGCGAGCAGGCCTACATCGACATCAAGCCGGGCTTTACCGACACCGGGGCCAGCCCCAAAGAGGTCAAGCCGATCTACAGCGCCTATACGCCGCCTGCCCCCAAGAAAAAGAAGAAGGTGGAGCGCGTCCGCTTCCGCGAGTCGACCCGCACCTTCCGCCAGAAATCGCCGCAGGCCGCGGTCTCTGGCGAAGCAGCCGCTCCGCCGGCCAAGAAAAAGAATGCAACCGCGGACACTACCGCGTCGACGAAGCTCGGCAAGAAGGAAAAGATTCGCTACGGCCAGGCGCCCGCCAAAACGCTTCCCAATGCCTCCGAGACGAGGGTGGAGGACGCGGGCGCAACGCAGCAAGCCGCGAATACCGCGCCGGAGCCGGTGAATCCCTTCGAATCCAAGCCCAAGCCGACGCAGAAGACGCGCTTCAGCGATCGCACCAAAGAGTCTAAGCAGCTCAAGGCCAAGGGACCGCAGCCGGACAAACTGGCGCCCGCCGCGCCGGACGCCGCCGAGGTTGCCGATCGCCAGACCCAGGCCAGTCCGCTGGGCCTGGCCGGCGATACGAGCGGCAAGAAGAAAAAGAAATCCCCCACCACCACCGGCCAAAAAACCCGCCTCAGCGACAAGAACACGAAACCCGAGGCTCCGGCGAATCAACCGGCGGCCCCGGCGCAGGATACGAGCGCCACGCCCCCGGCGCCCGCGCCACAATCGCCGGTTCAGTAAATTCCGCCGCCCGATCCCGCTCCGGCCCCTGCCATGCAGCCGCTGCAGCAGCGCCGGCCTTGAAAGGGCGCGGCTTCCGCCGCGCAGGCGAAAACCTTTCCTGGTCCCAGGCCCGCGCAGCCCGGTTTCTCCAGCCGATCCGGCCCAAAACCGCTGGCCGATTCCGGAACGGGCCAAGCAAAACCCGCGCCTCGCTTTTGGCGGTTTTTTCACCCCCACCCTGGGCATCCAGAGGTATCGTTTGAAGAGCGCCCCCGCAAGGGAAACCCCCATCTGCGCGGGAAGCGAGGTGCACGATGTCCGAAACTCCTGTCTCCATATTGCCCCAATTGGAATCGCTGAAGGACCAGAAAACGGCCATGACCGCCCACGCTCTGGCGCGCTCCTTCCTGGACAACCTGTTCTTTGTGCAGGGCCGCTCACTGGAGCGGGCCACGGTCAACGACCTGTACAT
The DNA here is from genome assembly GCA_052326045.1 of Occallatibacter sp. Taxonomy (GTDB): domain Bacteria; phylum Acidobacteriota; class Terriglobia; order Terriglobales; family Acidobacteriaceae; genus Telmatobacter. The sequence goes on along the minus strand of JBKQRH010000040.1, from coordinate 25,372 downwards.
GGCCCTGGCGCATACCGTGCGGGACCGGCTGGTGGAGCGCTGGATTTCCACGGTGAAGAATTACCAGGCCCAGGATGTGCGCGTCGTGTGCTACCTTTCGGCCGAGTTCCTGACCGGGCCGCACCTGGCCAACAACCTGATCAACCTGGGCATCTACGACGAAACCGAACGGGCGATGCGGCAACTGGGGCTGGATCTGAACGTGCTGATCGAACAGGAAGAAGAGCCCGGCCTGGGCAACGGCGGGTTGGGCCGCCTGGCCTCCTGCTTCATGGATTCGCTGGCTACGCTGGACATTCCCGCGATCGGATACGGGATACGCTACGAATACGGCATCTTCGATCAGCAGATACGCGACGGCTGGCAGGTGGAGACGACCGACAAATGGCTGCGCCTGGGCAATCCGTGGGCGCTGGAGCGGCCGGAAGACGCCTTTGAAGTGAAGATGGGCGGGCGCACGGAAAGGCGCGTCGATGCGACGGGCCGGCTGCGCGTGCTTTGGACTCCGCAACGCGTGGTCCGCGGCATCCCGCACGACACGCCCATCCTGGGCTACCGGACCAACACGGCAAACACCATGCGCCTGTGGTCGGCGCAGGCCGTGGAGAGCTTCGATTTCGGCGCCTTCAACACGGGAGACTTCTTTGGCGCGGTGGCGGACAAGGTGGCGTCGGAGAACATCTCCAAGATTCTTTACCCCAACGACGAAGGCCTTCAGGGCAAGCAACTGCGGCTGGCGCAGCAGTTCTTCTTCGTCTCCTGCAGCTTGCAGCACATAGTGAAGATTCAGGAGCACGCAAAGCGCCCGCTGGCCGAACTGCACCGCAACTTCGCCATTCAGATGAACGACACGCATCCGGCCATTTCGGTGGCGGAGCTGATGCGTCTGCTGGTCGATGAGCACTCCATGGAGTGGGACACGGCGTGGAGCGTCACGCAGCACACTCTCTCCTACACCAACCACACCCTGATGCCGGAAGCCCTGGAACAGTGGCCGCGCAACCTGTTCGGCTCCCTGCTGCCGCGGCATCTTGAGATCGTGGACGAGATCAACCGCCGCCACCTGGAGGACGTGCGGCAAAAGTTTCCCGGCGACGACGAGCGCGCGCAGCGGCTTTCCCTGATCGATGAAAGCGGCGAAAAATACGTGCGCATGGCGAATCTGGCCGCGCTGGGCAGCCACGCCATCAACGGAGTCGCGGCGCTGCATACCGAGCTGCTCAAGACCCACGTGCTGCGCGACTTCTACGAGCTTACGCCAGAAAAATTCAGCAACAAGACCAACGGGGTCACGCCGCGGCGCTGGATGGTATTGAGCAATCCCGGCCTGGCCCAACTGCTCATGTCGCGGCTTGGCGCCGGCTGGGTCCACGATCTGGAAAAGCTGCGCCGGCTGGAGCCACTGGCCGCCGACCGCGAGTTTGCCGACGAGTGGAGAGCCGTCAAACTCCAGAACAAGGCCAGGCTATCCAACTACATTCAGGAGCGCCTCGGCATGGCCACCGATCCGGCCTCGATGTTCGATGTGCTGGTCAAGCGCCTGCATGAATACAAGCGCCAGCACCTGCAGATCCTGCACATCCTCACGCTCTGGAAGCGCATCCAACACGATCCCGGCGCGGAAGTGGTTCCCCGCACCTTCCTGTTCGGCGGCAAAGCCGCGCCCGGCTATCGCATGGCGAAGCTCATCATCAAACTCATTCATTCCGTCGGCGAAGCCGTCAACGCCGATGCGCTGGTGCGGGGAAGGCTCAAGGTCGTCTTTCTGCCCGATTACAACGTGAAACTGGGCCAGCGCGTGTACCCCGCCGCCGACCTGAGCGAACAGATTTCGCTGGCCGGCAAGGAGGCCTCAGGAACCGGCAACATGAAATTCGCCATGAACGGCGCGCTGACCATCGGCACGCTGGACGGCGCCAACATCGAGATACGCGAAGAGGTGGGCGCGGATAACTTCTTCCTCTTCGGACTCACCACTCCCGAGGTTGAACAGAAGAAGCGCGAGGGCTACAATCCCCGCGACTTCTATAACTCGAACGCCAATCTGCGCGAGGTGATCGACGCCCTCTCCAACGGGGAACTCTCGCACGGCGACAAGAATCTCTTCGAGCCCCTGGTCTCCTCGCTGCTCAACGGCGACGAGTACATGCTGCTGGCCGATTACCAGTCCTACATCGATTGCCAGGACCGCGTCAGCCTGGCCTACGGGAACCAGGAGGAATGGACCCGCATGTCCATCCTGAACGTAGCCCGCATCGGCAAGTTTTCCTCCGACCGGGCCATCCGCGACTACTGCGCCGACATCTGGAAGACCTGGCCGGTGAAGATACAGTTGTAGCTCCTTAACCACGCCGCGCCAGGGCCACCCCACAGTTTCAGCGGATTCTTGCCTTCGTTGGTATTATGCAGATATGCGAGTGATGCTGGACAACAGTATATTTGCCCACAGCCAATTTGCTGAGGCGGCGGAGGGGCCGCAAGGGCCGCGTTTTGGAGTCCACAATCAGCATTACCTGGTCTGTGGTTTCATTCGAAAAAAGCTGGACACGAATATCGAGTATCAGGCGCAAAAAGACTCGCTGTTCACTGTTGGACGTCTGATCCGAGAGGGAAGGTTCGAGGCGTTCAGTTATCAGGAACTGAGGTATGAGCGCGTGAAGGGCTTCAAAGGGGAGGGCGTGTTTGATGCTTTGGACCATTGCAAGGTGACGGACTGTCCACCCGCGATCGAAAGATCACGATTCCAGCAGGGCAACTTCTTCAACTTCATCAGAAAGGGAGGCAAGAACGACAAGAAGCTTGGGGTTCCAGAGGCATTGAGCCAAATCACGTTCATGCAAATGCTCTGTGATCTGAATAGAATGTGGTACCCGTGGGTTCTTGACGCGAAAGATTTATTGGGCCTGACGGATTTTGAGATCGACAGCTTTCGGAACCTAGAGTGTTTTAGAAAGCTCTGTGCGATCAGCCAAAGTTCAGAGAATTACCCGGATATGTTTCACCTTTGGACTGCGCAGCGTAACCACATGGACGTGTTCCTAACGCTTGAGAAGAAACTGCCTGCGATCGGGAACCAGATCGAAAAATCAAAAGGGATCAGCGTTGAGTACCCGACAAAGGTATGTCGTCCCATTGAATTCCTACACTCTATCGGCATCACAGACCTTGACTTAGTGCCCATCGAACCCGGCAAGTTTTATCCTTTCATCGAGGTTTGGGACCGCTGGCAATACGATTGCAGAGAGCAAATGGGGCTGCCCACCTGACCGGGTAAGTACGTAAGTGGTGGCTTTTTAAGCGAGTCTCTGCGCGATGGTTTCGTCTAGAATCTCCCGCACAGTTAACGGGACAATGACAATGTGCTCACGCCGGAAGAATTGGTCGATCTCCCTGAGTGCGTCGCTGCTGAAGTCGAAGCCCACAAAAAAACCCTTCTTCCGCTTCATCCGCATCATCGCTGCTTCAAAGTTGTCGATGTCGGGACGGCCTGTCTTGTCCATCTGTTTCACCTGGATCGGATACCAATCATCCATGAAGTCAAGCTGTCCGGCTTCCTTCCCGGCAGCGGTTGGCTCGGAGCCAATGGGGTAGATGCGACCATCGATTCCCATGTCGCCCACCTGCGTCTTGTTCGGAATGCCGCCCAGCGCGATCACCGCCCAGTTCTCGAATTCGAAGGGCGGAATGGTCCGGAGTTGCTTCTCGGTCCACGGCAGGCCGCGCACCACAAATCCTTTTCCGTGCAGCCAATAGCTCTCGTCTTCGCGTAATTTGCAAACGTCACGCAGCCGCTTCGCCATCACGCGGCAAGCGGTCGGAGAGATGTCGATTCCGATCCATTGACGATTGAGGGTCTGCGCGGCAACCAATGCTGTTCCGCAACCGCAGAAGGCGTCGAGGATAATGTCGTTCGGATTGGTACTCGCGCTAATCACGCGCTCCAAAAGCGGCAACGGTTTCTGAGTTGGGTAGCCGAGAGACTCCTTTGCCTGCGAGTTGATCGGATTTATATCGTCCCAAACTGTCCCGACCGGCAAGCCCTTGGACTCGTCCAAATACCGCTTGAAACGCGGAACCTTGCCGCCCGCCGGAATCGCAACGCGCCCCTCTTGGATGAACTGCTCCATGTTCTCTTGGCTATAACGCCAGTACCCCTCGACGCCTAAAACGCTGTAATGCGGGTTGCCCTTGGAAGGCGCGGCTCCTCCCGGTGCACGCAAGTCTCCCCATTGAAAATGGCGTCCATGCTCGTCCACCTGGGAGTAGTGAGAATCAATATAAGTTTGGTCGAGCGGGAGGTATTGTTGATTCCATGTGTATTCCTCGCTTCCGCCGCAGTAGAAAAGCTGAATGTCATGCAATCGCCCGAAATGTTTACTGCCTTGTTTCGCGTCGTTATGCGATGTTTGACGCTTCCACACGATCTCATTGATGAAATTCTGTTCACCGAGAATCTGATCCAGCATCACCTTGACGTAATGACTGGCGTGCCAGTCGCAGTGATAGTAAAAGCTGCCGGTCTTTTTGAGAACCCGCGCCAACTCTATGCAACGGGGCCGCATGAATTCGATGTACGCTTGCGTGGACTCATGCCGGTCGTCAAAGGACCGCTTCTCCTTCGTCTCACCCCAGAAAACCTCGTAATTCCGATTGGAATTGAAGGGCGGATCGATATAGATGAGGTCGATGCAGGCATCGGGCAGCTTCTTGAGCTGCTCAAGATTGTCGCCGCAATAGATGACGCGCGTATCGAGAAGCGATGAAGGCTTGGTCACTGGTACGAACAGCTTACAACTTTTTGCAAGTCCACGGCATTTCCCGCCGGTCTTTGGGGAAGGTCTTGAGGCGCGCATCCCGGCCCTCGGCCCCGGTGCGATATTCTTGAATACGCACGCACTTCCCTCTCGCGCCGGGTGATTCCCTTGATTGTCGAAATCGAAGCGCTGACGAAGATCTACGAGTCGAAGCTGCGCGTGGTGGCCGTGGACGGCACCGACCTGGAGCTGAAGCAAGGCGAGACATTCGGCCTGCTGGGACCCAACGGCGCCGGTAAGACCACTACAATCAGCATTTGCGCCACCCGCACCCTGCCCACTGGCGGCGCCGTCCGCTGATTCGCGTATTCTTGCGGAAGGGCGGGCTGCTCGCTGCTGTTTTTCCATGGATGCAGTCGATACAATATCCTCAGGGATTTGGAACATGCGGCTGGTTTTCAGGATTCTCCCGATGATTTTGGCTCCGGCGCTGTTGCTGATGGCCGGATGCGGGGGTGGGGGCGTGTCCGCAAACCCCTCAAACGCCAGCTTCTCCATCTCCCCCGGCACCGGCGCCATCGACACCAATTGCACCGGCTGCAATACGGCCAACTCACAGGGCGCATCCGTGGAGCAGTTCAGTGCGACCCTCTCCAGTGGGGGCGCGGCAGGGGTCACCTGGTCGGTCTCCGGCGGCGACGCGCTCAGCGGACCGGGCAGCATTACCTCCGCCGGCCGCTACACCCCGCCCAGCTATCTCACCGCCGATCATGTGCAGGTGGCGGTAACCGCGACCCTTCAATCGAACACAGCCACCAAGGCGACAGCCGTACTGACCGTGACGCCGGGATTTCTGCAACCGCTCACACCGGAGAACGCGGCCCTGGGCGCCAACGGACAAGTGACCGTCACCGGCTACCTGGCTGAAGCGGGCGGCAGCACCGGCATTGCCTACGCGCTTTCGGGGACGGCGGCGGGGTCAAGCGGCGGGCAGGGTTCACTGGGCAATACGACCTGCCAGCGCAGCAGCCAGGCCTTCACTTCCTGCACCGTCACCTATTCCGCGCCGGCATCGATTTCAGCCACCGCCGCAACCTATATTGTCGCAACGGCAGGAACCTCGTCCTCAAGAGCCTCGGCCGAGGTGCTGCTGAACACCGCGGGAGTCTCGAGCAATCCCTCCGCTCACCAGGCGCAATTGTCCGCGCCGGTTTCACTGGGCAACTCGGGCGGCAACAACAACGACTACGATACGCAGGGAAACCAGATCGTGGACTGCTGCAGCGGAACGCTGGGATCGCTGATAGAGGACACCAACAACCACCAGTACCTGCTGAGCAACAACCACGTGCTGGCGCGCAGCGACCAGGCCAGCGTGGGCGACGCCATCATCCAGCCGGGACTCATCGATAACAACTGCACGCCCAACGGAGAGGGTGGCGGGACCACGCCGGTGGGCTCGCTGAGCGGCTGGCTTCCGCTCAGCTCGAACACAACCAACGTGGACGCGGCCATCGCCCAGGTGGATTCCGGCGTGGTGAACACTTCCGGCGCCATTCTCGAACTGGGGGCACGCCAGTCCGACGGCACGCTGGCCGCCGCGCCTCCGGGCATTTCCACGACCGGCGGCAAAGGCGAGACAGCGGCTCTAAATCTGGTGGTGGCCAAGAGCGGGCGGACCACCGGGTTAACGTGCGCCGGCGTTTCGGCCCTCGATCTGGACGTATCGGTCGATTACTACCTGGACTGCGCTGAAACCAAGCCCTACCTGACCAAGACCTACACCAACCAGGTTGCCATCAGCGGCAACGAATTCAGCGATGCGGGCGACTCCGGGTCACTGGTAGTGGATGTTGCGAATGCCGAACCCGTGGGCCTGTTCTTCGCTGGCGGGACCGACGCATCCGGCGTGAGCCAGGGCGTGGCCAACCCCGTCTCCGACGTGCTGAGCGAACTTGACGCGCAATTGGGCGCGCAAGTGGGCGGGGGAACAACCTATACCTTTGTGGGCGCCGCAGACCACGCTGTCAGTTGCCTGAACTACGGCGACAACACGGTGAGCGCGGCGCAGGCTCGCACACTCACGGACGCCGAGATTGCGCGCGCCCAGCAGGCTCTGGGGCAGGCCCGCATGCTGGTGAACTCGTCAGCAGGAATTTTGGGCGTGGCCACCGGCAAGAGCAACGACCACCCCGGCGAGGGCGCAGTCATCCTTTATGTGGACGAAAACATGACCGTAACCGCGCCGCAAACAGTGGACGGCGCGCGCACCGTGGTGATTCCCACCAATTCTCACGCGGTGGCCTTCGGCTCGGCGCCCCAGACCCCGCTTGAGACCGGCGCCGCGCCCCTGCCGGCCGCGCTCCTCAACCCGGCAGTGGCCATCAAACAGCAGATCGCGCAAAGCCTGATGAAACGGAATCCCGCATTCTTCGGCGTGGGCGTGGGCCAGAGCCTGGACAACCCGAAAGAGGCTGCGCTGGTGATCTACGTGGACCGCAAGCAGGTTCCCGCGCAGTTACCCTCGACCGTGGACGGCCTGCGCACGCGTTACGTGGTGATGGACCGGCTGCACGTTACGCGCTCGTACGCGGCTCCGGTGCAATCGAGAAGCCACTGCATGCCCCACCCGGCAGCTGGTCAACCGGCCAGCTTCGATCCGCTCGGGCTTCTCAGGTCCAAGAGTTTGAAGTTGAACTGAGCCGCGGTCCAAGGAACGATGGCCCCGCATGATAATCGAAAGGACCAAACTCCTTCTAAATCGCGGATTCTGTGTTTTTGGGGATGGAAGATGGTGAGCGGCATCACCATCTGGCGTTCTGAACAGGTTCGGCTAATTCCAACTTACCCGGTAAAATCGCAATTTTTATTATCTAACTAATCATATTACTAAAGTCTATAACACCTACGTACCGTGGGCTTGTCTTGTATCGCAAAGACTGTCGCAGTTCGGGAGACTATAATTGCTCCGATTTATGGCCGTGGGCCTCCCCCCCTCACGGGAATACGCCCTGACCCTTAGAGTTCCCAGCGACTCGGGGTCCCCAAGAAGCAAACTCTGCTTCATGGGTGAGAGAGCGGGCTCAGGTTCTCAGGGTGGACTTTCCCTCCCCCAGCAAACACACGTAAGGAGATTTCGATGATTCGCATTGCAAGCGCTCTACGCAAACCTTGTTGCCTGCTCACGCTCCTGCTGCTCGCTTCCGGCCTCACCGCAGCGCGGGCGCAGTCAGGCTCACCCTCTGGCGGTTCTGTCAACGTCGCAGGCGGAACACTGTCGTGGACCGACTACATCTCCAACGGCATATCCTGCGGCCCCGGCGAGACCTACTCGGAGAACTACTATACTGCGTTCGGATTCAAGATCGGGGGCACGGCCTACCTGCTCACCGGCTCACAACAGATCGATCAAAGCAACTACAGCGGTAGCTGCCCCAACTTCACCGAACCCTCTTCTCTTACCTTCACCCTTCCCAACACCAACGGCACCACCATCCCCGCCGGCAACTGCACCTACACCTTCTCCTCTGGCGGCGGCTACCTCTCTTGCCCCGCTCTGAACACAAGCAGCTTCTACCCGGCGTACAAGATCGAGTCCATCCTCTACTCCCCGCCCGGCAACCAAAGCTGGCAGGGCTACGCCGACACCACCACGGACGCCTCCACAACGACTATTGGGAACAGCTTCACCAGTGCGAACTCAACCACCTTCTCGATGTCCTACTCGACATCCGTCCCGCCTAACCAGGAAGGGATGCTGTACGCGAGCAGTGCGACGACCGCATACACTACCTCATCAGGGAACAGCACTGCCTTCACCACCACCTTTACCGACGCCACAGGCCTGCAGAGCGACGACAATTCCAATACTTTACTCAACCCTACCGGCACGAACGTCCTCAATCACAACCTGGACGAATTTGTCTTCTGGCTCAATCCGTATGTTTCGGTTACCTCGGCCGGCACCACGCCGATCAGCTACACCGTGCATTCTACGGCTACGGCCGGCATATCAACGCCCATAGCCGATATCATCCCTCCGATCCCGGCAGTCACCATGTTGGGGCACGCGGTGAATGGTGGTCTGACGGGGTACTCGGCGGAGTGGGTCCCCAGGTTCGGCCTCTGGGAAATCACCACCGTCCCTGTGTCAGACCTGATCCCGCAGGCAGTTGCAACAGAGAGCCAGGTGAATGCTTACATGCCTGGCCTGGGGGCCATCTGCGCGGCCACCTTGACGAAGGGAAGCAGTTCGCTTTACGCGCAGCAGCTCGCCGCGGATCTGGCGAACCCCAATAACCCGGCCCAAATCTGCACTCAGGCCAATCAATGCGGATGCGTCCCCAGCGATTTTTCGGCCATTCTGGCCATGGACCCGCTTCTGCAATACGACCCCGCCACCTTCCAGACCACTCCTTTCTCCGGCACCATAGATCCGATGGATCTGGACGCATCCGGCACCACGACCTGCGGGGAGAATCCCATCCCCACGGGCGCCGATTGCCGCTACGTGGCCGTTCCCATCGAGCCGGGAAGCACCACGCCCCAGATCGTGTCGTTGAACGGGACATCGGCCAACAGTTACCTGCAAACGGACTCGACGACCTCGGAGCTGACCACGAGCGCATCCTCCTCTTACACTACGGGCGTCAGCATGAGTGTTGGCTGGTTGGCCAGTCTGCTGCACTTGGGTTCGAGTAGTCAACAGACATGGACCTGGACGGACAGCGAGAGCACGAGAACCTCTTCCAGCCAGGGGAACACTATGAACGTCTTCCTCAAAACATCGACCCTCGGCTGCGCCGAAAACGTCAACATCTACGAGGATACTCTGTACCATAGCTTTGTCTTCCAGGTACCGACAGGGATCGTTTCCTGCCCATAGTTTTACTTGGCAGATGAGGGCATTCAGATCGATCATCAATCAACAGCCGGGCGGGTCCTCCCGCAAGGCGGTATCCGCCCGGCGCAACAGTGCGGCGTCTAACGAAAGGAGACCCATGAAAATCGCTCTCATTGCATTGTTTTTTGCAGCCACCGCGTGGGCCCAGAGTCCGGCTCCGAGTCTTCTCGCGGCGTGCGGCCCGGAGAATGTCGGCTTCAAAGTGAAGTTAGACAAATCCCAGCCTGCGCTGGTCCAGTCCGCTGCGGCGGGAAAGGCGCGGGTTTACTTCATCGGCGAAGATTTCAACTTGGTAATCAGAATCGGGTTAGATGGAAGATGGGTGGGCGCGAACGAGAACGATTCCTATTTCTCCGTCTCTGTGGAGCCGGGGGAACATCATCTTTGCGCCAGCGCGGACTTCATTGGGGGACAGCCCATGAGACTCTTGCATCTCACGGCGCAAGCGGGGAGCGTTTATTACATCAGCGCGCGGGAGGTTTACACAAGAGACGGGGTGTATTTGCTTTTCGGCGCGGAAGACAGCGATCAGGCCGCCTATGAGATTGCCACCTTTCCGCTGAGCGTCTCGATACCGAAGAAGTAACTTCTAGGAGAAGATCCATGCATCTGCCATTCCGTATGCTCGTCCCCGTCTTCCGTTCTTCCTCGATCACGGCTCTTCTCGCTTGCGCCGCGCTTCCGCTCACGGGTTGCGGAGGCCAATCCGGTCCGCCGCCTCCTCCGCCCCAGGGGGTCGCCATCACCGTCCAGCCGCTGAGCCAGACCGTCCCCATCAGCGAAACGGCGACCTTTACCGTGACCGCCACCGGTACCGCGCCCCTCAGCTATCAATGGAGCGAGAACGGGCAAGAGATTCCCGGCGCCGTCGAGGCCTCTTACACCACGCCCGCTATCGCGCTCGGTGACAGCGGCTCGACCCTCATCGGTTCCTTCCAGGTGACCGTCAGCAACGCCGTCAACTCCGTCGCCAGCAACACCGTTACTCTGAACGCGGGGGCGCGTTCGCCCAAGCCGGGGGACCTGCGCTATCTGCTCTTCCAGCAGGTGGATCTTCCGGGGTTGAGCCCCATTGGGGCAGGCGCTGTCGGGACTGCTGTCTATTGGTTTGGCGATGCCGTGGGTACTCCCCTGGGGCTGGGATCGAATTTCGTTTGCTCGGCAGCAAACGGCTGCGGATGGCCCTTCTCCGTCCTCGGTCCTGCCCCTGGCCTGGCCATGTACTACTACCAGGACTTTACAACGGAGATGCCGTTTACCTCGTATCTGGCCTCGATCGCAGCCCCCAATCTCGTGCTCACTTCCATGGACATGGAGCCCGCCGCGAATGTCATGGGCGTCTCGTGGGTGGAAACGGCGCAGGCCGGAGGCTTCGACCAGCGCCTAGAAGTCGTTCCGCCGGCAGAGATTCAGGCCACGGTTGCCGCGGACGGTACAGCCAGCCGCATCGTCACCGCCGCCTCTTTCGACGCCTCGGGCAACGCCAACCTGATCTCTTACGGCTGGACGGGCGACACCACCACCGTCTATGAAACCCAAACCATCACCGTCCCGGCGGGCAGCACTGTATGGCCTGACGTGCGATCCGCGGCATCCACCCTGGCCGGCGATGGCTACGCCATCAGCGCCTTTGGCGGCAACGACACCGACGGCTACGTACTCATCGGCATACGTGTCCAGGGCGACACGTTGCCCCGTGAAGTCGGGTTCGGTGACGGTATGGGAGCCAATCAGGACTCCGCCTACTCCACCGTGGTCGCGTATCTCTATGTAAACGGCACTCCTTTATTGATCTATGAGCAATAAGGTTCCTTGAGCTAATGCGCCTGCCATCCTGCAAACTCGTCCCTGTGTCCCGTCCTTTGCTGGCAACTCTCTTCGCTTGCGCCGCGCTTCCGCTCACGGGCTGCGGAGGCAAATCCGGTCCGCCGCCGCCTCCACCCCAGGGGGTCGCCATCACCGTCCAGCCGCTGAGCCAGACCGTCCCCATCAGCGAAACGGCGACCTTCACCGTGACCGCCACCGGCAGCGCACCTCTCAGCTATCGATGGAGCGAGAACGGCCAGGAGATTCCCGGCGCCGTCGCAGCCTCCTACACTACGCCTCCCGTCGCGCTCGGCGACAATGGCTCCACTTTCATCGGCTCCTTTCAGGTAACCGTCAGCAACGCCGTCAACTCCGTCGCCAGCAACAGCGTTACGCTGAATGCAGGGGCGCGCTCGCCCAAGCCGGGCGACCTGCGCTATCTGCTCTTCCAGCAGGTGGATCTTCCGGGGCTGAACCTAAATGGGGCAGGTATCCTTTGGACCGCCGACTATTCGATCAGCAACTCTGTAGGCGCTCCCCTGGGGCTGGGATCGAATTACGTCTGTTCGGAGTATGGCTGCACATGGCCCTGGGAGACCTTCGGTCCGGCCCCTGGTCTCGCCATGTACTACTACCTGGACTCTACGACGGAGATGCCGTTTACCTCGTATCTGGCCTCGATCGCCGCCCCCAATCTCGTGCTCACTTCCATGGATATGGAGCCTGCTTATAGCCTCATGGGCGTCTCGTGGGTGGAGACGGCGCAGACCGGAGGCTTCGACCAGCGTCTGGAAATTGTTCCGCCGGCGCAGATTCAGGCCACGGCCGCTGCGGACGGCGCCGCCAGCCGCATCATCACCGCCGCCTCCTTCGACGCCTCGGGGAACGCCAACCTGATCTCCTACGGATGGACGGGCGACACTACCACGGTCTATGAAACCCAAACCATCATCATCCCGGCGGGCAGCAGTTCATCGATGTGCGCTGGCGTGGAATCCGCGGCATCCACCCTGGCCGGCGCGGGCTACGCTATCAGCGCCTTTGGCGGCAACGACACCGACGGCTACATGCTCATCGGCATACGCGTCCAGGGCGACACTTTGCCCCGCGCCATCGGCTTCGGCGATGGTCTGGGAGCCAATCAGGACTCCGCCTACTCCACTGTGGTCGCGCATCTCTGTGAAGGCGGCGACTGTGGGATCTTCATCTACGAGCAATAAGGTTCCTTGAGCTAATGCGCCTGCCATCCTGCAAACTCGTCCATATCTTCCGTCCCTCCGCAGTAGCTCTTCTCGCTTGCGCCGCGCTTCCGTTCACGGGCTGCGGAGGCCAATCCGGTCCGCCGCCGCCCCCGCCCCAGGGGGTCGTCATCACCGTCCAGCCGCTGAGCCAGACAGTCCCCATCAGCGAAACGGCGACCTTTACCGTGACCGCCACCGGCACTGTGCCTCTCAGCTATCAATGGAGCGAGAACGGTCAAGAAATTCCCGGAGCTGACGCCGCCTTCTACACCACGCCCGCCGTCGCTCTCGGCGACAATGGCTCAACCCTCGTCGGCTCCTACCAGGTGAGAGTCAGCAACGCCGTCAACTCCGTCGCCAGCAACACCGTCACGCTCAACGCAGGGGCGCGCTCACCCAAGCCGGGGGACCTGCGCTATCTGCTCTTCCAGCAGGTGGATCTTCCAGGGTTTATGTCGGAATACGGAGGAGGGGCAGATTGGCTTGGAACCGCCAACTATTCGTATGGCAACGCATTGGGTACTCCCCTTATGCTCGGAATAGGGAACATCAGCGGTTCCGCGTGTGACTGGCACTTCAGTTTCTATAATCTGCCGCCGGGATCGCCGGGCCTGGCCATGTATTACCAAGAGAACTTTACGGTGGGGGAGACGCCGTTTACATCGTATTTGCAAACGGTTGCCGCTCCCAATCTCGTCATCGATTCCATGGACATACAGTCAGCTCCGGAGGATTCGATCTGTGTGGGCGTGTCGTGGGTCGAGACGGCGCAGCCCGGAGGCTTCGACCAACGTCTGGAAATCATTCCCTCCGGGACGGATCAATCAGCGCAGATTCAGTCTCAGGCAACCTTGGATGGCGCCGAGAGCCGGGTTATCCCGGCCGTTTCCTTTGACACCGCGGGGAATGCCTACCTGATCTCTTACGGATGGACGGGCGACACCACCACCGTCTATGAAACCCAAACCGCCGTTGTCACGGCGGCAAACGTCACCTCTACGGCGACCGCCCTAGCCGGCGAGGGCTATTTCCTCAGCGCCTTCGGAGGCAACCCTACCTTCGGTTACATGCTCATCGGCACACGTGTCCAGGGCGACACGTTACCCCGTCCCATCAATGCCAATGGCGTCCTGGCGCCGAATCCAGATTCCGCCTACTTCACCATGGTTGTGTGGCTCCAAGACCCATCTGCGGGCGCAGAGATCTGGGAGCAATAAGGTTCCTTGAGCTTATGTGGTTTCCCAGGTCTCAAAAAATATTGAGACCCAGAGGGTAGATATGGATGGTGTGCTGCGGTAAGCGGTTCGTTTTCAGTATCCAATTCTCCTGATTACACGGTTTTTCCCCGCTTCGAGAACTGACCCTTACACCGCCGCCGCGGGCGTCTGCCCGGCTGGCGCCGTCAGATTGGGATCGTCGGGGATGAATAATTGGAAGACGGTTCCGGAAGTCTTCCCCTGGGCAGCCGCGCGGCTGCGCACATGGACCAGCCCGCGATGTTTGACGATGATCTCGTGGCTCACCCACAGGCCCAGGCCGGTTCCAATCGCTTCCTTGGTGGTGAAGAAGGCTTCAAAGACGCGCTCGCGCACCGCCGGCTCCATGCCCGCTCCGGTGTCGGCCACCACAAAGCGAACTCCGGCCTGGGCGGGGTCCTTCCAGTTCCGCGAGCGCCGGGCGCGCACCAGAAGGCGGCCGCCTGCGCTGGTGGCGTCGATGGCATTGCCCACCAGGTTGGCAAAGACCTGGCGCAGCTCTCCGGCAAAGCAGAACAGGTCCATGGCGGCATCGTAGTCCCGCTCCACCTGAATGTTCAGGGCATTGAGCCGACCGTGATAGAGGCTGAGCACGGAATCCAGCAGTTCGCCCATATTGGCGCGGGCCGGCAGCGTGGATTGGCGGTAGAATCGCAGCGTCTGCTGGGTAATCTCCGCGATGCGGCGGGCTTCGTGCTCGGCCATCGCCACATAGTTCAGCGCCGGGTCCTCAAGCCCGCAATAATTGTGTAGAAGGAAGAGCAGGTTGGTGATGGCCTCCAGCGGATTGTTGATCTCGTGGGCAATGGAGGCGGCCAGCCGCCCGGTCGCAGCCAGCTTTTCGGACTTGCGCAGCGCCTCCTCGCTGCGTTTGCGGTCGCTGGAGTCCAGCACGATGAGGCCCACCCAGCGCACCTGTTGCGGGGTGGTCCGCACCGGGTAGGCGCTGGCCAGCCAGGTCCATGGCCGGCTTGGCTTGTCCGCCGCGGTGGGCTTGCTCTCCTGGCCGCTGAGAACCGGATTGGTCAATTCCAGGTTGCGCACCGGCTCCTCTTCAGCAAAGACGCGCAGCACGGCGTTCTCCAGCTCCTGGGCTACCGGTTGCGGCAGCAGCTCCGGCAGCGTCCGCCCCAGGTGGCGGCTGAGCGGAACCCCGGTCATCTCCGCAAAGACCTGGTTGACGCGCACAAACCGGCAGTTGCGGTCAAAGAAGGCCAGGCCGATGGGCGCGTTGGCCAGCATCGAATCCAGCAGCGAAAGGGTGTCGTTGAGCCCCGAGCGCTGCTCCGCAATGGAAGCAACCATGCGGTTGAAGGCCTCGATCAGGTCGCCGATCTCGTTGTGCACGGCCACCGGCAGGGGAAAACTGCCGCTGTGTTCGGGCGAGCTCATCAAGGCGCGCGTGCCGCGATGCAGAGTGGCCAGCGGCCGGGAGATGGAGCGGGCCATCGCGAGCACCAGCAGAGCCGAGGCCACAATCCAGATGACGCCGAAGAGGAGCGTACCGCGCAATACGGTGTCCAGTTGCTCGCGGTTCCAGGCGCGATCGGTCTCAACCCAGGCAAAGCCGCGCAGTTCGCCGCCGACATAAATGGCCCTCGCGCACTCCCAGCGATCGCCTCCCAGAGTGAAGATTCTTGGCTCTTCGTGCCGCACCAGCGGAATCTGGGCGCGCTCGGCTGGGTCGAGCGCCGCCTGTTCCACCTCTCCCTGGCTGACGAAGAGCACGTTGCCGGCCGGGCCGGTAATCCTGGCGACGGCCACGTCGGGCGCCTCGCCCATCATTTTCACTGACTGCCCCACCCAGTCGGGCCGCTGCTCCAGCATGGCCTCCCTGGCCTGCTGCGCCAAGGAGGCGGCCTGGTAGGCCAGCCGCTGTCGCGCGTGAACCGAGACCTCGCGCGCCTGCTGGCGGATCAGCAACACCGCAAAGAGGCCGATCGAAAGCGCCTCCAGCAGCAGCAGGCCGGCCAGCATCTGCCATCGAATCGACCGCGGCCACCAACGCATCTGCAAGCCAGAACCTCCGTCCAATCCGGCTTCCCATTTTACCGGCTTTATTGCGCAACCGGTATCCAGACTTAGCCCTCGACTCTTAACTTTGATGCCAGCGCGGCGGCAATCTGACGCCCGTGAAAGCGGCCGTTCTCGATGAAGATATCGTTGGTGCGCAAGCCGGCCACGATCACCCCGGCCAGGTAGATGCCCGGCACGTTGCTCTCCAGCGTCCCGGCATCGCAAACCGGGAGCCGGTCGGGGCCTTTGAAGCGCAGGCCCAGCCCCTTGAGAAAGTCGAAGTCGGGGTGGTAGCCGGTCATGGCGAAGACGAAATCGTTCTTGAGCGTCAGGCGCTCCTCCGGCGTCTCCACCACCACCGCATCCGGCGTAATCTCCACCACATTGGACCCGAAATACGCCTTGATCTCGCAATTCATGATGCGGTTTTCAATGTCCGGCTTGATCCAGTACTTCACGTGCGGCGGAATCTCCGGCCCGCGGTAAACCAGCGTCACCCGCGCGCCGCTCCGCCACAGCTCCAGAGCCGCAATGGCCGCCGAGTTCTTGCCGCCGACGACCACCACGTCCATCCCGAAGTAGGGGTGGGGATCGACGTAGTAGTGGTGCACCTTGCTCAGGCTTTCGCCGGGAATGTTCATCATGTTGGGCAGGTCGTAGTAGCCGGTAGACACCGCCAGCTTGCGGGTCAGGATGGCGCCCGGCCGGCCGAAACGGTCTTTGGTATGAACCGTGAAGGCCCCATCGGCGCCCATCACCCGCGTCACGCATTGATACTGGCGCACGTCCAGCCGGTAGTGCGCCGCCACCTGGCGGTAGTACTGGAGCGCCTCGTTGCGCGTGGGCTTGGCATTGGGGCTGGGAAAGGGAAGGTCGCCGATCTCCAGCAACTCCGACGTGGTGAAAAAGGTCATGTGCGCGGGGTAATGGTAGAGCGAGTTGCACAGGCAGCCCTTGTCCACCACAACCGCCCGAAAACCCGCCTTCTGCGCCTCAATGGCGCAAGCCAGCCCGGTGGGCCCGGCGCCCACCACGAGGAGATCGAAGATTTCGCTTTCTGTTGCCGCCGGTTGCAGGATTGGGTCGCTCATGGCTATAGCTTAGGGCAATTCAGCGCCTTCCGCCGGAACTCGTTACAGGGGCTACTGAGTATTATGGAGGCTCAGGCGGGCGCGGTGGCGGATCTTGAGGGGGCCGCTGTCGCCGCCGTTCCTGTTCATTAACGGACACCCTGCGGTGAAACCGGACGCCAATCCGGTTCCCACGCGCCTGCGATATCCCACAAACGGCTTTGTTCTCATCAAGTTGCATTTACGACACTCTGGCTCTCGAATCACACTTCTTTCCATGTAGCCCCATCGTCACCAGGAGGCCGACCATGACCACGCAGCTGCAGGATACATCGCGGCGCAATATTGCCAGATTGGCGGGGTTTCTCTATCTCGCCTACATCGTACTCTTTGCCTTTTCTGCTTTTGTTCAGCAAAAGCCCATTGTCTGGGACGATGCAGCGGCAACGGCCAGGAATATCGCGGCTTCCGAGCTGATGTTCCGGATCGGTTACATGAGCGAGATCGTCGCCGCCCTGCTCTTTCTTTGGACGGCCTGGGCTCTATACGCGCTGCTGAAGCCTGTGGGCAAGAATCTGGCTTTGCTGTTCGTGCTCTTCAATTTGGCCGGTGTCGCCGTGGAATGTGTTTGTACGATGATCCACTTCAGTGCCCTGATGCTTGTGGGCGGATCCGGCTATTTGCGCGCATTCAAGCCGGATCAACTGCAAGCTCTATCGTTGTTTTTCCTCAGTTTGAGCGGCAGCGGGAGTATGATTTCGACGCTTTTCTATGGCGCCTGGCTCTTCCCCCTCGGCTACCTGGTCATCAAGTCCGGCTTCCTTCCGCGGATTCTTGGCGTGCTGCTTCTCCTGGACGGTTTGAGTCTGATGATCTGTTTCATTCAGCTCTGCCTCTTCCCCGCCTACCAAAAACTGACTTATCCACTGTATCCGGTCATGTTCATTGCGGAGTTCGGATTGGCTATGTGGCTCATCATCAAGGGCGTCAAAGAGCATTGACACAATTCCGGCAGCGATCGTGGAAAACGATTCCGCTTGAAGCCAAATTCTTTCCCGACTGTGTGGCCGCGCGGCTTGCTCCGCCGAGCAGGCAAGGATCGCGAGGCAGGCCTATCGAGATTACGGCAGAGGCAGCGGCCACCCGGCCAACCTGAACTTCGGCGACTGCTTCAGCTACGCGCTGGCGCGCGAGAAGCGCGAACCGCTGCTCTGGAAGGGCGACGATTGTGGGCATACGGATTTGCGGGCGGCGGTGCAGCAGACGTAAGGATTCTGCGCTATGCTTCTTTGCATGAAGAAGAAACTGATTGCCGCAATGGTGGTGTGTGTTTGGACAACACCTCTCTTGAGCCAAACCCGCGATACCGAAGCTCAAATCAAGGCTAAGTGCGATAAGTATCTGCGAACTCCGCTGCCGGCGGAAGCATCACTCATCACGGCTCCGAAAACTTGGCCAGATTGCAATTCGTACAAGCTGTACTCCGGTATCGGGACAAATGTGGACTACGTCGCAGCGCGCAAGTGTGCGTGGGCCGAGCGTCTGGCGATCCAAACAGACATACAGCCGAAGTCCGCTAATGTTGCCAGCGTCCTAGGCGGCTCGGCGATGTTGAGCATGATCTACGCAAATGGCGAGGGTGTGGAGCGAAACCTGCCCCAGGCCAAGCGGTTTGTATGTGAAGCTGGCGGGTCCCTGGGCGACCACGAAGCACTTTTGAGCGAACTGGACTCGATGAGTGAAGGATCTGTCTCACAGAAAAGCAAGTTTAGTTTCTGCGGCCAGACTGGGAGCGGCTACATGCAAGGCTGGTGTGCTGCCTACGACAAGGAGATCGCAGACCGAACACGCACTGACGCTCTGCATGCCCTCTCAAAGGGCTGGCCGGAATCTCAGCTCACTTTGTTGAATGCTCTGGTGCAAATCGAGGAGGAATACTCCCATGCTCATGCGAAAGGGGAGATCAACACCGCCGGTACTGCACGAGCGGCAGATCAGATCGCGGCGGAACAGGACTTACGTGAGGAATTTTTGGCGGCTCTGAGCTTCTTCGAGAAGGGGAATATTCCCAAAGGTTCCGCAAATGATTTCGCGAAGGCCGACAAGGATTTGAATCTTCTCTATCGCAAGGCTATGGCAGATGCTGAAGCAAGGAAGTCGGAATATGGAGCAGTGCAACCTGAAGGCATACAAGACGCCGAGCGCGCGTGGCTAAATTACCGCAATGCGTGGATTGCATTTGCGAAGCTGCACTATCCCACCACCAGCGCAAATTCATGGCTAACGCTTCTAACCAAAGACCGCATCGACGTTCTCGAAGACACGCTTTGCGAAATAGGCTCCAGTGATGAAACCTGCGACGATGAGGTCGACGAGCAGGGTCCGAGTCCATTGCCCTAGACTGTTGACGAGGGAGCCCCCATGACCGTTATCCGGCAGGAAGATTTTATTGCGAGCGTTGCGGGCGCGTTGCAGTACATCAGCTACTACCATCCTGTGGACTACATTCGCAGCCTGGCCAAGGCCTACGAGCGGGAGCAGTCGCCGGCGGCGCGGGACGCGATGGCGCAGATCCTCATCAACAGCCGCATGTGCGCCGAGGGCCACAGGCCCATCTGCCAGGATACGGGCATCGTGAATGTTTTTGTGAAGGTGGGCATGGATGCGCGCTTCGCGGGCCCTGCGGGCGGCAGCCCTTTGGCCGATCTCCAGGAGATGGTGGATGAAGGCGTGCGCCGGGCTTATCTGGACCCGGACAACAAGCTGCGCGCTTCACTGCAGGCAGACCCGGCGGGCAAGCGCATCAACACCAAGGACAACACGCCGGCGGTGGTGAACGTGGAACTGGTGAAGGGCGCGACGGTCGAGGTGACGGTGGCGGCCAAGGGCGGCGGGTCGGAGGCGAAAGCCAAGTTCGCCATGCTCAACCCAACCGACTCGGTGGTGGAGTGGGTGCTGAAGACAGTGCCCACCATGGGCGCGGGATGGTGTCCGCCGGGGCTGCTGGGCATCGGCATCGGCGGCACGGCGGAAAAGGCCATGCTGCTGGCCAAGCAGTCGCTGATGGACCCCATCGACATTCAGGAGCTGATCGCGCGCGGAGCGAAAACCACCGCGGAGAAGTTGCGCATCGAGCTTTACGACAAAGTGAACCGGCTGGGCATCGGCGCGCAGGGGTTGGGCGGGCTGACCACGGTGCTGGACGTGAAGGTGCTGGACACGCCGGCCCACGCCGCCAACCTGCCGGTGGCGATGATTCCCAACTGCGCCGCCACGCGCCACGCTCACTTTGTGCTGGACGGCTCAGGGCCGGTGTACCTCGATCCGCCGAGGCTGGAAGACTGGCCGAAGCTGACCTATGACGTATCGGCAGCGCGGCGGGTGAACCTGGACACCGTGACCCGCGCCGAAGCCGCGACGTGGAAGCCGGGAGAGGTGCTGCTGCTGACCGGCAAGCTGCTTACGGGGCGCGACGCCGCCCACCAGAGATTGACGAACATGCTGAGCCGGGGAGAAAAGCTGCCCGTGGACTTCAGCGGCCGCTTCATCTACTACGTGGGGCCGGTGGACCCGGTGCGCGAA
Source organism: Occallatibacter sp. (assembly GCA_052326045.1). Lineage (GTDB taxonomy): Bacteria > Acidobacteriota > Terriglobia > Terriglobales > Acidobacteriaceae > Telmatobacter. The sequence continues at coordinate 4,744 of JBKQRH010000040.1, read as the reverse complement.
GAGGTGGTGGGCCCAGCCGGACCCACGACAGCCACGCGCATGGACAAGTTCACGCGCCAGATGCTGGCCGAGACGGGGCTGCTGGGCATGGTGGGCAAGGCCGAGCGCGGTCCGGCGGCTATCGACGCCATCCGCGAGTTTGGCGCGGTCTATCTGATGGCGGTGGGCGGCGCGGCCTACCTGGTTTCAAAGGCCATTCACGGCTCGCGGCTGGTGGCATTTGAGGACCTGGGCATGGAGGCAATCTACGAGTTCGACGTGCGCGAGATGCCGGTGACCGTCGCGGTCGATTCCAAAGGCACGAGCGTCCACCAGACCGGGCCGGCGGAGTGGCAGCGGAGGATTGCGGGGATTCCGATAATGCAATGACGCCTGTCTTTTACTGTTTGCCGAAGCGATAGAAGATCCCGATCGTGAAGCCCAGGTTGTTCTGCTGGGTGGAGCCGAAGCCGGTGAGCAAGTATTCCGGAGCAATCCGCACGCCGAGGTTCGGGGCCATGTTGTACTCGCCAATGATGCTGGCGCTGAAGGCGTAAGTAGGCCCATCCGGGTAGAGGACGCCGAGGGTGCCGTAGCCGTTCGTATCGCCGGTGAAGTTGCCCTGCGCGAGCCCACCCATGACCCGGCCGGAGATGGAGTACTTGGGCTGCAGATAGAAGTGGTAAGTGGGTCCAATCAGGACGGTATATTGGCTGATCGCCGGCTTTGTAAGGCCCACGCTGCCCGCGGGGGGATTGCCCTGCGTTGGCCCAATGAATGGAGTGCCGTAGTAGCCGCGGCCGTCGAGGGTCACGCCCAGGCGCTCATCGAAGTAGCGCGTGAGGCCGACGTTCCAGTTATACTCGTTGACGCGCTGCAGAGTGGTTCCGGGCGCAAAGCGCAGGTAGCCCGCACCGAAATAGGCATCATAGAGATGATCGTAGGCTTCGTGGATGGCCGCGACGCGGCGCTGTTCGCGGCGGGCCTTGATGCGGGCCTGCACGCTCATCTGCGGCTGGGTTTGAGCCGGGGCAGACTGCTGCGCCTGTTCCTGGGTGGGGGATGCGGGATTGCCGCTCGAACTCGAGCTCTGGGCAAGAACGGCGTGCAGGGCGGGCAGACACAGAGCCAGCAGAAGGGCAAGACGGCGAAAAGAAAACATCGGATTCGGGTTACCTCCACGGGAGTACGGAAGCACACCACGACTCAAGGCAGCGCTCCCCCCATTAGGTATTAAAACACCTGGGGGGGAGCCTTGTGGGTGAACCGGCACTGGTTTGGACGCGCGCCGCGCCGATTCGCCGCCAATTCCGCTACTTGATGGCTTTCAGATCGGCCTGCAACTGGGCCTGATCGAAGCCGTTGGGCGCGCCCTTGGCGGTGAGCCAACTCTGGCCGAGCAGCGTGTGGGCCTCGTCGCAGTACTTCTTCCAGAAGGCCAGCGTCATGGTTTTCAACTGGCCCCAGGTAATGCAGGTGAAGCCGTGCTGGTCGTACTTGGGCACGAAGACGCAGTGGCCGCCCCAACTGTCCTTCCTGGCGTTGGCACCGCCGTTGGGCACCACGTCCCACACGTCCTGGGTTTGGGCTGTGAGCGGCAGGGCCAGCCCTATATAGACGCCGCCGAACAGGGCGATGGACTGGTGAATCTGCACCAGGTTGGAGGGCTTGGGGTCGGCAAAGGCCAATAGGGCGTTGCCGGCGAAACCCTGCTGGCGCCAGTCGGTTAAGACGTCCAGTTCAATGCCGCCGTTGTCGGTCGCCGGGTTTGCAGGATTGTAACCGTCCCAGGACTCATAGGCGGCGAGAATTGCCGAGTCGGGGACAGTGACCTCGGTCCCGGTGTTGGCGGTCCACACCTGCACGGCGTGGCCTACGCCGGCGATGGTGCAGTCGCCCAGCGTGTCGTTCAGCATCATGCCCCAGCTGGTGATTCCCCTGGTCCAATCGGCCGTGGGGGGCGGGGGCGGCAGCGCCGGCGTGAGGTAGTCGCCAAACACCAGGGTTCGGGTGTCTGTTTTGATGGCCTTGCGGCCCAGTTTCATCTTCGAGTGATCTGCCATGGGGGAGTCTCCTTGTTTCTGCGTTGGGGAATGGCCGCCTGCGCCCGCCGCTGCGGGCCGTTGGGGCATGAGCCAAACAATGCCAAATCCGGCAGGCATTGTCCAGCAATTCTTCTCTCTCTTCCCTTTGTACCGTAAGCAATGGATTTAATCCGCGCCGGGAGCCGGAAAATGCTCTACGATGAAGACCAACGGAGGCCGTCAAGAATATGGGTCGAGTTTTGCTGGGAATCGTCCTGGGAGTGATTCTGGCGCCCGTCGCCGTGGCGGCGTGGCTCTATTTTGGCCATGCGCCGGTGGCCGTCGGCGACCCGCCGCTCCCTCAGGAGCAGTTGATAACAAGCGTTCCGCTGCACGCGCGCATCGACCGCGAACTGGTCAAGACTCCACCCATCCAGGCCGACGAGGACAACCTGGTGGCGGGCGCGCAGATCTACCGCGACCAGTGCGCCGCCTGCCACGGCTTTCACGGCAAGCCCTCCTCCTTTGGCATGCACATGTATCCCGATGCGCCCCCGCTGTGGGAAAAGCATCACAACAACGACGCCGTGGGCGTCAGCGACGACTCGCCGGGCGAGACGCATTGGAAGGTGGCCAATGGCATTCGCCTGACCGGCATGCCGTCCTACAATCAGGTGCTCACCGACACGCAGATGTGGCAAGTGAGCCTGCTGCTGGCCAATGCCGACAAGCCGCTGCCGCCGGCAGCTTTGGATATCCTGAAGGGCGTGCCGCAGCCAGCGCCGGCGCCCGCGGCGGTAAGCGCGCCGCCGGGGAAAAAGTAGATACGGCCGGGGTTCCAGGCTGACACTGGAGGCGCAAGCGCGAATCCGGCAAATGAATCGGCCTTGCTGGCGCACTCGCCCGATTCAATCATGAGATTGGAACCACTGACGCCGCCGCAAACGAGACGATGAGATGAAAGAACAGAAAACACTCAACCACGCGTTGCTTTTAGGCGCGCTCGTCCTCGCCTTAACCATGCCCGCGTCTGCGCAGGGCGGCGATTATTTCACCAACTGGCCTACAGGCGCCTCGCCCCGGGAAGTGGGCAAGAAACTGGCCGAACACTTTGTCGCCAGTCCCCATCAGTACACGCCGACCATTCACTACTCCGAGGTAGCCGCCTGGTACGGCGCGCTCACCTTCGCGCAACTGACGCACGACGGCGCGCTGCAAAAAGAACTGATCCTGAAGTTCGAACCATTGCTGCCGGGCGGCGCCGAGGCCGCGCGAATTCCTCAACGGCGCCATGTGGACGACTCGATCTTCGGCGTGGTTCCGCTGGAGATCGCCATTCAGACCAAGGACCCGAAGTATCTGGCCGAAGGAAAACGATGGGCGGACCGGCAGTGGGAGAACCCGCAGCCCGATGGGCTTTCCGCCGAGACGCGCTTCTGGATCGACGACATGTACATGCTGACGATGCTGCAATTGGAGGCCTACCGCGCCACTGGAGACCGCGCTTATCTGGACCGCGCCGCAAAGGAGATGGTTGCCTACCTGGACAAGCTGCAGCAGCCCAACGGCCTCTTCCACCACGCGCCGGATGTGCCCTTCTACTGGGGGCGCGGAGATGGCTGGGTGGCTGCGGGCATGGCTGAGATGCTCAGGGATTTGCCCCAAGATCACCCGCAGCGGGCCCGCATTCTGACCGGCTACCGGAGCATGATGGCTTCCCTGCTGCGCTACCAGGGTAAAGACGGAATGTGGCGCCAGCTAATCGACCATGATGAGGCCTGGCCGGAGACCTCAAGCTCCGCCATGTTCACCTTCGCCATGATCACAGGCATCAAAGGCGGCTGGCTCGATCAAGCGATCTACGGGCCGGCGGCCCGCCGGGGATGGCTTGCCGTGATTGGCTACATCGACCAGAATAACGACGTAACGAGTGTTTGCGCAGGCACGGGTAAATTGAACGACCTCGAGTACTATCTGGCCCGGCCTCGCCTGACCGGCGACTTCCACGGGCAGGCTCCGATTCTGTGGGCCGCTTCCGCCCTGCTGCGGTGAAGACAACGAGTCGGCAATCCGTTCGCCCCGCAATCACCGAATTGCTAGAATCGAAGCTATGCCGCTGACCCGCCAACTGGCTCTCGAATATTTCAATTCCTCCGACCTGATCGGCCTGGGCTTCGAGGCGGACGCGGTGCGCCGCCGCCTGCACCCCGAGGGCGTGGTCACCTACATCATCGATCGCAACATCAACTACACCAACTTCTGCACCGAGTACTGCACCTTCTGCGCCTTCTACCGGCCGCTGAAGGGGCCGCGCGCGGAGGAGGGCTACATCCTCGATTTTGAACAAATCTGCGAGAAGATCGCCGAGACCATCGAGATGGGCGGCACCGGCGTGCTGATGCAGGGCGGCATTCATCCCGATCTGAAGATCGACTGGTTCGAGCGGCTGTTCAGCGGCATCAAGCGGCGCTTCCCGCAGATTTGGTTGCACTGTTTGACGGCGTCGGAGATTCTGGCCATCGCTAGGTACTCGGACTTGAGCCTGCGCGAGACCATCGTTCGCCTGCGCGAGGCGGGACTGGATTCCATCCCCGGCGGCGGCGCGGAAATTCTCGACGACGAGGTGCGCCGGCGCGTCGCCCGCCTCAAGTGCAACACCGAGGAGTGGGTCAGCGTCCATCGCACGGCGCACCAGCTCGGCATGAGGACCACGGCGACGATGATGTTCGGCGTGGGCGAGA
>JBKQRH010000039.1:0-6301 GCA_052326045.1 Occallatibacter sp. | reverse complement strand
ACCTGCCCAACCCGCGCAAGTCGGGACTGCTGGACGCGATCAACATTCTCAATGGCGTCGAGGGCATCCAATTCTGCCACTTCGAGGACTGCGACGTGGTGCGCCACGCCCTCGTCCAGCGCATCGTCCGCGCCTATGAATCCGCCAAGCCAGTGCAGCAGGAACTCCCGCTGGCCCTCGGCGAGGCCATCGATGTCGGACCCCAGCCCAGCGAAAGCCGGACAGAAACGCAACCGCTGCATCCGGCGAAGCCGCAATAACCGCCGACCAAGAATTCTGTGCACAAATTAATTGGAATTCCATATTCCAAAATCGCGACCTGAGGCACCCGGCAAGGAATCTTACGCCTCACTTAAAGGAGAACGACAGATGAATGAGAACTTACCTGTTTATGATTGGATAAAAGATCTTGGGCCGTTCGTCGTCTCGATAGTGACTATCTGGGTAATATGGTGGCTTGGAAGCAGGCAAGGACAGATAGAAAAAGAGCAGCTCAAACATCAGCTTTACGACCGCAGAATGGCCGCATACGATTCCTTGCGAGATCTCCTATTCGCTTTACCCCAAAAAGGCAATGACAGTGATGAGGAGATTAAAGCTCGTTTTCGGAAAGCCGATTTCGCTCGCCGGGAGATCGGCTTTTTGTTCAATGACAATCAAAAAATACTAAATTTTTCAGCGCAATTATGTGAGCAAGTAAAAAATGAAGTCGTAGACAACAACGATGATTTGGTGAAAACAACAGGGGATATTCTTTACGACAAAATGCCCCAGTCCATCCAAAAATGCGAAAAAATCGATCAACACGAAAAGGCGAAGCTCAAAATTTACGAAGATTTCAACACGCAGTTGATCGAGCTGTTTGGTCCTTTTCTCAAGCTTACTGATAATCCCGAGAAATAAATCAAACGGCAAGTAGCGCACCCTAAGTTTTTGGAATCCTATCCTTCCCTCAAATCTCCGTGCCCCATCCTTTCGCGCACTTTGCGAAAGGGTGGGAACCACGAACCCCATGCGCGAAGCGTGCCACCGCCTGGACGGCCAGTCCCCGCACCGCAGGTGGCTCCGGAAGGGAGGCGGGTGGCTCATGTCTGACCACCAAGATTGGGTGTCCCAGGTCTCAATATCGAGACTGGAGCATTCGGCTCAGGTACATGAGTCGGGTCCAAGAGGGAGACGTGGAGAACCCGAACGTTTGAGACGCGGTCGTGGGGTCGGCGCGCTAAATAGCTCTCGTCAATTGCTGGACTCAGAGAGCCACATGTGTTAGATTCTGTGGGTCTCCCGAGCGCGGGAATCAAGTTTCGCAAAAGAACGGGAAGAGGAAAATATGGCCGTTACCCTCGGTGACCAAATTGCGCAAAACATGCAGCAAAAGACAACAGAGGAACTGCTGACGATCTGGGTGAGCAACGATAGGTGTCAGTGGTCAGACGTTACGTTTGAAGTGATTCAACAGACCCTTTCAGAGCGCGGCATCACTGCACCGCGACAAGGTGATTTTGCAGCTTATAGGACGTTATATGATCCCCGATATAAAGGTGTGCGTGGTTGGCTGCTTTTCTTTTGCATTAGTCTGACGGTCTTCAACCCACTTGCACGCCTAGCAGAGATAGAAGCTGATCTCCAGTTAATTGGCAGACTCTCGAGTAATTATCCTGGGTTACGAACAATGTCGTTCGTTGAATGTATTTTGAACCTCGCAATCGCAGGGTACAGCATTTATGCCGGGATCAGTCTTTGGCGAGTAGAGCCGGGCGCAGTGGGGAAAGCTCGGATTTTTATACTGTGCTTCCTTGCATACTCTGTAACTGACGCTTTTCTTCCATTTATGGCTGGTTTGTCCGACGCCGGGAACAAAGCGATGATCCCCGAGACTGTCAAGAGCATTATACAAGGCCTAGTCTATTTTGGTGTCTGGTATTCCTATCTGAACAACTCCAAGAGGGTGAAGGCGACATACGGCCTCTAGGCGGGTGGCGCAGGTCCACATGAGCAACAAATGACGGGTGCCCCAGGTCCCTCGCATTTGGGGACCTGGGAGACCACGAACCTTGACCGTCCGTAAATTCCGCTAGAAAACTTCGTTGTGAGAACCGATGCGCACCAGCCGCAATGTAGAATCGTCCGGTTTTTTGTAGATAAGAAGCAGATCGGGCTTCAGGTGGCACTCGCGATGATTCGTATATTCGCCCGTCAACGGGTGATCGTGGAATCTTTCCGGCAGAGTTTGGTCTGTCGCCAATAACGCAATGGCCGCAAGAAGATCGGAATCGAGCGTGGCGCGATGCTGTCCTTTGGCCTCGCGTTTGTAGTCCTTTCTGAACTGGGCGGTTCGGCTAATCGTTCGCATGGAGGTCAGCCATCAGTTCTTCGACACTGCCGAATTTAACAACCTCGCCCCGGTCGCCAGCCTTCATTGCAGCGACGGTCTTGGTGTTTGGTACGCGAAGCTCAAAAGGAAAGGCCTGGTCGGTCGCCGCTCGTGTCAAGAAAACGCGCACCGCCTCGGAGAGTGTCAGCCCCATCGCGCCGAAGGTCTTCGTTGCCTTCGACTTCAGCTTAGGATCGATCCGGACATGAATCATCTCAGTAGCGCTCTGCATAAATCCACCTTTAAGGATATTGTATACGAGTTGAGATACAAGTGCAATCCACGGCAGTCAAACCCTTGGCAGATCATCTCCCCGCGCCGCAATCGCACCGCAATTGCCTTCAAACCCGATTCCGCGGTACTCTTTTCGCGGAGGCTTCCCCATGCCCGAATCCCGCAGCACCATCATCCCCGCCCAGCGCTACCGCAACGCCCGCGCCGCCATCGCCTGGCTATGCCAGGTCTTCGGCTTTGAACGCCACGCCGTCCATGAGGGCGAAAACGGAACCATCGCCCACGCCGAACTGAGCCTCGGCAACGGCATGATCATGCTCGGCTCCGGCAAAGAAGACGAGTATGGCCGCGGCTTCAAGTCGCCGCAAGAACTGGGCGGCATCGAGACCCGCAGCGTCTACATCGTGGTCCCCGACGCCGATGCGGTCCATGCCCGCGCCGTAGCCGCCGGAGCTACCATTATCCGTCCGCTCCAGAACACTCCCTACGGCAGCCGCGAGTTCAGCCTGAAAGACCCCGAAGGCCATAGCTGGTCCGTCGGCACCTATGACCCGTGGGCCAAGCACGAGTGAGGTAAAGCATTCACGATTTGCAACGCTCGTAGACCGCGCAGGTCCTCAGCCAATCTCTGTGTCCCAGCTTTCCAGCGTCCGCTTGAACTCGACCATAAACTTGCAGGCGTCGGCGCCGTCGATGGTGCGATGATCGAAGCCCAGGCAGAAGTGCTGCATCGACCGGATCGCGATGGTGTCGTTGTCCTCGGTATCGGTCAGCACTACCGCCTCCTTCTTCAGCCCGCTGATGCCCAGGATGGCCGACTCCGGCTGGTTGATGATGGGCGTGCTGAACTCGTCGCCGAAGATGCCGGAGTTGGTCAGCGTAAAGGTTGACCCCGAGGCCTCGTCGGGCTTGAGCTTCTTCGTCCGTGCGCGCTCGGCCAGGTCGGCTATGGCCCGCGCCAGTCCCACAAAGCTCAGACCCTCCGCCTCCCTAACCACCGGCACAATCAGCCCCCACTCTAGCGCCACGGCAATCCCCAGGTTGATGTGCTCGTGATACCGGATGGAGTTGTTTGACCCATCCGGCCCTTTCTCCATTGCCGCATTCACAATCGGAAATTTCCGCAGCGCCTCCACCACCGCTTTGGCGATGAACGGCATGAACGTGAGCTTGACGCCGTGGCGCTGCTCGAAACCGGCCTTGTCGCGCTCGCGGATGCGGACGACGCGGGTCATGTCCACCTTGTAGACGGTATGCACATGGGGGCTGATCTGCACGCTCTCCACCATGCGCTGGGCAATGATGGCCCGCATCCTTGTCAGCGGCGCTAAATGGCCGGGAAGGGATGCGGCGGCCGGAACAGCGGGCGCAGCGCCGCCGGGCCCACGCTGGCCCAGGTGGCGCAGCACATCTTCTTTCGTAATGCGCCCCTCCGAGCCGGTACCGGCTATCTGGGCCAGATCGAGGTTGTTGTCCTTGGCCATGCGCCGCACCAGCGGCGAAGAGCGGCGCCCCACCTCTGAATCAGATTTTGCGGCAGAGGCGGAAAAACTTACTTCCGGGGCTAAAGCCCGCTTTAATTCGGATGGCTGACTGCGGGGGTTGAAACCCCCTTCTTCCACCCCAGCGACAAGGACTCGTCTCTGGGGACCCCGGCCTCCCTCCGGATCGAGTCTTTCCGCGGAGGGGTCTGCCGTCGCTAAAGACGCTGCGTCGCCGATCACGGCGACCACCGTATTGACCCCCACGGTTGCCCCTTCCGCCACTTTAATCTCACTGAGCACGCCCGCCGCGGGCGAGGGAATCTCCGCGTCCACCTTGTCCGTAGAGATTTCAAACAGCGGCTCGTCCTTCTCGACCGTGTCGCCGGCCTTCTTGAGCCATTTGGTAATGGTGCCCTCAACGATCGACTCGCCCATCTGGGGCATGACAACGTCGGTTGGCATGGATCTCTCTCCGCGATTCGGGACTTCAATTGCGCGTCCGGTTCCAGCCGGATTTCCGGATTATAAATTGCGGCCCATGCGCCGGCCGAACCCAAGGCGGCCTACCGGCTTGCCGGATCCTTCCCCCTCCACAATGCTCCGTGCCCCATCCTTGCACTTGTTTCCGGTGCAAGGGTGGGAAACTGCAAAACTGGACCAGCCTCGTCCATCACGCGCGAAGCGGCCGCTCTGCGCCGCCTCTCAGCCGCTCGACCTCGGCTGGAACCTGCATCGGCGTGTCTTCAGCCGGAAACTCCCGAGCGGACAGAGCAGCCTCCGCCTGGGCCCGCAGCGCCGCCAGGCTCTCCACCGCCAGCACCTGCTGGCCGAAAACCACCCCGAACTGCTGCGCCGCCTGGTGCGCCATGCCTTCAAGGCCAGTCAACTCCTCCGGCTGTGCAATTCCACAATCCAACGCGAGCTCCCGCTCCAGGCTGGTCACCGCGTGATCGGGAATGCCGCAAGGTACGATCAGCTCAAAGTCGCGCAGGTCGGTCGTCACGTTGAAGGCAAAGCCGTGCGAGGTAATACCCCGCGCAACGTGAATGCCGATCGCAGCGATCTTCCGCTCCGGCCTTGTGGCGGCCGTTTGCGCCCCACTGCTCTCCTCCAAAGCTCCACCGCCCGCAGGGCACCAAACGCCGGTCAGCCCGGCAATCCGCCCGGCGCGCACCCTAAATTCGCCGCACAGCCGGATCAGCGCCTCTTCCATCCCGCGCACAAAGTCCACCGGCCCCATCCGCCCGCCGTTCGGGTTGCGCAGGCTGCGCAGGTCGAAGATGGGGTAACCCACCAGTTGCCCCGGCCCGTGATAGGTCACATCGCCGCCGCGGTTGATCTCGTGCAGCGTCACGCCCCGCCGCGCCAGCAGCTCGTCCGACGCCAGGATGTTGGAGCGGTGAGCATTGCGTCCCAGCGTCAGCACCGGCGGATGCTCCAGCAGCAGTAGGACGTTCGTGACGCGGCCCTCGGCGACGAGCGCGGCAATCTCCGCCTGCAAGCGCAGCCCCTCGTCGTAGCCCACCCGCCCGAGATAAAGGTACTGAATCATCGTCTTCGATTGTAGCGAGCAGGATGCCGCATGAACTACGTAGGCTCAATCCTCAACGCGCTGCTTGAAAAGCCCAGCAAACGCTGAGCGCACCCGATACGCCACCAGTATCCACAGAATTGTCGCCAACGCGCCCAGCGCCACACCCTTCGGCTGCATCAGGATGTGAAAGAGAAGGATGTTGACGAGCACCGGAGCGAGCAGAACGAGGGCCAGTGGCACATACCGGTTCACGAGGAAGAGAATCCCCGACACGACCATGATGAGTCCGACGATGCTCATGTAGTGCGTGGCCACCAGTAGAGATGCGAACTCGCCGGCCGTTCCCGGGGGCATCTGCCCCATGGGGATGAAATGCAGGAAATCGTTGAGGCCGAAGACCAGAAACATCAGTCCCAGCAACAGACGCGCGATCATGACAACAATCTTCATTGCGTTCTCCTTGAATAGGTGAATTCGGGGATGAATCCGGGTCGGAGAACCGGTCCACGCTTCGGCGGAGGGCTCAGCGAAGGGGAACAAACTCTCTCCGCAGCCAATGGATGGTCACGCATCGCCAGTCGATTCAAATGATTCGTCCGCCGGCAGTTGATGTTCGCGGTACACTAGACACTGGCAGGAGGACCGGGCGGTCGCTGCCGGAGGGACCAAGGGCAA
>JBKQRH010000038.1:0-36445 GCA_052326045.1 Occallatibacter sp. | reverse complement strand
GTTCACGCCCTTGAGCGACACGCAGGCGGCCGGACTGGTGGCGAGAGCCGAGCCCGTTTCCAAGCCATCGCTGTTCTTCCGCTTCTACGACCGGCCGTAGTCAGTGTGCCGGTGGCGAATTTACCGCATTGGTTCTCCGCCCTTGCGACAGAATATATGCGCTAGACCGGGGCGGTTGAAATCTTGATCGGCATTGTTTGCGGGTGCTAGAATTCCGGGCCATGAGCCAAAAAACGCAATCTACCGACTTTGCCAATCAGTTGCTCGCAAGCAAGGAGTTCTTCGAGCGTTCGACCAGGCTTCTCGACGAGGCCGACTCCGGCTTCCGTCCGCGGGATGAAATGATGACCGTGGCGCAGCAGGTGGCGCATGCGGCGCAGACGATCGACTGGTTTATCGAAGGCGCCTCGCGGCCTGAAGGCTTCGATCTGGACTTCGAGAAACACGCCAGGGGTGTTGCCCAGGTGACCTCGCTCTCCGTTGCTCGCCAACGGCTCGAGAAGGCCTTCGCAAACGCGATCGAATTCGTCCGCTCGCGCGGCGCGGAGGGACTCGCGCAGCCCCTGCCGCCCGGTCCGATTATGGGTGGCCAGCCCATCGGCGAGATCGTATGGTCCATGGTCGAGCACACCGCGCATCACCGTGGCGTGCTGACCGTGTACTCGCGATTGCTGGGAAAAGTTCCACCAATGCCCTACGGTGGCTGAATCGATTCCTGCCGCCGGTGGTCAGCCCGTCGGCGTGTCATTGAATTGATCGTCTACTCCGGTAGTGAATCACTGCATTCATGTCCAATGGGAACGGCGCATCCTGAGCGGGATGCGCCGTTTTGTATTGCAGGGCCTGGTGGATGGTCCCTGCGGATTACCTGGTGAGCGGGGGGCTTGGCTTGGTGTCGGCGAGGGCCTGGTCGATGAGCTGGTAGAGCTTGCTACGGTCGAGGACTTCGATGAAGGGAGCGCCCTTGGAGTTGGCGGTGACGACCCAGATGGTGGGGGTGTGCTCGATGCCGATGCGCTGGCCGAGGGCGTAGTCGGCTTTGACATCGGCGGCCAGCTTGCCCAGTGGGTCGATAGCGAAGGGCAGGGCGATGCCGTGGCTCTGCGCGAATTTTTGAGTAAATTGGCTGAGCGATTCGGGGCTGACGATCGATATCTGGTTGGCGAAGACCTGGTCGCGGTACTCGTCGCCGAGAGCCTTGCTTTTCAAGTCGAACCAGCGGGCATTGACGGCGGCGTTGAAACTCCAGTTGTGCATGGGCAGCGGGAAGTCGTGGCGCACCCAGGGAATGTTGTAGGTGGCCGCGGCTTCTTTGAGAAGCGGGTTGGCGCGGGCGCAGTCGGGGCACTCCATGTCTTCAAATTCGACGATGGCTACGCGGGCTCCGGCGGGCGGGCGGAGCGCGGAGGGGTCGTGGACCTGGGTTCCGGGCGATGGGGCGCCGAACTGGGCGTGGGCACGGGCGGCTGTCGCCATGAAAAGCGCGGCGGCGGCGAGGGCCAGCAACAGGCCGGTGCGGTTAGAGCGAGCGAGAACGGGATGGGCAAGGCGAAAGAAACGATGCATAGCGGTTGGACGGCTCCCTATAAGTGATTGTAACCACCCGCGGTGGGGCCAAACGCCGCTTGCGCGGCAAGGATTCCAAGCAAAGGAATCAAGGAAGGCCAGGAGGTCATTGGCGGTCGCGCTTGCGGGCGGCGATCCACTGGCGCCATTTGTAGTCGGCGAAGAGGGAGGCGGTGACGAGAAGGATGGCGAGGATGCCGAGGAGGATCTTCATGGTGAAACCAGTTAACAGCGGTCAGTTGTCAGTGGTCAGTCCGAAAAGCGCGGATGGTTGGGACCTATGGTATCCCACCCTTTCCGCAGAAAGAAGCGGAAAGGATGGGGCACGGAGTATTTGCGCAAGGGCGGTTTAACGGCCGACAACGATTACGGTGAAGCTGCCCGGGACGATGGCTGGACGGGGGCGTGGGTTGTCGGGGGTTGGGTCGGGCCGGGGGCCGAATTCGGCGGCGACGAGATAGATGCGGTCGGCGGCGGAGTCATAGGCCATGGTGCGGGCGCTGCGCTGGGTGGGCAGGTTCTCGATGGTGGGGTAGCCGGGGGCGGCAGTATCGACAACGGAGAGGATTCCTTCGCCGCAGGAGGCGAAGGCGAGCTTGTGGGCGGCGTCCCATCCGGCTGCGTCAGGGCCGTCGGCGATGGCGGGGTTGGCGAGAACTTTGCCGGTGTTGGAGTCGACCACGGCCATGTGCTTGCCGCCGCAGACAGGAAAAAGCCGGCTGCCAGCGACGTCGAAGGCCAGGCCGCTGGGTCCATCGCAGCCGGTGAGCGGCCACTCGGCGGTGAGCTTGTTGGTATGAGCGTCGAGACGGACGATCTCGCTCTTGTCTTCGATGTTGTCGAAGACCGTTCCCTTGCCGTCGACGGCGGCGAACTCGGGCTTGCCGGGCAGGGGAATGGTGGCGACAACCGTACGACTGGTTGTGTTGATCACGGAGACATCGTGGCTGCGGCCGTTGAAGGCCCAGACGGTTTGTGTGGACGGCTCGAAGACAATGCCGTCGGGGTTCTGGCCGGCGGGGATAGTGGCGACGGTGGCCAGCGTGGCGCGGTCGAAGACGACCACGGCGTTACCGCCGCCGTCGGAGATGTAGCCGAATTTGCCGGCGTCATCGAGGGCCACGCCGTGCGTGCCGTGGAGGCCGGCGATGCTTCCGATTAGCTTCCACCCCAGCGACATGGACCCGTCGCCGGGGGCCCCGGGCTTGCCGGTCTGGGTGTCGAGGACATCGACGCGAGCGCCGCGGGTGAGGTAGAGGCGGTGGGCGGAGGGGTCGGCGAGCAGGTAATCCCAGCCGCCTTCACCGCCGAGCTTCCAGCGGTCGAGGATTTTGTAAGGCTGCTGCGCGGCGAGAAGGGCAGGAGCGGCAAAAGCGGCGCAGAGGAGAGCCGCGGCTGCGAAGGACCGGGCGAGAAGACGAAGACTGGGTTTGTTGGGCATGGAAGGCTCCGTGTGGAAGTCGAATAGGGCAAGGATACTACATTTTGCGATTGCGGAGAGTGTGATCGAACCGGCGCCAGGGTCATTGACGGGAAACCGCAATGTCGATCCATGATTCTGAAGCTGGGTGGTCTCAGCCGCGATGGGTTACCCTCATAGTTGCGGGCCGAAAACGGCTTTGGAGACTTCAATTTGCGCATTGTTCTGTCGAATATCGGCACCCTGGGCGACACGAATCCACTGATCGCCATTGCCCTTGAACTCAAACGGCGGGGACATGTGCCGGTGATGGCGCTGCCGGCGGTCTACGAGTCGAGGGTCCGGCCGCTGGGCCTGGAATTTCACGCGGTGCGGCCGGATATCGACCCCAACAACACGCTGATGGTGGAGATGATCTACGACGTGAAGAAGGGCACGGAGCGGGGACTGCGGGAGTTTCTGTTTCCGGTGCTGCGGCAGACCTATGACGACCTGCTGGATGCGGCGACCAAGCCGGAGCGGGCCGATTTGCTGCTGCTGGGCGAACTGAACTATGCGGGGCCGCTGGTGGCCGAGGTGACGGGGATTCCCTGGGCCAGCTATGTGCTGGCGCCGCTCTCGTTCTTTTCCGCCTTTGACCCGCCAGTGCTGCCCCCGTACCCACGGATGGCGCGGGCGGACAAGGCGGTGCCGGGCTTCGGACGGGTGATCAAGCGGCTGGCGCGGTTTGTGAGCCGTAAGTGGCCGGAGCCGATCTACGCGCTGCGCCGTGAGCTGGGACTGCCCAAGGGTAAGAATCCGCTCTTCGACGCCAAGCACTCGCCATACCTGGTGCTGGCGCTGTTTTCGCAAGTGCTGGGCCGGGAACAGAAGGACTGGCCGGAGAACGCGAAGATTACGGGGTTTTGTTATTACGACGCGGATGCGGGGAACGCGGCGCTGCCAGCGGAACTGGAGAAGTTTCTGTCCGCGGGGCCGGCGCCGGTGGTGTTTACGCTGGGGTCAGCGGCGGTGCTGGCGGCGGGGCGGTTCTACGAGTTCTCAGCCAAGGCCGCGATCCGGCTGGGAGTGCGGGCGGTGCTGCTGATCGGCACGGACCCGCGCAACCGGCTGCGGCAAACGCTGCCGGAGACGATTTGCGTGGCCGAGTACGCGCCTTATTCCAAGCTGTTTCAGCGGGCAGAGCTGGTGGTGCACCAGGGCGGGGTGGGGACGACGGCGCAGTGCCTGCGGGCGGGCAAGCCGATGCTGATTATGCCTTACTCGCACGACCAGCCGGACAACGGCAGGCGGATGCGGCGGCTGAAGGTGGCGCGGGTGATTCAGCGCGGGAACTACACGCCGCTGAGGGTGGCGCGGAAGCTGAAGGCGATGCTGGCGGAGCCCAAGTTTGCGCAACGGGCGGAGCAGGTGGCGCGAATGCTGGAGCACGAAGACGGCGTGCGGTCGGCTTGCGATGCGCTGGAAGAGTTGTACCGGGACACGCACCAAGCGTGAGGGCGCTGGTTGTTATTGGAGCGCCAAGCGCGCAGGGGCATGCTGGTGTAAACTGAGTTGGACCCCACAGCCGGTCCGCCGCGGCGGACCGGCTCGATTGTGTCGGGACGTGGCTCAGCCTGGTAGAGCACTCGCTTGGGGTGCGAGGGGTCGGCAGTTCAAATCTGCCCGTCCCGACCATTTAAATCAATAACTTAGATATACTTCCCCGTTCTACACAGTCGAATTGTGGGGGAATTTGTGGGTACTCCCATGCAGTTTCGCAGCCTTTGAGGACCCACATGCAGCGTCTACTGGACTACCTGCCCGTTAGGCGCGTCCAGCAACCCCACCGCCCGCCGCTTCGCCTCCACTCGGACATGGCTGTAATGCTCCAGCATCTTGCAGCTCAAGTGACCGCTGATTGCCTGAATCGTAACGTCGGGGGTCTGCGTCTGTGCCAGAGCCGAAATGAAATGGTGCCGCAGATCGTGAATTCGGCACTCGACCGCGGTCTGTCTCTTCGCAGTGCTCCATGCCCGCTTCCACGCTCCAAGCGGCTTGATCTATAGGAAAAGCAAAAAACAGATCCTGCAGGTTCGAAGCCTGGAAACGGGTAGCAGCGGCTCACCTGATATGAGAGCCCGAGATCTGAGTGACCGAATCCGAACTTGGCGCAGAATCGCTTTTGCGCACGTACTGTCACGAACGGACTGGTGCACGAAAATGAGCAGTGCCGAGTTTGATGGTGTCGTTAGATTTGGGGGTTCGCGGTGGGAACGTTGGCCGCTTCAGCCGATGCGAAGGCCCTCCGCAGGCAGAGCGGGTGGGCGATTCCTTCGCAACCCAATAAGGCCAGAGCGGATTTTCAAGCTGGAGGGTTTGCCATCAGGATTTCGGCCAACTCAATGCTGGGTTACGGCCCATCGATCCCCTTGCAGGGAGGCCCCGGAGCATGAGAGGCCCCGGCCGATGCAGAAGGTGAAGGATCGGCGGCGGGCAAGGGGCTTCGGGCCTGGCCTATCCGCTTTACAAACTCATACAGCACCTGCGGACCGGCGCCGGCTACTGCCTCGCCGGGGCGGGCGCCGCTCTTCATCCAGGCAAAGAGAAAAACAAGCGGGATCCAGCCGCGCGAATCCCGTTCGATTTCCGCGCCGATGGCATTCAGGATGCGGGAAAAGTTGAGCGGCAGGTGGACCGGGGCGGCCTGCAGGGTGGCCGGATCCGCACAGTATTGAGACGGAGAGGTTACCAGGTATTCGCGGCAGATCAGCGGTCGGATGGGATGGATGGAGCAGGACTCATCCTCGAGAAAGGGACAGGGGACGCGCTGGTAGAAGTAGTCGAGGGCTAACTGGCGGGCGGATTCGGTTTCGGCCAGCCAATCTTCGTTGACCATGCGGTCGATGAGGCCGGCGGCGGCCAGCTTGAGGAGCGCTTGATGGAAGCGTGCTGCGAGTTCCTCTTGGCGCGATTCGGGGAGGGTTCGAATCCAGGCGCTGAGGGCCTCGGCCTCGAAAATGCTGAGGGGCACCATCTGGCGGCAACAGGCGCCGCAGCCAGCCTTGCAGGAGACGGTGAGGCCGGACTCGGCCAACTTCGCGGTGACGCCATCAATGAGCGAGTCGTCAAGCGACTGCAGGACGGGCAGGATTTGGGTGAGGTTGGTTCGGCCAGCGGGCACAACCGCGGTGGCGGTGAATTTGCCCTCGCCGATGCCCACCGCGAACTCGACAGAGACGGTCTCCTGCTGGTGCTCATCCATAGACTCAGAATTGTAGCGAATTTGCGGCCTGAGGGTTTGAGAAACGCCCGTTGGCGATTCCACACTTATGTGCCTGCACCGATTTCTTTCGGGGCAAAACCAAGCTGGACAGCGAAGGAAAGTCACCATAGAACTCGTTTGAATATAAAGAGATACCCGGCGTTTGTGTCCCGGGGACGGCCCTTTCCGGTCTTCCCGAGTCCTGGGGCTGGAAACGCATAGAAAATGACAAGCCTGTAGTGAGCATCTTGAGGTATATTGGCTCGTAGCCGGGAAAGCAACATGGAAGTCCCGTTTGCGGACTGAACAACAAGGAGATCATCATGGCTGGCTTCTGCGTGAAATGTGGAGCCGAAGTATCCCCCGACAAGCAATTTTGCACGGCATGTGGTACACCGCTGACCGCCGGCGCCGCAGTTGTTGCGCCTGCCCAACCAGCCGCTCCGTCGGCCAGTTCCGGCAGCAGCGCGGTCAAGATCGTCCTGATTATCGTGGCCATATTCGTAGGGCTGGGCATTCTCGGAGCGGGACTGTTCGGATTCGCAGTCTGGCGTGTTTCCCGGGCCATCCACGTCTCTGGCCCAGGCGGCCAGGTGACGATGAGTACACCTGGCGGCACATTCACCGCCAACGAGTCGAAGACATACAGCGCATCCGAATTGGGCGTGGACATCTATCCCGGCGCCCTGTCCGGTAAGGGCAGCATGCGAATGAGCTTGCCCAATGGTTCGTGGGTGACTGCCGTCTACCTCACTTCGGACTCGAAGGACCAGGTGATCGCGTTTTACAAGTCCAGATTGGGGAGCCAAGCCTCCGTATTTGAAAGTGCCGACAGCGCTGTACTGTCTGTCAACAAGGGCCAGAAAGAATCTGTCATGGTGACGGTTACCGCCAAGCCGTCGGAGAATAACGGCAAGACGCAGATCGCCATCGTGCACACGGTCAACAATAAATAGGCCCTCATCGGGCTTGTCGAAGTTCGCCGCGCAGGCGCGGATTCGCTTGGAATCCGCCTTGATGCCGGCTTGCAATCTGTTTGAATCGGGTGTCTAGCCATGGATACCGGCGCATCGTCGATCACACAAATCGGCAAGTACCAAATCCTGGGTGTCCTGGGCGTTGGCGGCATGGGTGTCGTTTACCGGGGCTTGGACAAGTCTGTCGGGCGCGAGGTGGCCATCAAGACGCTCACCGAAGCGACGGAAGAGCTTCGCCAGCGGTTCCAACTGGAGGCCCGTTCCGGCGTTCTGAACCACCCCAACATCGTCACCGTGTACGAATTCGGCGAGCAGGATGGTCTTCCCTACATTGCCATGGAGTTTGTCCCCGGAGATTCGCTGGAGAATCTGCTCCGCGCCGGGCGCCAGTTCTCCCTTATCGAGAAGCTGGAGATTGTTCGCCAGGCTTGCCTCGCCTTGGGTTATGCCCACCAAAAAGGCGTGATCCATCGGGACATGAAGCCGGCAAACATCATGGTGCAGCCGGATGGAAACATCAAGATCGTCGACTTTGGCGTTGCCAAGCTGCAAAGTCACTCCGGCCACACACAGACGGGCATGGTCATCGGCACCTTCCACTACATCTCGCCGGAGAGACTCCTGGGAAAAATTGCCGACGGCAGGGCCGATCTTTGGTCCATGGGCTGCATTCTCTACTTGTTGCTGACCGGGCGGTTGCCGTTTCCGGGCGACGATCCCGCCACTCTGCACCGGGTAATCCGCGAACAGCATGAGCCGCTCTCGAGCATGCTCACGGGCTATCCGCTGGCCCTCGACCACGTAATCGACCGCGCACTGGCAAAAGATCCCCTCGATCGATATGAGACGGGCGAGGAAATGGCCGCGGATATTGAGGCGGTCAACGACGATCTCAAGCGCGAACACGTGGGCGAAGTATTAGGCAATGTGAAACACCTGATGGAGCGGGAGCAGTGGACCAGCGTCAGACCGGTATTGCTGGACCTTCAGCGTCTCAATCCGCAGAACTCGGAAGTCAAGAAGTTGCTCCGTGAAGTGCAGGAGAAGGTTTCGCGCCAGCAGAAGACTGTGCAGCTTCAGCAACTGTTAGGTGAAGCCGAGGAGGCCGTCCTCTCCCAACATTACAAAGAGGCGCTTGAGTTCTATAACCAGGCAGCCGGACTTGACAGGGAAAATCCGGAACTTGCCCAGAAGATCGAACACGTTCGCGGATTGAAGGAGAAGGCCGACAAAGTCGCCTGTCTCCTTGAGCAAGCCCGAGAAGCTCGCAGACGCAGCGACTTCGGAGCCGCGGGCGCACTCATCGATAAGGCGTTTCAACTCGATGAGCGTAACACGGATCTTCGCAACGAACGCGCAAGAATCATTCAAGAATTGGAGCGGACAACCAGGGAGCGTGCACGCCGGGAGTTCAGCGATGCCGCGCGAGGCCAACTCGCTCTCCGGCAGTATACGGAAGCCATCAAGAATCTGCGCGCGGCGCTGGAGATTGACCCGACAGATAGCGAAACGCAGCAACTGTACCAGAGCGCAGTTGAGCGCCAGGAGGAACAGCGGCGCCGCAAGATCATCGAGCAAATCGTCGCCGAAATCTCGGAATCCATTTCAGATGAAGACTACGAGCGCGCGCTTGCACTCACTCAACGCGCACTGGAACGTCTCCCCGGCGAGGCCGTGCTGTTGCAGTTGAAAGCCGACGCTGAAGCAAAGCAACGTGAAAAAGCCGCGGTGAAGCTGGTGGAGAAGACTTCGCTGCATGTTTACAATTCTTTTCTGACCAACCCCCAGGAGGCTCTTGCCGTCGTTCAGCAGGCTCTCGAACAGATGCCAGGGGAACCTAGGTTGATTTCCCTTCAGGAAAAGGTTGTCCAGCAGATTAGCAAGGCTAGCGCCGAGGAACTCAAATCTCAGGCCCTGAAGCGGGCGCAAGCGGCCCTTGATGCGAAGCAGTTTGACCAGGCCGTCCAGATTCTGGAGGCTGCGGCAATTGAGTGTGGCGAAGCCCCGGAAATTGCATCCTTGCTGACTTATGCGCGAGAGCAGAAGCGAAAGGTTGAACTGAGTCAGACAGTGGCGAACGCGACCCGGCAAGCGCAGCCGCTTATGGCCTCCGGTGATTTTGAGGCCGCCATCGCCCTTCTGCAACCCGTTGCTTCGCAAACTGGGGATGCATCTATCGAGCAATTGCTGCGCCAGGCAACCGGCAGCCGCGCCGAGTTAGGCCGGCGCATCGAAGCGGTCGTGAGCCGCACGCAGGCACTGAGTGAAACCAGTATCGACCAGGCGTTACAGTTCCTTTCGAGCCAGTCCCAGGATATTCAGCGCCATTCGCGCGTACGTGATTTGCGCTCCAGGCTGGATTCCAGCAGGGAGCAGGAACGTCTGACGGCGCAGGCAATCCGGGATGCCGGCGATGCACTCCAGAAGCGTGACCTGCGCAATGGTCTCGATGGAATCGAATCTGTGCGGAGCACCTATGGCGACTCCCCACGGCTCTCCTCGGCAATCGCTGAATACAAAACCAGGCGCGCGCAAATTGCCAATGAACTGCTTACTGCGGCAATCGAATCGGCTACTCAAGCCATTCAGCAAAACGACCGGCCCCGAGCTGTTGATGTGCTCGACCGGGTAGCTGATGTGGCTGAGTATGCGGACTCCGGATTGCAAGCCAACTTGAAGCGCTTGACCAAGGAAGCTGGAAAGTCCCTTCCCAAAAAGCAGGTACAGGCCGAAGCTCAGCCAGCGCGAGCTAAGTCCGGCGTTCCGCGTGCGCTCTTGTTTGGAGGCATTGCTGTAGTCGTACTCGGGGCGGCTGGCGCAGCATTCTGGTTGCTGCATCCCGCGCCTGCTGCGCCCATGGGCGTTCTCGAACTCAACGCCACACCTTTTGCTGAGGTGGTGAGCGTGACCTCGGACCAAGGCAAGGCCATGCCCCTCCCTGGCGGAGATCATTGGACTCCGTTGCGCCTCGACGGGATTCCAGCCGGCAAATATGCCGTGGACTTCAAGGGGCCTGATGGAACCACACAGAGGCAACAATGCGATGTGGCTCAATCTGAGCAGGTATGCAACATCGAATTAAAGCCCATCGACGACATGGCTATCGAAGAAATCATGGGAGGGACAAAATGATCCCGCAGCGAGCGATTTGCGGTCTCACTCTCCTCTTGTGCGCAGCGCTGGCGCCGCCGCTGAATGCACAGGAAAAGCCCAAGCAGCAGGCAAAGGATCTGGCGGAAAGAGCGAAAGGCGAAGGCAACGACCGCGCCCAGCAGGTCCAGGATTTCTGCGAGGCGGCACAATTGGAACCTAAGGACAAAAAGTATGCCGAAGCCTGCAATAGCTATCGCACGGGTTTGATCCAAGACGATACGGCCTACCTGGCGAGCGCCATTGCGGCATACAAGAATCATGACCTAGATAGGGCCGAATCCCAGGCAAAGCTTGTTACAAGTTATGACAATAAGTTATCCGGACAAGCCAAGTTCCTGCTGGAAAGGATCAGGAACGATAAACTTCCGGGCCAGTTGAAGGCTGCCTGGGAGAGAGGCGACTTCAACGCTGTCGGCACGCTGGCGCAAGGCATTACCAACGCGGACTCCAAGGCCGCGGCGAATTTGTACATCGGCAACGTCAACCTCTACAACGGGTACATCGAGCAAGCCAGGAAGATGGAGACCGGCAATTCCCAGGAAGCAATACGGCAATATACGTTGGCGATGAACCTGAATCCCCATGGACCGGATGATCCCGCGGGGAAAATCGCGGAGTTGCAAAGAGCGATGCTGGCAAAGAGCGCTCCGCCAACTCCAACTCCCGCTCCCAAGCCCGCGGTCAGTTCGAGTGCGGATATCGCCAAGAAAGTAAACAAGCTGCTTGGCGATGCACGGAATGCGGAAAAACAGGGCAATCAGCAAGATGCGCTGAACGATTACGCAATGGTCCTGAAACTTCAGCCGGGTAACCAGGATGCGCAAAGCAATACTGACAGAATTGAGCAGGCGATCAGGAACGATCCAGCGGCTGCTAGGAACGAACTAAAATCGGCAATCCGGTATTTCTACCATTCGCAGTTCGACGATGCGCGGAGAGCGCTCTTGGACTATCTGGAGTCCCCGCAGACCGCCCGGAACCCAGGCGTGGCCGACTTCTACCTGGGAGCAACCCTGATCGAACGGTCGATGCTGAAAACGCCGCGATCGAATTGGCAGGGGCCTTCCCCGGAGGCATTGTCGGCATTCAAAGAAGCTCGAAAGGCCAATTACAATCCGGTGCGAGCCTACATCTCTCCCTCTTTGCTAAAGATCTGGGACTCGACCGGGCAATAGACCGATTGCCTTTCTAGGGCGGAGTCGCACCGCTGGCGGCCATTCCTGCCGCGATCCCGCCCAAGCCGCCTGCGCCGGGCGATGGCGTCCCTACTTCCCCAATGATGCAGGTCGGAGAGCCCATCACGATCACTCCGCCATGCACCGTCATGTCTCCCAGGCGGGCGGCTGGAAGGAAGTTAATCATGACCCCCATCGATCCCAGGACGATCACATCTGGAGGGCCTACGCAGGTCGCCATGGTAGTTACAGTGGCGGCTGGCAGGAAGTCGATGAGCACCGTAGGCGCGCCAGGGGGCAGGATGGGGCCGCCCACATGAGGCACAACGCCAGTCACCATCGGACAGACGTGCATATCGGTCACTCTGGCTGCTGGCGGCATCGGCTTTTCTCCGTGATCGGTTTCAACTTGCTAAATCCTCGCTGTCGGCTCGCTTGCTCGCTCCGGGCTAATGCGCAAGCCCTTCACAAATGCTTCGTAGTCGGCTCGTACTGCCCTCAGTTGTCCTTCCAACGCCGTCAAGGTTATGATGCCCAGCCAATGACCCAATCGCACATAGGTCTGGGCATGCAACATGCTTCCGGCGGACGCCACATTGTGGCGAACGAAGAGCAGGCGCGCCTCATCCGCGCCCGCAAAAGCTGTCGCTTGAGGTCCGGCAAACTTCGCTTCTTTCAAGTGGCTCCCGATCAGTTTTTTCTGCGTCTCGATATACTCCGGGAGACCGCTCTCTGCATTGAGCGTGTCTTGACCCACTCCAACACTTGCGGCAATCGTCCCCGCGGCCATCGTCATCTGGCGTATCCCAAAGCCGGCAACATAGAGCCAGCCAGCCGGCATCGCGGTAACACTCCATCTTCCAATCGAAGGAAACTGGGCAACTGCGCCGGGTTGTGCCAATGTTTGCGTCAAACGTCCTCAATCATTCCATAAATCGATCTCACTCGATTTGCTCATTTACAAGGGCGTAAACGCCTACTTGTTCATCGCGCCGCCCTTGCTGCCATCGTCCGCCGTATCCGGAGCGGCAGGCGTCGCAGGACTCGATATTGTCCCCGCAGTCCCCGAACCGGGTGCTCCGCCGCTATTGATCAGCACCATCGTCCCGGAGATCGCAACCCCGGAAGGTCCGATCGTAATAAAGTTCCCGGAGGCTATCAGGCTGAGTTCCAGCCCGGCTTGAATCACCACGCTCATACCCGCATTGATATAGACCGTATTGTTGGCATTCAAGGAATAAGCCGAACCCACTTGCACGCTTTGATCGGAACCGATGTTCAGGGAGTGATTTCCTCCCACCTGTTCGGTCAGATTCGATCCGACGCTGAGATCCGAGTTTGAACCGATCTGCTCCACAGCATTCGACTTGATCTGCCGGTTGAAGTTCGAACCGATCTGCTCGCTCTGGTTGTTCTGCACAATCAGCGAGTCGTTGTTGCCCACCGAGATGCGGCGGTCGTGCTCGACCGAAACATCCATGTCCTTCTCGGCATGAAGGTAGACCTGCTCGCTCCCGCTCTTGTCTTCAAAGCGCAGTTCATTGGCATTCTGCGCCGAACCTCCCTTGCTGCTGCGCGTAACCAGCCCGGAACGGGTGCTGTTGTCGGGCAGGGCGTACTTGGGCATATTCACGCCGTTATAGACCGACCCCGTAATCACCGGGTTATCCGGATCGCCATTGAGAAACTGAATCACCACCTCGTCATTGATGCGCGGCCAGAAATACGCTCCCCATCCATTTCCGGCCCAACTCTGCGCAACGCGCACCCAGGTCGTTTCCACCGTCGATTTCCGCGCATTCTTCTTATCCCAAAAGAACTGAACCTTCACGCGCCCCAGCGAGTCAAGATAAATCTCCTCACCCGCGGACCCGACAACCAGGGCAGTCTGCGGACCGTAGATTCTGGGCTTCATGAAGGTCAGCGCGGGCTTGAAGACGATATCCGAGGAAACCGCCGTGAATCGATTGCCGTATTCCGACGCCTCGTGCGTGTCGCTGGTTCGATAGGGCGGGAGCTGGCCCGCCTGAAGGGTCACCGCGGTCAGCAGGTATTTCCGGTTCCACGCATCGCGGGGGTTCTTGGTGAGGCTGAACGTATAACCCGCGCAAAAAGAGCGCGCATTCGAGCCTCCGCGAAAAACCTCCGCCATGGAGTCGGCAGCCAGCGCCCGCGTCTCCAGGTACAAGGTCTCAAGACCCTTGCTCACCGACGCGTCGCCGTCCGCGTAGCCTTCTCCTCCTGCGGGATAAAGATATTCGTCGAAGGCATTTTTGCCGTATGGACTGGCGCTGTTCTTGTCCGGCACATCGGCCCGGGCAAAGTCGCGGTAGTTATACTCCGCGGTCGAGTGCTTGCCGGAAACCATGGTCGCCGTCGAGGTGAACTCGAAAACCCTTGCCCCGTAAGCCCCTTCGGCTCCCGCCTCGTTCAGGGCGTAGGGGACGGAAGACGACAACGGGCAGTCCTGATAGGCATTCCGGCTGTCTCCCAATACGATCTTGTTATCCTGGTTAGTATGCTCGAACCAGTAAAAGATACCGCTCTCTTCCAAGATCCGCGAGACAAAATGGAAATCCGACTCGGAGTACTGGGTGCAGCATTCAAGCTGCTTGTAGGATGTGTTGGTCTGATCCGACAAGGACAATCCATACTCGCCGATCACCGCCTTGGCGATCTCCAGAACCGTCTTGTTCTGAAAGACGCGGCAGTTGGAACTCAAGGTAAGCTGCCACATCGAGGGCACAATCCGCGCCCGGTATACATCGAACTCCTTGTCCCCGGCGCACTGCTCAAACGACGCGACAATGCCATTGATCCACCTCGATCCCTGCGCATCGTTTAGGCTGATCGCGACCGTGACCTTGGAACCAATGATCGACTTGGGATCGATCTTCGTATCCACGGTTGCGAGCAATTCGACATGATACTCAAAAAGGCGTGAAATTCCTTCCGCGCCTTCAATCGACTCGATCAGAAGCACGTCCTTGCCCAGCGGACTCGAAAACTGCATCAGCCGGTCTGCCTGCTTGAAACTCGCCATGCCAACCCTGCCTGTTCCTTGCCGAAATTTTCTGGAAGACGATTTGGTATACCCCTGACAGAACGCTGCCTGCGCTAGGGCGTAACATCCCAGGCGTAAGTCAGCGCGCCATCCTTGACTGAAATACTTACCCTGTCCGCAGCGGCCCCTTCAGCAATCCGCGACAGAATCTGGCGCGATAGATCGGGCAGCATGGTATTCGACAGGATGTTATCGACGTTCCTAGCTCCGCTCTCGACTTCAGTGCAGCGCCCGGCCACTTCGTTCAAAAGAACGTCGTCGTACTCAAGAGCGATCTTGTGCGATTCCATCAGACGCCGCTGAATCTTACCAAGCTTCAAACGAATAATCAGCTTCATTGCCTCGTCCCGGATTGGGAAGTAAGGCACGATCATCAGTCTGCCAAGAAATGCCGGCTTGAATATCTTGTTCAATTCCGGCTTGAGCGCCTTGACCATCCCCTCACTGTCGGGCGTGGTCTCCGGGTCGGCGGTAAGCTTCATAACCGTGTCCGTCGCCGCGTTGCTGGTCAGCAGAATAATCGTGTTCCGAAAGTCGATCTCGCGGCCCTCACCATCTTCCATCCTGCCTTTGTCAAACACCTGGAAGAACAGCTCCAGCACATCGGGGTGCGCCTTCTCGACTTCGTCCAGCAGCACAACCGAATAGGGTCTGCGCCTGACTGCTTCGGTCAGCACGCCGCCCTCGCCGTAGCCGACATAGCCCGGGGGCGATCCCTTCAAGGTTGAAACCGTATGGGCTTCCTGAAATTCCGACATGTTGATGGTGATCATATTGCGTTCACCACCGTACAGAACGTCGGAAAGCGCGATGGCCGTCTCCGTTTTTCCAACTCCGCTGGGTCCAATCAGGAGAAAAACCCCGACCGGCTTCACCGGATCGTCCAGATTGGCTCGCGAGGTGAGGATTCTTTGCGCGATCGCGGAGAGCGCATGATCCTGGCCAATCACCCGCTTCTTCAAATGTTCATCGAGCGTGAGCACGGTCTCGATCTCGTTGCGGACCATCTTGCCCAGAGGAATCCCCGTCCAAGCGGAGATGACTTCGCCCACGATCTGCGCATCCACAGAGACGCGCATCATGCCCCGCTCACCCTGTAATGTGGCAAGCTCAGCTTCAAGCTGGGCGAGTTCGGCCCGTACTTCGCTCTCTTTCGCCGATGCCTCAGAATCCTTCTTCTTCTCAGGCGACTCCAGGCTCTCCTGCAGGCCGCGTATCTTTTCCGTCAGAGTCTTTTCTTTTTCCCATTGCTCCGTGAGAATATCCCGCTCCTGTTTCGCGGCGGCGATCTGAGCCTCTATCCCGGCTAATCTTTCCGCGTGGTCGGCGCCTATCTTCGTTTCCCGCTCGAGTATCCGCTTTTGTACTTCGAGCGCGTCGATCTGCCGCATAGTATCCTCCAACCGGGGAGGAGTCGAGTTCTGCCCCAAAGAGAGCCGCGCACACGCCGTATCAAGGACGCTTACAGCCTTGTCAGGCAGTTGTCGGCCGGCGATATAGCGATGCGACAACTTAACTGTCGCAGTAACTGCTTCATCGAGGATTCTCAGGTTGTGGTGTTTCTCGAGCGACGCCGCAATGCCCCGCAGCATAGTGCAGGCAACCTCTTCAGTCGGCTCTTCAACCTTTACAACCTGAAACCTTCTGGCCAGCGCCGGATCCTTCTCGAAGTACTTCTTGTACTCCGACCAGGTGGTTGCGGCGATGGTGCGCAGTTCCCCGCGGGCCAGCGCGGGCTTCAGCAGATTGGCCGCATCGCCCTGTCCCGCCTGTCCACCTGCGCCAATCATGGTGTGGGCTTCATCGATGAAGAGAATGATCTTTTCGGTTGAAGACTTGACCTCGTTGATCAGTCCCTTCAACCGGTTCTCGAACTCTCCTTTAACTCCCGCGCCCGCCTGCAACAACGCCAGGTCGAGACTGTGTATATGAACGCCCATCAAAGCCGGCGGCACATCGCCGCTGACAACGCGATTGGCAAAGCCCTCCACCACAGCCGTCTTGCCGACGCCGGCCTCTCCGGTCAGAATCGGATTGTTCTGACGCCGCCGCATGAGAATGTCGATCATTTGACGAATCTCCTGGTCGCGCCCCAGCACCGGGTCGATCTTCCCAGCCTTTGCGTTCGCAGTCAGGTTCACCGTGTATTGATCCAGATGCGGCGTCTTGCCCTTCGCGGCTGGAGTTGCGCCGTCTCCTCCACCGGCACGCTCCTCTTTCCCGTCAGCCGCGGCGGCCAGGCTCGTCTGCGTCTCCTTGGATTTAGCCACAATGTCATAAAAGGCGCTGCGCAGGCCGTCCGCATTAATAATCTGTAACTCCTTGCTGATATCTTTCACCATCCGGGCAAGCTCATCGTGCCCCAACAGCGCAAGCAGTGTGAAACCCGTGCGGATATTCCCTGCGTTGAAGTCGATACTGGCAACCGTCCACGCCTCGGAGAGCATCTTGACCACGGCAGGGCTGAAGGCCGGCGAGCGCGCATTGCCGCTCTTCAGAGAGTCCAGGCTGCGCTCAAGCTCCATGGTCAATCGGGAGCGGTCAACCCCAAAGTGCTTGAGGATCGCGGCAATGTCGTTGTCGCTGTCATCGAGCGTCTTCAGGAGATAGTGTTCGATCTCGATGTCATAGTGCGTCCGCGCCACGCACAGGCCGGCCGCAGACTCAAATGCCCGCCGCGTGGTATCGTTCAACTTGTCGATGAGTGCTTTCAGATTTGTGCTCATAGCCTTTCATAACCTCGGACTCAAGATTCTCTTACTGCACCAGATAAGTCGCATCGGCGGGATCGCGATCGAGCGGCTTGGTTTTCAACCAGCTAACCAACCCCAGTTGCGGGCGCTTTTCTCCGCCCGACCCCAACTCGCAGGGTGGGGCATCTTCCCGCGCCAGGACCAGCTGCACTTCTGTCTCATAACTTCCATTTGAATAAAACTTCAGCCATGCAACAAGCTCGTGATAAGCGTCCTGTCCCGGCAGGAACTTCAGATACTGCTCGAAGCGCATCGGGCCCAACGAAATGCGGATTCGTCCGTGATGATCCCAAACTTCGTCCCCGGCCACGACCCCCACACCCAGACGTTCGCTCGCCCCGCCGAATCCAGTGAAACAGGTCTGATTCTCGGGATTGAGCTTGCGCCACGCGCCGGCAAACTGCTGGATATGCACCTGGACGCCGAAATAGTCCTCGAGAATCTGCTGCAGCGAAGCTGCCGAGCGTACATGACGCGCCAAGAGAGCAACGTAGTTCAGATACGCGTCATCCGGAATTCCGCCTCGCCCACGCAACCCCTCAGTGCCAAGACCCAACAGATCGAGAAGACGGGCGGAAAGACGATCCTCTCCCGATTTCTCGTATTCGATGAAAAAGCGATACTTTTCCCAGCCCCGGTAGAAGAATGAAATCATGCGATGGTTGAAGATATTGAGGAAATCTTCCATGGCATGGTCTTTCTCCCGGGCTCGCGCAATCAGAAACTCCGTATAGGGCGTCGGCATGACGGAGATTGCGGCGCAGAGACCCATGAACTCCACCGTCATGCTCATCTGGCCGTTCTCCGCGCGCCGCAACTCGTAAATCTCGCTGGGCGGAAACGCAAGCGAAGTGCGCGCCGAAAACCGGATCGTCTCTCCCTGAGGCGTGATGAAATATCCAACAGGCTTGCGATCCTGCTCCATTCTCTGAAGCATGCGCACAGCCTGAAAGAAGTGCACCCGAAACGGCTCTTCATCTAACATCGTGCGAAGATTCCGAAAATCGGGCCCTTCGTCTTTTCCACTTTCCTGCGCGCTTACAGCAGCGCTTGAGTCCCAGCTCTCGGCGGCCATTTCCCCATCGCCTCCTTTCGTAGAGTGCTCTGTGCTGTAAGTTGCGAAAAGCTGTTCATTGAAGCGTAACTGGCAAGAAACCGATCGAGCACGGCCGCAAACAGATACAATCCGCTGCCGGCAAACTGCTGTTCGTCAAATTCCATTTCCACTTGCGTTCCCCGCGCGGGGATAAGTCCATAGGCTGAGTCGACCAGCGCAAAACCGGGCGCAGAATTCATCTTCAATATCGATCCCACCTGGTTCTCGCTGGCCGCCGAGTCGGACATGTTATGCAGCCGCAGGATCTCCTGCATAGCCGTCCGGCCCTCTTCGTTGAGAGACAGATAGTTCAAAGAGAGCAGGGAGATCAGCCGCCAGAAATGTCCCTGCCCTCCGGTTGGATTGACGCTCGCTGTGGGGCGCCGCAACGCAGTTACAGTCTTGGCCGCCGCGTATCCGACTGCCTCAAAGTCGCCGGCTTCGGATCCAAACTGGAAGCGGGAGGGCAAATCGAAATTTGTGCAAAGGGTCCGCACCATCAGCACGTCCGCCTCGGGTTCTGTGAAATTGCCCGTTAGGTCAACCACGGAGATGGTCATCGTCGATGGTTCCCGCTCGCCAAATTCGTTCAGGTGCCGGGTTGCTACCCAGAATGCAAGATCCTCGCGGTTGCGCGTTTGATACCGATATGCATGCATGGGCTCCAGCACGACCGATTGCCGCAATCTTGGATTGGTTGCGATCACCTCTTCAATGCTGAATATCTCCATCACCGCGGAATAGCGGTTATCCGGGACGACGGTGTAATCATGCCGCGTCTGACTCAGGAGGATGGGCTCGGCGCTCTGTGGGAAAAGATTGATTGCCGGAGTGCATCCGAGCCGGAATGTCCGCTCGTTGACACCGAGTTCCAGAACCTGTTGCCGTTCGGCGCGTTCAAAGCTCGAAAACAGGAAAACGAT
Source organism: Occallatibacter sp. (assembly GCA_052326045.1). Classification (GTDB taxonomy): domain Bacteria; phylum Acidobacteriota; class Terriglobia; order Terriglobales; family Acidobacteriaceae; genus Telmatobacter. The sequence continues at coordinate 17,074 of JBKQRH010000038.1, read as the reverse complement.
TTCGGCCTCTTCGCCAAAGCCGGCCTGTGCCAGTGGCTCCAGGCCTTCAAGGTCGAAAAACAAAAACTTTTCGGGGAGGGCAAAGTACTCCTGGAGAAGCCGGTGCCCATCCATTGAGCGCCGTACAAAGGGCAAGAGGCTTTCCTCAGCGTCGAACCCCACCATGCGAAGCCGCGCCGGCTCCAGGCTGATCAGCTTTTTCTCATCCTTCGGATCGCGAAGCTGAATCTCGATGCATTTTTCAGAAATGAGCTCATACAGCGAATACACGACGCTCGCATCCCCGGCTAGATGAAAGCGCAGGCGGGAAAGCGGAAGCCCGGAGAAAACCACATCCCTCTGGCAACGAAGCCGCAAACGAGCCGCCGCTGCTGCCTGTACTCCCACAGACGCGCGGGGCGGCCGCTGCATCCGCTCCGGCTGGCGCCACTCCGCTGCCGTAACAGAAAATGGCCAAAGATCCACGTCATACGCAGTAAGAAAGCGGCAAGGCAGCCCCTCGACCGTCGCCTTTGTCACCAGCGGCGTCCCTCGCGGAATGCGCATCCCCGCTGTCTTCTTGCCCTGAGCCGGGTCTGGCTGGCACTCCACGATGGTCATCGAAGGTATGGGACGGAGATAGCCCGGATGGATGATTCTGGTGAGGGATTCACTGATCTCGGGAAAATCGTCGTCGATCCTGCGATGCACCCGGGCGGCAAGAAACGCGAAGCCCTCAAGGAGACGGCTCACGTGCGGATCGTCGCAGCGATCCGGATCGAGCAAAAGCCTCCCCGCAACCTTGGGATACTTGCGCGCGAATTCGCCGCCCATCTGGCGCAGATAGGTCAGCTCGCGCTCATAGTATTCCAGCAGTTCCTCGCGCATGCCCCTATTTCACCTCGTACTCGCCGCTTATCAACTCCAGCACGGTGTCGAATTTGATCTCCTCATTCATGTTCTCGTAGAAGACCTGTCCTTCGATATGAAACTTAAGGCTCCGGGTTAACTGATCCGAGCGGGTCAGATAAACATGAGGTTGATTGATCCTGGGCTCAAACGTTCGAATGCACTTCTCCAGGGCAACCGTCAGCGCATTTTGCTCCTTCCCCGCGGAGCCATCGAAACTGTGAATGTCCGGCAACCCAAAATTCAATACCGAGGCGGCGGTGGCGGGATAGGACTCCAACTCCGGAATGACGGGCTGCCTGGTATTCAACAGCCACTCCAGATCCCGTTTGATCGACTCGCGAAACATACTGATGGATGCGGCACGTGTTTCCGGCCACTGCTCGACATCGACCAGCCGATCGATCAACGACTGCGTGATCGGAATTTCAGACTTGTTTCTGGCCAACGCTTCCTCCCGAAATCACTGCAAACGCGCTATTGCAGGACGGTTGCATCCAGCCACTGCTGCGTTTCAGGATTCGCTGCTCCGGTGTCGTCTTCCAGAGTCCAGTACCGCAACTCGGGCCGAACAGCGAGAAGACTCTTCACCGTTCCCACCACAGCGTCCGAGATTGCATCCGCCCCGGTCTCTTGCCCGGCTCGCCAGATGTAGCGATGCAAATCGAGCCACGTCCTGGCGCATTCGCCGGCCAGAATCGGGAGCGAGGCACGCAGCAACTCCTGCCACGCACCTTTTGTGGCCAGCGTCCGCAGGGATTGCCGTATCTCCGCGCCTGGCCCCACCGCAAAGCCCGGCGCCGGCGCCGGGCCCTGCATGCGAGTTTCGCCCAGCCGCAAGCCGGCACATACCAGATACGGTATGGGAGACTTGGGATCCTTTTCAAATAGAAATTCGGCGCTCTCGACAACCAGCGCGTAAGCATCCGCTACCCGGCTCAACTGGCCGGATGTGACGGCTCTGCGCCGCCCCGGCTCACCGGACGGTTCCCCCTCCGCTCCCGCTTCAGCCTGGCCGCCTTCCTCCGGCACCGGTTCATCCACCACCGACACTGGATCCGGCTCTGTCTTGCGCCGCTCGTTGAGCAGCGATTCGGCGACATGATGAACCTCCTCTAGCCCCTCCCGCAGCTTCGACAGATTCGGCGCATTGTTTCCGTAAGCCTCCTGCTGATACTGATCGAGACGCTTGGTGGCCTCAAGCGATTCGGCCAGCGCTGCGGTTATATCTACGTAAAAGCTCTTGGGAGTCGCCGCAAAGGCTTGGTCGAAATCCTCGGCGCTCAGCTTGCCCTGCTCAATCGCGTCCTTGCGCGCTTCCTGCTTTGCATCCGTGGTCGCGTCCTTCTCATAGCCGACGACACGAGACTCGAGATAATCTACCAGGCTCAGGCCGCTTCGGGTGAGCGGCGTGTTTCGCGCGGCAGCGGCGATCAGCCCCCCGGCCGCCTCCACCGCGAGCATGCGCAGTTCAAGGTCGTTGCCCTCCTCGATCACTGGATAGAGCGTAGGCCAGAAGGTCTCCTGGAGCGCGTGAAGCAACTCTATACCGGGCGCCAGTACCGGAAACCCTTCAACCTTCAACTGCGATTCCACAAGCCAGCCAGCCAACCGGAGGTCCTTGCTCTTCTTGGCCAGCGCCTCGCCCGCCAGCTTGATGACCGCGCGATGGTCCGCCTTCTTCTGCTGGGCCAGCGTCCCAACCGGACCCTGGTCCTCTTCTTCTCTGCGCGCTTCCTTGATCTGGCCGAAGACCTTGTCGTAGTAAAGGTCCGCTCCCGATGGATTCTCTCCTGCAATCGGCGCAAGCAAATCCTCACGCAGGGGCATCTTGAGACTCCTTCTCCGGGGCGGACCACGCCACGCTGCGAATCTCCAGCAGCGGAACATCGGCCCCATCGATGACCATCATTTTTGCGCCGTAGGGGATTTCGCCATGGGCCTCGTCCTGCTCCCAAACCGATTCGCGGCCCAGCTGAACGGTTTCATCCGCATGGCGGAAGGAGAGGGGACAAAGAACGGGAAGCAGCACTTCGCCCAGCTCCTGCAGGCGAAATTCAGCGCTCGTCTCCACGCGCGCCCGCGCCCACATCAGGTCGCGCAGATTGGCGGGAGGCTCAATCTCGAGTCTGCGCAGATAATGAATGGGAATCCAGGTGTAACTGCCGGCCAGGAACACTTCGAGATTGGCGCCGATGCGCGGGTCCGAATCGCTGAACTCGCTGAACGCCTTTCCGTTCCAAACTCCGGGATAAACGGCCTCCTGCTTTGAAGGAGGCGTCTCGCGGTTGGCGAACATGCTCTGCCTGGTGCGCTCGGCGTGCAGCGCACTTCGATAAAGTAGAGTCCCCGCGGCAGCCCCGGCATCCGCTCCCGCAAGAAGATCCAGCTGCTTCTCTGCCCGGTCATACTCGCCGGCAAAGACCAGAAGCTCGAAGAGGAACGTGCGGCGCCTGGCGTCGAGCGGATTGGACCTCAACTCGTCGCCAAGCGCCTGAATGGCCTCCCGCAGTTTTCCTTCGCGGTAAAGCGCAAGTGGCGTCATGGTTCCTCAGGACAGCTTATTGGTTCCCTGGTTGTAGGTCACCGATCCCGTAGGCGTAAGTGTTCCCTGCGCATTCTGCGTGCTGTACTCAATCTTGATTTGCTTGTAACTGAAGGAGACGCTCTCAGTCGGAAGCTCGTCTGCAGCGGAAATCTGGACCGAGGTCACAAACAGTTCGTCGAAAGTGATCTTGAGAAACGGCTTGCTGCCGCCTGCGCCCGCCTTCACCGCGCTAAAGGTAGCGGTTGCGCTATGCGTTCCAGCGACCAGCGATTTGAACAACTGCGGGCTTGACTTGTCATAGTGCTTGGTGACGCTGAAGTCCGCGAGCTCGACCTTTCCCGCTCCAGAACCGGCCGATCGCGTACCCGCCGAACTGACCTGTGTTCCACCCCAGGAGAAGGTGAGAACATTGATCTGATCCTTGAAGTCCTGATCCGTCGCTTCACCTTGAATGCCATCGATTTTCAGATAGTAATCAACTGCCATGTCGCAATCCTTTCGTGTGAGGCCTTGCTTGAAGGCCGGTTGGGGATTTCCGGTTCACAAGAGAGGGAGCAGCGGATCTACTTACCCGCAGGTTGGGGCAGATCCGCTACCAGCCTCAAGGACACAGTGAGTTCATCCAGTTGGAAGTGGGGACGCAGGAAGCAGACGGCGCGCAGCGCCCCAGGCTTCCCCGGCACTTCCATAACCTCAATGCGCGCCTCGCGCAAGGGGTGTTCAGCCTTGGCGGAGGGGGACGCATTATCGTCCGCGATCACATAATTCGCGATCCACTGGTTCAAGTAAAGATCGGCCTGCGAGCGGCTCATGGTGCTACCCAGCTTGTCCCGCATCATGGCTTTCAGATAATGCGCGAAACGAGACATGGCCAGCATGTACGGCAACTGGGCCGAGAGTCGCGCGTTGGCGTTGGCCTCGGCTTTGTCATAGAGCTTAGGCTTATTGGCCGTTTGCACGCTGAAAAAGGCGGCATAGTCAGTCCCCTTGCAATGCACCAGCGGCACAAAGCCCTGGTCGGCAAGTTCCTTCTCGCGGCGGTCTGTAATGCTGACTTCCGTCGGGCATTTCAGCGCCACGTCGCCTTCATCGGTGCGGAAGTTGTGCGTGGCCATCGCCTCCACCAGGCCGCCGCCCTCCACGCCCCGTATCGCGGCGCACCAGCCGTATCTGGCAAAGGAATCGGTCAGCCGGGCAGCCAGAGAATAGGCCGCATTGCCCCACAGATACTTCGAGTGATCGCGGCCGTCGACTCCCTCCTCGAAGGCGAACTCGTCGATCTGCTTCGCATCCTTGCCGTAGGGTTCACGCATCAGGACATGAGGCAGGGTAAGAGCCACGTAACGGGAGTCGTCGGTAGCCCGGAAGCCCTTCCAGCGCGCATATTCCGTGCTGTCGAAGACCTTTGAAACGTCGCGAATTCCCGTCAACTGGGAGAATTCGGTCAGGTTGATCATCTCCGGCGCGGCCGCGGAGAGGAAGGGCGCATGAGCCGCGGCGGCAACCTGCGCGACCTTCTCCAACAATTCGATATCTTCTCCGCTGCGGCCGAACTCATAGTCGCCCACCAGCGCCCCGAAGGGAGCGCCGCCGAAGACGCCGAACTCTTCCTCATAGACCTTCTTGAAGAAGGCGCTCTGATCGAAGTCCAGCGCGCGCTGCAAATCCCTGAGAAGGTCCCTTTTGGGAACATTCAGCAGCTTGATCTTGAGCATGTCGCTGGTTTCGCTCTTGTTGACCAGGTGCCAGATTCCGCGCCAGGTGGCTTCCAGCTTCTGGAAGGCGGGATTGTGCAGAACCTCGTTCAGTTGCAGCGAGACCAGCCGGTCAATCTCGGCGATGCGCGCGGTGATCGTCTGCTCGGAGTCGCGGGTGAGAGTCATCTTGCCTTCAAGAACCTGGTTGATGAACTCCTTCACCATGTCCTTGCCGCGCTCCTGGGCAATGGTGTCCGTGCCAAATCGCCCCTGGGAGACAATCTGATCCAGCAGCGATACCTCAGTCGTCTGTGTCTCGGCGGATTTTGCCGCCAACGGATTCGCCTTGCTGCTCATTGCTTATCCCCCTCTGGCTTGCCGCCAAGTTCGGTGCGCAACTTGTTCAACTCTTCGGTCTTTGAAACCGCGTCAAAGAGCGCCTGATCGAGCTGATCGTTGCCCTGCAGGCTGCCCCGCAGGTTGGAGAGCCGGGTCCGCAGATCCAGCAATTCTTTGATCGGACCCACCTGCTCGGCCACTTTGGCGGGCGAAAAGTCTTCGAAACTTTCAAAGTGCAGATCGACGCCGATCTGGCCTGCTTTGGGATCGGAACTCAGCTTGTTCTCCACCGAGAACTTCAAATGGGGCGCCATCCCCTTGAGCACGTTGTCGAAGTTGTCCGGGTTGATCTCAACGAACTTGCGGTCCTTCAGGGCAGCAAGCGGCTGCTCGGGCTGACCGGTAAGATCGCCCAGTACTCCCATCACGAAGGGCAATTCCTTCAACTCGATGGCGTTTCCAACCTCTACGTCGTAGGTGATCTGCACCCGGGGAGCCCGGACGCGACTCAGTTTTTGCTGCGTACTCTCTCTGGCCATAATGCTCCTGTAATACGGGGAAATGCGGGAAAAACAGATACTCCAAAAGAAAGCACACGACAGGTGTTGCTGTCCACTGGAATTTTCGACAAGCTACATAGCCAGAACACGGTTCGGGCCCAAAAGTAGCAAAAATAATTTTCCCGCGCCGCGGAGTTGTGCAAGGATGATCGTGACTGGATGGAGTTTTTCTTTTTCTTCGCCTTCCGCCAGTGCGCGCCATGAAGAGCGTCCGTGGCTTATGCCTTGGACATCCTCTCGACTCAAGGGTTAACATCACATCTTCAGCCGAGGTTGCTCAGAAAATGCGACAGCTTCAACCCGTCATCTGGTCCAAAGGCACGTTTCTCTCGCCCCAGCACTTGCAGGCACAGGAGCGCTTCGTTGAAGACAGCGCTCGATTCTACCTGGACTCCTTGAATGCCCGCTCCTGGGGCTTTCGTGAGATTCAGATCGATACCAAAGCCTTGTCCGAGGGCAGGCTGGCTATAACCCTCGCTTCCGGTATCTTTCCCGATGCGCTTCCCCTCGACATCCCGGCCTCGGAATACCCACCCCCAGCCCGGATTCTGGACGAATGCTTCCAGGATGGACGCCAAAGCTGCACCTTCTACCTCGCAGTGCCGGAGTACCTGCAAGGGGGCATGAACGTCTCGGTGGATCGTGGGCGAGTCAGCACCCGCTTCCTGGCTCAACTGCTGATGGTCCGCGACGAGAATACCGGGAGCGGTGAAAAGCCCGTCCAGGTAGCGCGCAAGAACCTTCAGATTCTTGCTGAGGGCGAGAACCGCGAGGGATCGGTCATTCTTGCCTGCACGCGCATTCTCCGGTCCGAGACTGGCATATACCAGGCCGACCCTGCCTATATTCCACCCCTCATCGATATTCACGCGCATCCCACCCTCACGCGTATCCTCAGCAATATGGTCGAGCTGCTGGTGGCGCGGAGCAGTCAGCTCTCCGGCAGCCGCCGCCAGAAGAATCAGTCTTTGGCCGACTTTACGGCCTCCGACGTGGCCAATTTCTGGCTTCTCTACACCATCAACAGCCATCTCCCCGTGCTCCGCCACTTCCTCGAATCGAGCAATATTCAGCCCGAACTGCTCTTCAGTGAATTCTCCGATCTTGCAGGAGCTTTGACCGCTTTCTCCAGCAAGATCGCCCCAAAGGACCTGCCCTCCTACAATCACGAGCAGCTTGGCTCCTGCTTCGGAGACCTCGACCGGCTGATCCGCGTCATGCTGGAGACTGTGATCCCCAGCAACTTCGTCGCGCTCCCGCTCAAAATGGTGCGGGATACGATTTACGCAACCCCAATCGACAAGGATGCTTACTTCGAAGGTTCCCGCTTCTACCTCGCGATATCGGCCGATATCCGCGACGCGGACCTGATCGACCGTACCCCGCAATTGCTCAAAGCCTGCTCCGCAACCCAACTGGAAACCCTCATCCGCAACGCCCTGCCCGGATTGCGCCTGAAGCACGTGGCGACACCGCCCCGGTCTATTCCGATCAAACTGCGCCACCAGTACTTCGCCATCGAACAGGGCGGGCCGGTCTGGGAATCGGTCCAGCGCGCACGGAACTTCGCCGTCTACGCGCCGTCTGAACTCCTCAACCCGCAAATGGAGCTCATCATCCTGCTCGCGCAGCCGGCGTGATCCTCGTTTGTGTATGCAGGCAGCGCACGTCTGCAAGGCCGCATGAACTGAAAGACTTTCCAGGGCCTGTTCGCCCTAATGCTTCAGCAGGAAGACGACCGTCACCAGCAGCACAACCAGCAAAACGATAATCACAACACCCGTCACAAGCAGGTACTGCTGCATTTTCCCCGTCCCTGGTCCAGCCGGCTGCACCGGCGCGACTGGTGGCGGGGCGGGCATCGGTGGCGCCGGAACATACATTCCAGGCGGCTGCGGCATGCTCCCACCCGGTGTGGGAATCGCTCCGGCGTGTGGCCCATAGTTCATCTGATAACCGGGCAACTGCGGCTGCGGGGGAGGGTATACGCCCGGATAAGGCACTCCCCCCAACCCTTGCATCCCTACCGCAGGTGGGGGAACTTGAACCGGATAGTTCGGGATCGGGACAGGCGGGGGAGTAGGCGCAAGGCTCTGCTGCTGCGGCGCCGTGACGGGATTCCCCGCGCCTGGGCCGCCCCGCATTGCCTGCTCCCGCAGCCTTGAGGCATCGAGAATCCGCGTAAACTCACTTGGTCCGGAGCTCCCTGAAGCTTGCGGAGGAGGAGTCACTGCGGGCGCAACAGGCGCTTGCGGCGGAGTCCACTCCGGTGCCTTGGCCGGCGGCGTGGGAGGCTGGCCGGGCGCGGCCAGGGAAGCGAAGGTCTGCGTCCAGACGCCTGGCTCTGTCCCCTGTGGAGCGCGCAAGGGCGCATCTTCCATGCGCGGAGCTGGCGCCCTGGAAGGCTCATCCAGCATTTGAATCAGGCGCGTAATACCAGATTCGCCCCCTGGCGGCGTGCTTTGGACCGGTTGCGCCTCCGGCAACGGCGGGGGAGAAAACGGATCGCGGCTCGTCCCCGCCAGCCCCGCCGTTTGCGGAGTAAGTCCATAATCGGGGCTTCCCGCTGAAGGCTTGCGCTCTTCGCGATAGGCTGGCTCAGCGGGAGCAGATTGCTGTTCAAGCGATAGCATCCGCGTGAAGGAACCTGCGCTCCCCGGAGAGGAATCCCCTGTTCCCCGGTCGATCGGCGCCGGAGCCGGCGGACTTGCCCCTGCGTCGCCGAATGTACTGAACAATTTCGTGAATTCGCCCGGCTTGTTCTCAATTGGCCCCGGAATCGCTCCGGCCGCTCCGCCGGCAACTGGCGTTTCACCCGGGCCCGGAGCCTGGGCCCGAGGGCCGCCAAACTCGGGGCCTTCCGCTGGCGTTGCTCGCAACAACTCAGTAAATCTACCTGGCGCCGGAGCTGCGGGGACTCTCCTCGGCTCTTCTGGAATGGATCGGAAAGCAGGCTGCGCCGTCTTCATGGGATCTTCAGCAGGAGCCGCTCCCGCCTCCTGCGAACTCAGCGTTCGGAGCAAAGACGTGAACCCGGAATCCTGTGCGGGGCGCGGCGTCTCCGGCGCTGGCGCGGCAGCCGGTGCGGGCGAATCGCTTCCCAAGGTGCGCAACAGCTCGGTGAATCCTGCGCTGCCCTTGCCGCCAGACCCAGGGGCAGGCGCTTTCTCGGCCATGGACACTCTTTCCGCGGATGCCATCCGCATCCGGTCAAGCAGCTCCGGTGAGCTCTCTGCGGCGCCACCACCGAACACCACCCTGTGTACAACAGGCTCCGCAAAGGCCTTCGGAGCCAGCACTGGCTGAGGCACTGGCTGTGGTTTTGCGGCCTCTGGCGCCCGGTTTCCCTGGGCGTCAGGCTCCGCTCCGGAGCCCGCCGCCAGCCCCTCCACCGGTTCGGGCGCCTTCACCACCCCAAATACGCTCGTTGCCCCGAAGTCCTGTCCAGAACCGGAATCCTCCGGCCATGGAGAATTGGAAGCGTTTGGTCCAGTTGGTGTCGTCGGTTTGTCCATACAATCAGGCCTCCGGTGCGATGCGGGTAGCATAAATCATTCGTCGCGCCCGATTTGCCTATTTATCCAAAAAGATTTTGGGTAGAATGCGGTTGCGCCCTACCATACCGGGCGATTAGACTCATCGCTGAATTCTCCTGTATCGTCCGGGTAGGCGGCATGTACCTTCGATGAAGCTCAAGCCGCAGTCACTGGAGATTCGCATTGCACCGATCCGGAAACGAATCTGATCCCAAACTCTCTCCCATGGTGGTCTCCATACTATGAAGTTCCTGTCGCGGGTCGTCTGGTCTGAAGGAATGCATCTCGGGCCGCATCACTTCCAGACGCAAAGCCGGTATTTCGAAGACACGCTCTGGTTCCTCAGTTCCAATCTGCGCCAGGAGCCATGGGGATTTCTCCATTTTTCCCTCGATACAGAGGCCATGCGGAACGGGCTCGCCATCCTCAGCTTCGCATCCGGCATCCTGCCGGACGGTCTCATCTTCGATCTGCCCGACTGCGACTCAGTTCCCGATCCTGCACATCTGAACAGTCTCTTCTCTTCCACTGACAGTGAAATCATCCTTTACCTGGCGATCCCGCCGCGCCAGGACCAGGGCCTCGACTGCGACCTGGGTGGCGGCGCCAGTGCCCGGTACGGCACCGTTCAGCGCAATCTCAGAGACGATTCCGTTGGCCAGGGGGAGAACAGCGTCTCCTTTGCCCGCAAGAATCTCGTCCTTTTGAGCCAGGCTCAGGTCTCCGATCATACCGTCTCCTTTCCCATTGCCCGCGTGCTCCGCGACGGTACTGGGGGATTTACCTCCGACTCCGACTTTATCCCCCCCTGCCTGCGCATCAGCGCGTCCGAGAGCCTGGTGCTGCTCCTCCATCGGCTAGCGCAGGCCATCGATGAAAAAATCGCTTCCACCCGCAATATAAGGCTCGGTTCCGGCCGCTTTGAACTCGGCACATCCGCTCTCGACGTCGCCAACTACTGGTTCCTCCACGCGCTCTGTTCCGCGCTTCCCGCCTTGCGCCATCATCTCCAGGACCGCCGCAGCCACCCGGAGGAGGTCTACCGGGATCTCGCCCGCCTGGCCGGCGCCCTCAGCACTTTTGCCCTCGAATCCACCCAGGATGAGATTCCGCCGTACCGGCACCTGGACCTGACATCCACTTTCAGGGAGTTGGATGCTCTGATCCGCCATTACCTCGAGATTGTGGCCCCATCCAACAGCATCACTCTCCAGTTCCGCAAGGCGGACAATTACATCTATGCAGCTGAGGTAAAGGACGAGCGTTGCTTACGGCGTTCGCGATGGATCCTGGGCATCCGCTCCTCGCTCACGGACTCGGTACTCCTCCGCCAGACGCCAAAGCTCCTCAAAGTCTGCTCCGCCGAGGGGGTTGCCAAGCTTGTCCAGCGCGCCCTTCCCGGCCTTGAACTCATGCACCTTCCGGTCCCGCCCGCCGCGCTCCACGCCCAGGCGGACATGCACTACTTCTCCATCTCCCTCAGCGGCGCCTGCTGGCAGCACATTCTCCAGACCAAACAGGTGGGAGTCTATCTGCCCGGCGACCTCGGCGACGCAACCTTCGACCTCACCATCATCATGGAGACCTCCGCATGACTTCTCCTCCAGTTTCCGCTCCTCAAGAGATGATGAAGACCAACAATCTGGCGCTGGCCTTCCAGGAAGTTTTCACCGTCATCCTGCGCACCCGGTTTTTCGTGCAGCGCGTTGAAAATGCAGATTCCTTCCGCGCCACTCTGCGCAAAATGATCTCCGCTGCGGTCAAAGACGCTTCGGCCATGGGTTACAGCGATGAAGCCTCCAAGATGGCCATCTACGCCATGGTCGGGTTCCTCGATGAAAGCGTCCTGAATTCCAAGGACCCTACCTTCGCCGACTGGGCGCGGCGTCCGCTGCAGGAAGAGATGTTCGGAGGACACGTCGCGGGTGAATTGTTCTTTCGCAACGTCGCCGAGCTGCTCAATCGCCCCGAATCCGCCGAGGTTGCCGATGTGCTGGAGTTGCATGCCCTTTGCCTTCTGCTGGGCTACCGGGGCCGCTTCGCATTCGGAGACGCCTCTGAGATTCATTTCATTCTCCACCGCATCCGCGAAAAGATCGCCCGTATCCGCGGCGCCTATGCGCTCTTCCGCCCCGCAGAAACCCCGGCTGCTCCACCGGCCCCCAAGCGCGACCCCTGGGTGCGCCGGCTGGCGCTCACTGCCATCCTCCTCGCCGTCTTCACCCTCTTGGCCTACCTCGGTTACCTGCTGATCCTCAGCCAGTCCATGCCAACAAGCGCTCAAAACAACAGGCAAACCCCTGCAACTCTCGCATCTCACCGGGCAACCAGCCTTCCGGAGAGTTCCCTATGAAGCGCGTCCTGATTGGGATACTGATCTTCCTTGTTTATCTGGCCCTGGTCATTTGGGGGGCATTTGCGCTGCGCTTTGAAGGCACAAGGCTGGTGCTCTTTTGCGTCATCCTCGGTCTGCTGGGCGCTTTGGCCACCGCCTTCGTTCTTTGGTATCTGCATAAGCTGGACGCCGCCTCCGGGCAGGCAGCCGGGCCTGACACACCCGACGCGATCAATCTGAACACTCTGCTGCGCGATGCGGATGCCAGGGTTCGCCAGGCCGGCCGCGCCGGCGCCAAATCCCTGGCGGCCATGCCTCTCATCTACGTCATCGGAGATGAAAACTCCGCCAAGACCCAAACCGTGCTTCAGTCCGGCCTCGATCCCGAGTTGCTCGCGGGAAACGTCTATCGGGACGGACTCATCGTCCCCACCCAACTCGCCAATCTCTGGCTTGCCGGCAACTGCGTCCTGGTTGAAGCCGGAGGGGCGCTCCTGCGTCAACCCCCTCTCTGGTTGAGACTCATCAAAGCCACCATCCCGGCCCGGCTCGGCTCGGTCTTCTCCAAAGACAGCCGCCTCCCAGCGCGGTCCGTGGTTGTGTGCGTCAGTATCGAGCGCATCCTGGCCCCCAATACCTCAGAGCAGATTCGCGCGCTGGCTCAAACCCTGAACGAGCGTCTCCGCCAGCTCTCCCAGACACTGGGCATCTCGCTCCCCATCTATGTGCTCTTTACCAAATTGGACAACATCACTCCCTTTGCCGACTATGTCAGCCGTCTCTCGGAAGAGGAAGTCAAGCTCCCCATCGGGTCGCTGCTGTCTTCCCTTTCGTCCGGTTCCGGCCTCTATACGGAGCAGGCCACGGCCCTGATCGGCGCTCGATTTGACCAGCTTCTCTACGCCCTCGCCGAGTTCCGTCTCGATATTCTGTCCCGCGGCGGCGAACTCCAGGACCTGGCCCGAGCCTATGAATTTCCCCGCGACCTGCGCAAGCTCCGCGCGGGCATCGTATCCTTCCTCGCCGAGGTTGCGCGTCCCAGCCAAATCGGCGTCAACCCGTTCCTGCGTGGATTCTTCTTCGCCGGCATGCGCGCCCACCTGGTCGAGGACGTTCTCGAAATCGGCCCGGCCCAACCGCAAGCTGCCGCTCCCATCAACGCCGGAGCAACCCGCATCTTTACCATTGCCGCCGCCCAACAGCAACAGCCTACCCCGCAAACCAGGCGAGGCGGCACACGCAAGGTTCCCCAGTGGGTCTTTCTTCCGCACTTGTTCTCGAAGATCCTCCTCGCCGATAAGTCGGCCCTTGAGACCAGCCGGGCAAGCACCAGGACCAGCTTTCTCAAGCGGGCTCTGCTGGCAACCGCTAGCGCAGTCATTCTGCTCCTGCTGGTGCTGGCGACCATCTCGTTCTTCAAGAATCGCGCTCTGGAAGAGCGCGTAGCCGCAGCCGCGGCCACTCCGGTTTCCCCAGTCTCATCGGGCGCGTTCGCTTCACAGGGCGACCTCGAAACCCTCGACAAGCTCAGAGCTGTTCTGGATGAACTCGGCCGCTATCGCAAAGACGGCCCACCCCTCATGGCTCGCATGGGCCTCTACAAAGGCAATGCTCTCTACCCTGTTGCCTGCCAGGCCTACTCGAACAGATTCCGCAGTCTTCTGCTGGCTCCGACGCAGGAGGGTATTCTAACCAAGCTCCGTGCCGTGCCCGCTGCTCCAGCCCCTGATGCCGACTACAGCGCAACCTACAGGCCACTAAAGGCTTACGTGATCACGGTCTCCAACCCCGACCCCGACTCCGCGCAGGACACGATCGATTTTCTTCCCGCTGCCCTTCTCGCTGAATGGGCCGGCAGCGCTACACCCGATCCCGGCCTTGCTCATCTCGCCCAGACTCAATTCGAGTTCTATGCCAACCTTCTCCCCGAGGCATCCTCCTGCATGGCCAATGCCGGCGGCGCCAGCAACGACATCGTCCTCGCCCGTGCCCGCTTCTACCTCAATGGCTTTCAGGGATTCCAGCACGTCTACCAAAGCATGCTCGCTGCTGCCAACCATAAAGTCCCGGGGTTCGACTTCAATGGCAAATTCCCCGGCTCCTCGCAATACATCGTAGACAGCTATTCGATCCAGGGCGCCTTCAGCAAGGATGGCTTCGCCTTCATGCAGGACGCAATCCTACACCCCGACCCTTACTTCCGTGGAGAAGAATGGGTTCTAGGCCCCTCGTCCGGGCCCCCGATCGACCGCGCCGCCCTCTCTAACCAGTTGAGAAAGTCCTACACCGCGGACTACATCCAAACGTGGCGAACCTACCTCACCAAGGCTCAATTCGTTCCCTTCCGGAACTTTGCCGACGCCGGCAACAAGCTCAGCGCGCTGGACTCCAATACCTCCGCTATGCTGGAGCTTTTCTCCCTCATTTCTCTCCACACCGGCGTTGCGGCGCCGGAAATCTCGTCCGCCTTCCAGGCACCCCAGTCCGTCGTTCCACCTTCCAATCCCGACAACCGCTTCCTTGCCCCTTCCAACCAGGCCTACATCCAGTCCCTGCAGACCATCGAAGCAGCCGTTAAAAATCTGACTCTCAACGCCACCAACGCCAACGACCCCGCAGCCGCCGCGCCCGTGATCCAGGCAGCCGTTACCGCCGAACAAGCTGCCGAAAACCTCCGCAATAGCTTTCTCCCGGACCCCACCGGCAGCATGGATAAAACCAGCTTCGCTCTCCTCGAAGCCCCCATCCAGTCCGCCAAGAACCTGGCTGCCCAGGCGCCCGCCAACGCTGCCGGCGGCGGGGCCAAGGCTTTCTGCGCCCAGATTGCGCCCGTGCTTGCCAAGTTCCCCTTCAACCCCCAGTCTCCCACGGAGGCTTCCACCGACGAGGTCGCCCAGGTCTTCGCTCCCGGCTCGGGGTCGTTTGCCCAATTCAGCTCATCCCTGCGCGCGCTCGTGGTCCAGCAGGGCTCTCAGTACGTGCCTGCTCCTGGCTCCACGGTCCGCATCAACCCCTCTTTCCTGGCTTTCCTCTCCAGCGCCCAGAAGATCTCTTCCACCCTCTTTCCCGCCGGCGGAAACCAGCCTTCGCTCGACTTCACACTCAATGAGGTCAAGTCGTCTGACGTTTCCAATGCGGTACTCAACATTGATGGCAAGGAAATCAAGTCGGGCGGTCAAACAGCCACATTCCATTGGGTCTCTCAACCGTCAAGCAGCATCACCCTCGCCACCAAAAAGAACACCGCGCCGCCCATGACCGGCCCATGGTCGGTCTTCCACTTTGGCTTCGCCGCTCCGCAAGTCTCTCCTAACCGCCTGAAATTCTTCTTCAGTTTCAACAATCAAACCCCCGAGGTCGTCCTGTTTGACGCCTCAGGCCCCGGAGCGCCCTTGCTGAACCCGGAATTCATGAAGGGATTCCACTGTGTTTCGAACGTAGCTCGCTGACGTTGGCCTGATTCGAGCGGAGACCATGACCGAAGAATTCAGCAACGAGCTTTCGCCGTCCGACCCGCTCTCCGGTCAGTTGGCTGAACCAGCGGCCTCGCCCCTTCGTATCGCCGTCTCGGCCCTCAGCGATATCGGCTGCGTCCGAACCAACAACGAAGACGCCTTCGCTTACGACGGAACGCTGGGCATCTTTGTCGTCTGCGACGGCATGGGAGGTATGGCCAGGGGCGAGGTCGCCAGCGCCCACGCGGTGGCGGCCATCGTGAACAGTTTTGCCGGCTCTGCCGCCTCGGGCGCCCCCATCGGCGCCAGGCTTCTGCTGGCCATCAACACCGCAAATCTGGATGTTTGGGAAAACGCGCAAATCCCTGAAAACAAGGGAATGGGAACTACCGCGGTCGCCGCCGCGCTCGACGGAAACAAGCTCATCCTCGCCAACGTCGGAGACAGCCGCGCATACATTGTTCAGGACGGCCGGTGCGTGCAGCTCACCGTCGATCATTCCTATCTCAACGAACTCATCCGCAACGGCGTGCTGACCATCGAGAATGCGCATACCGCCGACCTGCAGGGCATGGAGTCGGTCATCACCCGCGCCGTCGGCGCGGCGGCCGAGGTTCAGCCGGACTTCTTCTCCGTCGATCTCAAACCCGGCACCGCCGTTCTTTTGGCCACGGACGGCCTCACCCGCTACCTACTACCGGAAGAAATCGCCGCCATCCTAGCCGCCTCTCCCTTCGAGTCTGTCTGCGCCAACTTGATCGGCCTGGCCAAGCAGCGCGGCGGCCAAGACAACATCACCTGCATCCTTCTCCTCGCTCTGTCCGCTTGATCTCCTCGAACTCTCTTGCCTTCGATCCCAATCAGTTCCAGCGGGGCATCCTGCTGTTGCTTGCCCTGCGCGTATCTGTCATGGTACAGTCCGCTTCATGGGCGACCCCTCTCTTCGAGAGCGCCCGGGAATTCAAAAGGAGGATCGCGATGTCTAGTGTTAATTTCCCGTTCACCATGACGGCGATCAAACAAGGCAAGATCAAAGGTTCCAGCACAAAGAGAGACGGCGGCATAGATTACTCGCAGGGCGTGGAATGTTCGGGATTCAACTATGGTGCTACGGTGCCGTTCGACTCTCAGTCCGTCGCTTTCACCGGCAGGCGAAGGCACCAGCCGATCACGATTACCAGAGAGACCGATTCGGCTTCACCCAAGCTGCTGCAGGCCCTGGTCTCAAACGAGGTCTTCGATATCGTAAAGCTTCAGTTCTTCAAGACGAGCCCTGGCGGGAACTCCGTCCTGGTTCGCACCATCGAACTGAGAAACGGCTGCATTGTCGACATCCGGCAGGCGCCAAGCTCCAAGGGAAAAAGGTGCGAGCACGTGACCCTGGCATATGAGGAGTTGCTGTTCAATGGGATCCCTCACGCGGCCATCCCCCATTTTTCCTGACCAGGATTGCGGATCGGGCTGTTCTACAAGCACTTGCAAATCTTCACGCCGTCACTTCGGCTCCTCGCCAGCCTGATTGAAAGACTTGCTGTCGCCGGCCGTTTCTCTGCGCTGCACGACCGGGTCCATCGATGCTTGATGGCGTGTTGCAGTAATTAATTTTGGAAGGAGCGCAACATTCGGCCGGACGCTGTGTTTGCGCCGGTAAGGGGTTGTTAAAGTGCGATTATTGCATGATTTTCTTGACAGTCCCAGGGCCGTGATTTACGTTGT
>JBKQRH010000037.1:0-9435 GCA_052326045.1 Occallatibacter sp. | reverse complement strand
GCCCGGATGGCGAAACTGGCAGACGCAGCGGACTTAAAATCCGCAGTGCTTAACCGCACGTGGGGGTTCAAATCCCCCTCCGGGCACCAGTAAATCAATGTTTGATATCACTACAGTTATCGATTTTTGTTAGAGTTCCCGCCGGCCGTCCATGGCGCGGGCCATCGACACTTCGTCGGCATACTCGATGTCGCTGCCGGCCGGGACGCCGGTTGCTATGCGCGTGATCTTGACCGAGGGGCTGCGCAACGCAGTTGCGAGCCAGTTGGCGGTGGCTTCGCCTTCCAGAGTGGGGCTGGTGGCTACGATAATCTCGTCCACTTCGCCGCGTTCGACGCGGGCCACCAGAGTGGTTGTGCGCAACTGGTCAGGTCCCACGCCGTGCAAGGGCGAGAGAGTTCCATGAAGAACGTGGTAGACGCCCTGGTAGCTGCGGGTCCGCTCCACCGCGGCGATGTTGCTGGGCTCCTCCACCACGCAGACCAGGCGCTGGTTGCGGGTGGGACTGGCGCAGTAGACGCAAGGATCGACGTCGGTGACGTTGTTGCAGACCGAGCACAGGCGCAGGCTGGCCTTGAGGCCGCGCACCGCCTCGGCCAGCGCGGCAGCATCGTCGTCCGAGGAGCGCAGGATATGGAAAGCAAAGCGTTGGGCGCTCTTGGCGCCCACTCCGGGAAGTTTTTTCAACTCTTCGATGAGCCGCGCAATCGGCTCGGCATAGCGTGACAAGGGATGCGCCTCCTCATGAGCGGGGCCGATTAAGGTTCGAGGTATCCCACCCTTGCGGCATATAACGAAGACGCCGCAAGGATGGGACGCCCAGCTTCTAAAGCGTCCGATAGACGATGCCGGTAAACGTATCGGCGTTCATAAAGCCTTTGGCCAAGACGGCGTCGAACTCCGCAGTGGGCTTTTTGGCGACGGTTTCCTCTTCCGACGCTCCAGCGGCTTTCAGGGCGGCCACTTTGTCGCGCACGGCCGAGAGCATATCGTGAAACTTCTGCAAGTCGGCCTTCGATCCCAGCGGTCCGTGGCCGGGGATAATCCTGGTGTTGTTGCCGGCTACCGCCAGCGCCTTTTCGCCGGCGCGGATCATGCCGCCGATCGTGCCGCCGGAGCCTTCATCGATAAATGGGTACATGCCGTTGAACCAGATGTCGCCTACGTGAAGGACATCGGCCTTGCGGAAGTAAATGTAGATGTCGCCGTCGGTGTGCGCGGGGGCGAAGTGGACCAGGTCCAGCGCGTCCCCGTTGCGCCAGGCATGCATGGCCGCGTCGAAGGTGATGGCCGGCAGAGCCCCGGCCGGAGCGGACGGCGTGGTCGCGTGAAACAGCCTCATTGTCTGCGGCGTGGAGAGACGCTCACGGGTATTCTGGTGGGCGAAGATCGTGTACCCTGCCGCGTGCATGCCCTCGTTGCCGCCGGTGTGATCACCATGCCAATGGGTGTTGACGAGAATGCCGGGCACGCCCGCGGATTCCGGAGCGAGAGCGGCGATGGCCTCGCGAATGCGCGGCACGGCCGGGGCGTAGCTGGCGTCGATGAGCAGGTTGCCGTCAGCGCCGGTCTGCAGAGCCATGTTGCCGCCCACGCCTTGCAGCAGGTAAAGGTTGTCGTAGAGCCTGGCGGCCTTGACCGGGGTGCTTGCCGCTGCGTCGTTTGGCCCCGCGGCCTGCTTGGCGGGGGGCGCCGATTGCGGCGCTGTCCAGCGCGCAGCCACTGCCGCCGCGCCTGCCGCCACACCCAACTCAAGGAAGCTCCTGCGATTCATTCCATCGAGCATTGTTTCATCCTCCATCCGTTATCGAGCAGGACGCCCTGACCAAGATTCAGCCCATCCCCGGCAGCTTGAGGCCGCCTAGCATCCCTTGCACGCTGGACTGGATCGCCTCATCGGCCTTGCGTCCGGCTTCGTTGACCGCGGCCACTACCAGGTCCTCGAGCATCTCTACGTCGGGCTGGCCGCTGCCCAGGCCAACGACCGCCGAGGGATCGATGCGGAGCTTAAGGAGCTGTTTCTTGCCGTTCATGGTCGCGGTTACTGCGCCGCCGCCGCTGGTTGCCTCCACCACGGTCTCGCCCAACTTGCGCTGGACCTCCTCCTGCATTTGGTTGGCCTGGGAAAGCATCTCCGAGATTTTGAGGGGATTGATCATCGCATTTAACCTCGCTGCGGCGTGCGTTTACTTTTGGCGCAGATCGACTACGCTGCGCACCTGAGCCTTGAAGATATCCTGTGCCCTCTGGACTAAAGGGTTACTGAGCGCGGCCTCCTGAATGCTGCCGGCCAAGGGCGCGGAGATCGCTGCCGGAGCCGGTGCGTCGCTCCCAGCGCCGGGAATGACCAGGAAGCGGATGGGCGCGCCCAGCCGTTGCAACTCCTGGCGGATGATTTTCTCTGCCGCGGCATTGACCGTCAGGCTGAGCATCTTTTTGCCCAAGCTGGCTACTTCGATGCGCAGGTTGGCGCCATCGAGGGTCCACGCGCCCGAGTCGAGCAACTGGGCGGCTGATGTGTGCCCGCCTGCTGCCAGCGCGGAGCCGATGGCGTGGCGCAGGGATTCCATGCTGGGAGTGCCCGAGGATGGCGCCGCGGCTTCAGGGGCTTTGGCCAGCGCGCCTTCAGTGAGCGTTGCCGCGTAGCTGGCGGCAGGAGTTGCGGCGGCAGGGAATGGACGCTCCATCGTGGCGACCTGCCCGGCTGCTGAATCCGGCTTGAATCCCGAATCCGGCCTGAATTCTGAATCTATTATGGGGCTCGAATTTTGGTTACCTCCAGCCGTCCCAAATGGGGAGATGGATGGAGCTGGCGGTGGTTCGGCGGAGGTTGGAGCCGCCTGTGGCCGGGTTGCTGCTGTGCGTGGAACGGAAGGCGCGGCAGCGCTGCGGATTCCAGAGCTGTGTGGAGCGCCGGTTGCCACACCGCTCAGAAGCTCTTCGATCGGCAGCAGCCGCTGGGCGTGGATCAGCTTAAGCAGGCCCAGCTCGAGGTGGAAGCGCTGCTCCTGGCGGTAGTTCAGGTCGTCGAAGGTGCGCAGGACGATTTGCAGATTGCGGGTCAGCTCCTCCTCGGTGAACAGGAGGGCTGTGCGCGCGGAGCGGGCGCGCTCGTCGCCAGAGATCTGCAGCAGTTCAGTCTGCTCGCCACCCAGCTTGGCCATGAGCGTGTTGCGCAGGTAGCGGACCATTTGCCGGGCCAGGGACGAGGGGTTGTGGCCGGCATTGACGAGCAGGTTCAACTGCTCCATCAGCTCGGCGCTCTGGCCGGCGGCCACGGCTTCCAGCAGCCGCTCGAAGACCGCGTTGGGCACCGCACCCATCAGCTCGCGAATCTGCGCGGAGGAGAGCACGGGACGGCCCGCTGCGAGACCGATTCCGAGGGGCGCCGAGGCGATGGCCTGATCCATGATGGAGAGCGCGTCTCGCATGGAGCCGTCGCCGGCCTCGGCCAGCAGCGCCAGCGCGGCGTCCTCGGCATCCACCTGCTCCTGGCCGGCAATCATCTTTAACTGGGCCAGAATATCGTCGAATTTGACGGCGTGAAAGCTGAAATGCTGGCAGCGGGAGCGGATGGTCTGGGGAATGTCCTCCGGCTGCGTGGTGGCCATCATGAAGATGACGTGCGCCGGAGGCTCTTCCAGGGTCTTGAGCAGGGCGTTGAAGGCTGCCTCGGTGATCTGGTGGGCCTCGTCGAGGATGTAAATCTTGTAGCGGTCGCGGGCCGGGGAGTAACGGGCGGCGTCGCGCAGTTCGCGAATCTCATCGATGCCGCGGTTGGTGGCGGCGTCGATCTCGATCACGTCCACGGCGTTGCCCTGGCGGATTTCGATGCAGGAATCGCAGACGCCGCAGGGCTCGTGCGTGGGCCGGGCTGCTGTGCCCACGTCCGTGCGGCAGTTCAGGGCCATGGCCACGATGCGGGCGATGGTGGTTTTGCCGATGCCGCGGTGCCCGGAGAAGATGTAGCCGTGGGCGATGCGGTTCTGGCTGAGGGCGTTGAGCAGGGTGCGGGTGACGTGATCCTGGCCGGCCACGTCGGCAAAGCGCTGCGGACGGTATTTTCTGGCCAGAACCTGATAGCCCATGGGTGAACGCGCTCCTTAGGCCTGTCCGGCTGCGGGACGGCCTAGACGCGATTGTATCGTTCCGGGGTGGGTGAGCGACGGGGTGGAAAACGGCTTCGCCGCACCTGGATCATCGCGATAGAAGTCCAGAGCTTACACCTATGCCGGTTTGGCGCTCGTGCCGGCCTTGCGCTTGCCGCGCTTCTTTTTGGCGGCCTTTTTGAGGGCTTTTTGCGCGGCAGCTTCTCGGCGGCGGATTTCTTCCGGGGAGCACATGGTGCGGCGGCAATTCTTCACGCAGCAGTTGCAAAGGGCCTCGTTTTCGTCGCTGTCGTAAAGGCAGTAGTCGTAAGTGATCTCCTCGCCGGGGGTGATGTTGCGGATGGCGACGATCCACACCCGGCCGTCTTTCTCGCGGGTCTCGCAGTTGGGGTCGCAACTGTGGTTGATGAACATGGCCATGCCGTGGCCGTCGATGACCATCTCGCCGTCGCCCAGTCCAAATAAATAGGTGATGGGCAAGTTTTTGTAGGCGGCATCGGCCTCGGCCCTGGTGAGACGGCGGCCGGTGTACTCGGCCACGCGCGCGCCTTTGCGGATGGCGGTGGTGGTGTAGCAACCGGCGGCGTGAATGGCGGAGGAGCGGATGATGAGTCCCATGCGAATGTGCGATGCTTTCCTAGGGCGCGAATTGTGCTGTATGGACCGCATCCTACCATTGGAGAGGCAAGGGATAGGGAAATGAAACGGAGCTTTTGGGTTGCGGTGGTATTGGCGGGCTGCCTGGCGGCGGGGCCGCGGTTCCATGCGCAGACACCGGCGAGCGGCGATCCGGCTCCATCTGGCCAGAACAAGCCGGCTGCGGACGCTCAAAAACCGGCGGGCGCTCAGCCGCAGCCGGAGTCTAATCCGTTTCCCGAGGACACAAGCACGGTTCCAGTGATGCCGTCGAAGATAACCCCGGCGCTGCCCGAAGGAACCTATTACGAGCCGGAAAGCCCTGGAATCCCGCTGCCGGGTGAGGACCTGGACCCTGTCCGCAGCCCTGACGACCCTGCCCCGGCCGCCACGAGCGGGAAGACGGAGGATTCCAGCTCCAGCCTCATGGGCATGGAGAAGCTGCTGCCCCCGCCGGATGACAATCAGCCGGAGAAAAAGAGAAAGCTGGCCGTCAAGGAGCCCACCCGCCAGGAGGCCGCGTCCAAGGATATCGAAGTGGGCGGCTATTATTTGCAGACCAAAAACTGGAAGGCGGCTCTTTCGCGCTACGAGTCCGCGCTGGTGCTGGACCCGGAGAATCCCGAGGTCTACTGGGGTTTGGCCGAGGCGGAGCGCCACCTGGGCGACTTTGCGGACGCCCGCACACACTATCTGAAGCTGCTGGATTACGATCCGGACGGGCCGCACGGCAAGGAAGCGCGCAAGGCGATGAAGGACCCCGAGATTGCGAATGCGAAGAGCTCTTCCGCTAGTCAGCCGCAGGCGGAGACGACGAAGTAGCGCTCTGTGAGAGAGTCCTTGCTGCATTGAAAATCGGGAAGTTATCAGAAGCCGGCCCAGCGAAGATAGGCGGCGATGATGTGCTGGCCCCACAAGCTGCTGACGATGCCGCCGATGCAGAGGAATGCGCCCAAAGGCAGTTTGCTGAACGCCCAGGCGCTGGAATCTGGCTTGCTGGACGGGAACATTAGCAGGAGGACTGCGACCAGCGCTCCGAGCACGACTCCAATCCCGAAAGAAAGCAGTGCGCCGGGCAGACCGAGCCAGGCGGCCAGCATGGCCATCAGCTTGGCGTCGCCCAGGCCGATTCCCTCGCGGCGGCGGATCAGCCAATAGAGCCAGCGGATGAGAAGGATCAGGGCGGCGGCGGCGAGAATCTCCAATAACCGCTCACCAAGGCGAATCCAGAACTCCGATTGTTCTCGTAGAGGCGTCTGCAATATGGACTCAGACAGAACTGAGAAAGCAATACCTAACGCGATTCCCGGCAAGGTGACGGTATCAGCAATCCAAAAATACTCCGCATCAAGTACTGCAATTCCAACCAGCAACCAGAGAAAGAACATTGTTCCAATCAAAGGAATGATCCCAATGTGCGGTGGGACAATTCCTAGTTGACTTGCAATGTCTGAAACCACAAACTGCTCAGAAATGTGCCATATAAAAGTTGCCCACAGCCCTCCCACCGCCGCTTCCACGAGCGGATAGCGCCAACCGATCCGTGCGCGGCAACTGCGGCAGCGGCCATGCAGGGCAAGCCAGCTCACCAGCGGCACGTTTTCCCACCAGGCGAGCGTGTGGCCGCAATAGCGGCAGTGAGAGCGTGGCCGGATGATGCTCTCGCCCTCCGGCCAGCGGCTCAGGCACACGTTCAGAAAGCTGCCGAATGCCAGCCCCAGAAGGCCCGCAAAGATGGTTCCGAGGATACGAATCATTGGACAGATGAGTATACGGTTCCTAAGACGCAGGGTCCATCGCCGCCGCTCCTGCCCAAGGTAGACTGGAGGTGCATGGACCTTCCGCCTGAAAGCTCCAACGCACAGGCTTCCGCGCCGCAGAACGCCACCGATCCGGCGCGGGCTGCGGCGCTGTTTGAGCAGTCGGTGAGCATCATGGCGCGGCTGCGCGCTCCCAATGGGTGCCCCTGGGACCGCGAGCAATCCTTCGATTCGATCCGGAAATACACGCTGGAAGAGACCTACGAGGTCTTCGACGCCATCGAGCGGCGCGACTGGCCGCACCTGGCCGAGGAACTGGGCGACCTGCTGCTCCAAGTGCTGTTTTATGCGGAGATGTCAGCCAACGAGGGCCATTTCACCATCGCCGAGGTGCTCGACCACCTGAATGACAAGCTGGTGCGGCGGCATCCGCACGTGTTTGGCGACGAGGCTTCGCGGGCGGCGGGGAACCGGGCGGATGTAGACGCCGCGGTGAAGGGTTCTTCGGCGGCGGTGCTGCGCAACTGGGAGGAGATCAAAGCAGCCGAGAAGGCATTGCATGCAGCGGGCGCGCCTACGGCAGCATTGCATGCAGCAGACGCGCCTTCGGCGCAGAGGCTCCCCCCGTCGAGATTGGATACAGTCCAGCGGGCGATGCCGGCGCTGGCGGAGGCGGCCAAGCTGGGCGCGAAGGCGGCAAAATCCGGGTTCGACTGGGCTCATTGGCGCGATCTGCTGCCCAAGCTGGCAGAGGAAACTGCGGAACTGGAGGCTGAAGTTGCCTCCGCGGGGCCAGCGCGCAAGCCGGCCGTGGAGGCGGAGTTGGGCGACCTGCTCTTTACCGTGGTCAACCTGGGCCGGCACCTGGGCGTGGATGCGGAGATGGCGTTGCGCGGCAGCAACCGGCGCTTTCGTGAGCGGTTTCGGGAGATGGAAGCGGCCTCGAAGCGTCCGCTGGAAGAGCTTTCAGCGGATGAACTGGAGGCGCTTTGGGCGCAGGCCAAGCGGAAGCTGGCCAGGACTGAGGCAAGGGAAGCGCAGCCTGCCCGGAATGCAGCCCCTGATACTGCTCCTGGGCCGCAGCCATGATCGTGATTCGCGCCTGCTCGGGCTTTGACGAACTGGAGGCCTGCGTCCAACTCCAGATCGACACCTGGGGCATGGACGCCAGCGAGGTCTTTCCGCGTAAGGCCTTTTTGCTGGCGCAGAAGGTCGGCGGACAGGTGATCGGCGCTTACGATACGGAGATTTCCGGTGGCCAGCCCGAGGGCGAGCCGGAGTCGCTGGTGGGCTTCGTCCTGTCCTGGCCGGGAGTAAAGACCGAAAAGGGTGAGCCGAGGCCCTATCTGCACTCCCACATGCTGGCCGTCAAGGAGGAATGCCGCAACCGCGGCCTGGGCGTGCAACTCAAGCGGGAGCAACGCCGGGAGGCGCTTTCGCGAGGCATACGGTACATGGAGTGGACCTTCGATCCGCTGGAAATCAAGAACGCTTTTTTCAATATCCACAAGCTGGGGGCGATTGCCTGCCGTTACGAGGTGAATTTCTATGGTGTATCCTCATCTCGACTGCAAGGTGGGCTTCCGACGGACCGTCTCGTCGCCGAGTGGCAGCTCGATTCGCCCAGGGTTCAGGCAATTCTTGAAGGCCGCCCGGCAGTTGCGCAGATCATTGAGGAACGTATCCTGGTCCCCGCCTCCATCTATCAGTGGAAGGCCTCCGAAGCCGGCCGGGAACGAGCCCTCGCCGTTCAATTGGAGAACCGCCGCAAGTTTCAACAGGCATTTTCCCAGGGATTAGCCGTACTTGGCTTCGTCCGGGATGCGGAAGGAAATGGAGTCTTCGAACTGGGTCCCCTAACCCAGGCGGAGCAGAGCTCAAGCCCCAAGGAACAGAGAAATTTATGAGAATCGATAGGATCATCCTGCGCGAACTGCACCTGCCCCTGGTGCGCCCCTTTGAAACCAGCTTTGGCGTGACTCGCAACCGGAGGATTCTTCTGGCGGAGGTCCAGTCGGAAGGATTGACCGGCTGGGGCGAGTGTACGGCGGGCGAGCGGCCGTTCTTCTCCGAGGAGTCGACCGACAGCGCCTGGGCTGCGATCGTGAATGAACTGGGGCCCATGCTGGCCGCGGAGGCGCCTGAAAATGGTGGGGATTGCCCGCGGATCTTCCGCCAGGTGCGGGGCAATCGCATGGCCAAGGCGACGCTGGAAAACGCCATTTGGGATATCGAGGCGCAGCGCGAAGGGATTTCGCTTTCCCGGCTGATCGGCGGTGTGTGCGACGTGATTCCCTGCGGGGTGTCGCTGGGAATTCAGTCCTCCATCCCCGAACTGTTGACGATCATTGAGAAGGAGCTGGCCGCGGGTTATCAGCGCATCAAGCTCAAGTGCAAGCCGGGCTGGGACGTGGAGGTCTTCGAGCGGGTGCGTAGCCGGTGGCCGGGCATCACGCTCAGTTGCGACGCCAACTCATCGTACCGACTCAAGGACGCCGACCACCTGACCGCATTCGACGCCTTCGACCTGCTGATGATCGAGCAGCCTCTATGGCACGATGATTTTTATTACCACTCCATGCTGCAAAAACGCTTGCAGACGCCGATCTGCCTGGACGAATCGATCCGCAACCGGCGCGACGCGCTGGCGGCCATTGAGATGGAGTCGTGCAAGATCATCAACATCAAACTGGGGCGCGTGGGCGGCTTTTCCGAGGCCATCGCGGTGCACAATGCGGCGCAGGAGCGGGGAATTCCGGTGTGGTGCGGCGGGATGCTGGAGTCCGGCGTGGGACGGTCGCACAACATCGCGCTGTCGACCCTGGAAAACTTTACCTTGCCCGGCGATGTCTCCGCCTCAGCCCGATATTGGCTTGAGGACATCATCGAGCCGGAGGTGACTGTTTCCGCGGCGGGCGAGATTGCCATAC